>NZ_PJMS01000001.1:2400000-2709583 GCF_002846555.1 Aquimarina sp. MAR_2010_214
AGAGAGTTGTAGGAGAAGGTTATTTAAATCCAATGTGTCTTAATTTTGCTTCTGCAAAAAACCCAGGAGGAGGGTTTTTCAATGGTGCACAGGCTCAAGAGGAGAGTATTGCGAGATCGTCAGGGTTGTATCCATGTCAAATTTCAGCAATAGAATTTTATGAAACTCATCGGGCAATGAAATCTTGTATATATACAGATGGCATGATCTATAGTCCTATGGTGCCCATTATTAGAAAAGATAGTGGAGGATTTTTTGATACCCCAATTTTGAGCTCTATTATAACATCTGCTGCAGTAAATACAGGAGTCGTTAAACGTTTTGAATCAACTAAATTTTCGGATATTGAAGGAATAATGAGTATACGGATTGATAAATTATTAGCATTGTCTGTTTTTAATGAGAATAGAACATTGATCTTAGGTGCATGGGGATGTGGAGTATTTCAAAATGACCCATTGATGATTTCAAGATTATTTGCTACTCTACTAAAAGGTAAGTATGATGGAGTATTTGAAAAAGTAGTTTTTGCAATTTATGCTAAAAACAAAAAATTTATTGAAGCTTTTCAAAAAGAATTTGAATAATGAAATTACAACTAAAAAAATATAAAGAACAACAAAAAGAATGGCCCCAAAACGGGTATCATATTATGGCACAATATGATGATGAGAAAATAATAGTATACCAATCTTATCGACCAGAAATAGGAAATTTTGCCGTAAAAAATCAATTTTTTGGAGGAGCTTTTAGCTTAGACCGAATGACATGGATTAAACCTAATTTCTTGTGGATGATGTACAGAAATGGTTGGGCAACAAAAGAAGGACAAGAAGTAGTGTTAGCTATACATCTCAAAAAAGAAGCTTTTGAGAGCTATGTTAAAAATGCCGTGTATTCATCGTTTAAACCAGAATTATATGTATCGTATGAAGCCTGGCAGGAGGATGTTGCAAATTCTAATGTGAGATTGCAATGGGATCCTGATCATGATCCATATGGAGTGAAATTAGAAAGACGAGCCATCCAGATTGGATTAAGAAAAGAATATATAAAAAGATATGCAAAAGATGATGTTTTGGAGATTGAAGATGTTTCTGATTTTGTTAGTGAGCAATATAAATTCGTGAAAAATAAAGATTTGGAAAACCTATTTACTCCAGCAGAAAAACCATTGATATTTAAAGATGAAAAATTGAATACATATTTGAAACTAAAATGAAACTAACAGTAATCCAATCTGATATCACTACGATTAAAGTCGATGCTATTGTCAACGCAGCAAATTCTTCTCTTATGGGAGGTGGTGGAGTGGATGGAGCAATTCATCGCAAAGGTGGGTCTGCTATTCTGGAAGCTTGTAGAGTTGTTAGAGCTAGACAAGGTAAATGTAATCCAGGAGAAGCTGTGATTACAACTGCAGGTAATCTTCCTGCAAATTATGTTATTCATACCGTAGGACCAGTTTGGAATAATGGAGGAAAAGAAAAGGAAGAACTATTGAGAAACTGCTATATCAATTCATTAAAATTTGCAATTGAGAATGGAGTAAAAAGGATAGCTTTTCCAAATATAAGTACAGGGATCTATAAATTCCCTAAAAATATTGCGGCAAGAATAGCCGTCGAAACGGTTAAAAATTTTGATCAAGACCGGATTGAAGAGGTAACCTTTGTTTGTTTTGATCAGGAAAATTTTGAGCTGTATAATGAATTATTAGAAAAATGAAAACAATAACATATATAAAAGGAGATGCAACATCCCCACAGGCTAAGGGAGTTAAGATTATAGTACATGTATGCAATAATATAGGAGGTTGGGGAAAAGGATTTGTATTAGCGATTTCTAAAAGATGGCAAGAACCAGAGAAAGCATATCGAAAATGGCATCGAAATCGGGCTAAAAATGACTTTAAATTGGGAGCAATACAAATAATACAAGTTTCAGATTATTTGTATGTCGGTAATATGATTGCTCAACAGGGCATAAAAACAGGAAGTAAAGGAGTCCCAATTCGTTATGAAGCAGTTAAACAATGTTTAGAACAAATTGCAATTAAAGCGGAACAACTTAATGCAAGTGTACACATGCCTAGAATTGGTTGTGGATTAGCAGGAGGAAAGTGGGAGATGATAGAACCCATTATTACAAATACACTATTAAAAAAACAAGTAGACGTTTATGTCTATGATTTTGAATAAAAAATGAAAACAAACAATAAATATATAAGCAAATTTTTAAGCCTTATTCTAAGACATAATCCTGATAAAGTAGGGATACAACTCGATGAAAATGGTTGGACAGATGTAAAGGAGTTACTACAAAAAGTAAAAAGACATCGACCTGAATTAAATATGGATGTATTAGAAGAAGTTGTAGCATCCTGTGATAAACAACGCTTTGCTTTTAATGAAGACCATACGAGGATTAGAGCTAGTCAAGGTCACTCAATCAAGGTAGATTTAGAATATCAACCAAAGCAGCCTCCAGAATTCTTGTATCACGGTACAGTGGCCAAATTTATGGATGCGATTAGAGAAAAAGGGCTGTTAAAAATGAGCAGGCATCATGTACATCTTAGTGAAGAAAGAGAAACAGCTATAAAAGTCGGATCGAGAAGAGGAAAACCTATTATTCTGACTGTAAGATCAGGAGAAATGCATACCAAAGGAATTGAGTTTTACCAATCGGATAATGAAGTGTGGCTAACCGATGTAGTAGCTCCAGAATATATTGAGTTTAAATCATAATGTATCCAGACCTCACAGGTTTTTAAAACCTGTGAGGTCTTAAGTAATTATAAAGAATAATCTAAATGAAAAGGAAAGAGTTACACCCAGAAATATTTCTCATTGAAAATTTTCTCTCTAAAGAAGGGTGTGATCAATTTATTGAAAAAGGAGAACAGATTTCATTTGAAGAAGCAAAAGTTAATATTGATGGCAAGCAGATAATGGTAAAGGGGATTCGAAATAACCAACGTATTTTGTTTAAGGATGAAATACTTGGGGAAAAAATATGGTCAGAAATAGAACCCTTTGTGGTTGAAACTTTTGGGAATTACAGAGCAATTGGTCTCAATGAAATGTTTAGGATATACAAATATGGCGAAGGACAACGCTTTAAAATGCATAGGGATGGAAGTTATGAACGAAATGAAAATGAATGCAGTTTCTTTTCATTTTTGATATATCTTAACGATGATTTCGAAGGAGGAGAAACTTATTTTGAAGAAGGGATTACGGTTAATCCAAAACTAGGTGATGCTTTGGTATTTCATCATCCGTTACGTCATGAAGGTAAGCCTATTATTAGCGGAACTAAATATGTCTTAAGAACAGATATAATGTATAGATTACTATAAAAGGACATAGTAAAAGTTGATAGAAGAGAAACATACATTAGAATGTAAATAAAAAAAGGGATTAAAAAATTGATAAAAATTGCAAAATGAGGACCCTAGTAATTGGAGATATACATGGTGGATACAGAGCTTTGCTTCAGGTTTTAGAACGAGCAAATGTAACTTCAGAAGATACCTTGATTTTTTTGGGAGACTATGTAGATGGTTGGAGCGAATCGGCTGCAGTAATACAAGAACTTATAAATCTTTCTAGGTCTAATACATGTGTTTTTATACGAGGAAATCACGACCTGTGGTGTGGATTATGGCTAGAAAAAGGAGCAACCAACCCTACGTGGTTAGAGCACGGAGGAAAAGAAACAATCAATAGTTATATTCAGTCAGGATTGCTTACCAAAAAAACTCATAAAGCGTTTTTTAATACACTACAAGATTACTATCTGGATGAAGAAAGTAGGCTTTTTGTGCATGCGGGGTTTACATCTATGCACGGAGTCGGTAATGAGGAGTATGATTCTAATTATTATTGGGATCGAACGTTATGGGAATCGGCTATGCTAGCCGATGAAGTGGGAGAGGTAGCTTTGAGAGATGACCCTCCGCAACGATTTAGTCATTATTCAGAGATTTATATCGGGCATACCCCTACTATTGTATATGGTAAGGATACTCCTATAAAAGCCTATAACCTCTGGAATATGGATACAGGAGCAGGCTTCAAAGGAAAATTAACCATTCTGGATATCGATACCAAAGAGTTTTGGCAAAGTGACCCACTTCCGTCCTTATATCCTAATGAACAAGGAAGAAATTGATACCATTTGTTTCATATCACTATAAACAGGGTAGTAATTAGATTTGATATTCTTGATTTTTGTCTTCCCATAATAAGCTAATTAGCAGATATTTTGAGTAAGTAGAATAGAAAAACCGTAAATAGCTTTGGAGATAATTAAAAATAATTTATATTTGCGTATAAATAACGCAAAATAGAATAAAGATGAATCCATTACTATTAACAGACGGTTATAAATTAGGGCATAAAGAGCAATATCCAAACGGAACTACTTTTGTGTATTCTAACTGGACACCTAGGAAAAGTAGAATAGAAGGAATTGATAATGTAGTGTTTTTTGGGTTGCAGTATTTTATTAAAGAATATGGCTAAGTTCTAATTAGAATATGTTTTATCTTTACTTTATAAAAACGGAGAAATGATACCAGAAGATTTTAGAGATTTTTTCATTAGTTCATCGGCTTTGGTTCAATCAGAAATTGTTTCCACATTATTGGAGATCTCTACTGAGGGTTCAGCCCTGATTGATAGCAATCAGAGTAAAGCCATAAGCTGTCCTCATTGTAAGTGCAATAAAATTAAGGCTAATGGTAAGCTCAAAGGAGTACAGCGCTATGTTTGTAATACTTGTCATAAAAACTTTAGTGAAACTACCGGTAAGTTCTGGTACAACCTCAAGAAGAAAGACAAAGTTAATCGTTATTTATTCTGTTTACTCTCTGGATATAGTATTCGCAAGAGTGCCAAAGAAACAGGGATTTCTATTCAGACTTCTTTTGATTGGAGGCACAAATTACTTGTCTCCTTTGGGAGCGTAAGTGTGGATGAATTCCAAGGAATCCTAGAGAGTGATGATCTTTTCTTTGCTTACTCTGAAAAAGGGAATCGAAATTTGGATCGTCCTGCTAGAAAACGTGGCGCAAAGGCAAGTAAAGCTGGTCTCAGTAATGAAAAAGTAGCTGTGATAGCCAGTTGTGACCGATCAGGGAACAAAGATTTCAAAGTAGCTACCAGAGGTCGCATTAGTAAAAGTGACTTGGAGACTATATTACAAGGGAAGTTGGCTAAAGTAGAAACCCTTTGTAGCGACAGTCACAGAAGCTATACTGCATTTGCAAAAGACAAGAAGGTAGCACACAAAAAATTTAATGCTTCGAAGGGTCAAAGAGCTGTTGACAAAATATATCACGTACAAAATGTGAATAATATGGATATGCGTCTAAGGAAATTTATGGAGCCCTTCAATGGAGTGGCAACAAAATACCTTCAGAATTATCTGAATTGGTTTTTAGTCTTAGAAAAAATAAAAAATTCAACCAGTAAAATGGCAACCGTAGCAGCTATAGCCTTTGCTTCCAATACTGCCTGGATGGAATTTAAAAACATAGTAGTAAATAATATGCTTTTTAGAACTTAGCCAAGAATATTTAATTAAACAATTCAACGAACAGTTTTTCAATCTTCCCAAAGAAGAAGTGACTGCAGAATATAAAAAATATGTAGATCATTATCTGGGTATAAATTATGATATTTCACATATCGAAGAATTACACGATTTAGGATATTTACCTATTAAAATTAAAGCCTTACCTGAAGGGACAGAAGTCCCTATTAGAGTACCAATGTTTACAGTAATGAATACCAAACCAGAATTTTTCTGGCTTACCAATTACCTAGAAACTTTATTGTCTAATATTATTTGGCAACCTTGTACTTCTGCTACTATTGCAAAACAATATCAAACCATTTTATCCTCTTTTGCAATAGAAACAGATTGTGATAATATAGAGTTTATTACCTGGCAGGGTCACGATTTCTCGATGAGAGGAATGTCGGGTACAGAATCTTCAATTCTTAGTGGTATGGGACATGCACTATCATTTTCTGGAAGCGATACATTACCTGTGGCAAAAGCTTTTGAAACATATTATGATGCAGATGTTACCAAAGAATTAGTTATCGGTAGTGTTAATGCTACAGAGCATAGTGTGATGTGTGCAGGAAGTAAAGATGATGAAATAGGAACTTTTAGAAGACTACTAGAAACATATCCAACAGGAATATTATCGGTAGTATCTGATACCTGGGATCTATGGAAGGTATTAACAGAATATTTGCCTAAACTAAAAAATGAAATTTTAGAAAGAGAAGGTAAGCTTGTTATCAGACCAGATTCTGGTGATCCGGTAGATATTATTTGTGGTTGTGATCATGAGGACCCAATAGTTGCTAAAGGAGTTATAGAATTGCTTTGGGATGAATTTGGAGGAACCATAAATGATCAGGGATACAAAGTGTTGAATCCAAAAATCGGAGCTATCTATGGGGATAGTATTACAATCGAAAGAGCAACTCAGATTTGTGAAAAATTAAAAGCTAAAGGCTTTGCTTCTACTAATGTGGTTCTGGGAATAGGAAGTTTTACATATCAATATAATACCCGGGACACTTTCGGATTTGCAATGAAAGCTACTTATGTAGAAGTGCAAGGTGAAGGAAGAGAAATATTTAAAGACCCGGTTACAGATGATGGGACTAAAAAATCTGCAAAAGGACGTATTCAATTATATAAAGAACAAGGAGAAATAGTATATAAAGACCAAGTTTCTGAACAAGAAGAAAATCAAGGACTATTAAAAACTGTTTTTAAAGATGGAGAATTATTAATAGAGGATGACTTGTCTACTATTCGTAAAAGAATTGCTCAAATAAATTAAGTTTTTCTCTTAAAATTCATAAAACTCCTTAAAATTAAGCTTTTAAGGAGTTTTTGATACAATAATGTTAGGGATTTGAGTGTTTTACGACATAAGTAGATAAACTAACATCATAAAACATAATCATCATGAGTGCAATCTGGTTTTTTGAGGATTCAGATCTCTTTAAAATATTATGTCCTCATAAGTTCAAAAGGTATAAAAAAGACCACGATTTTGATGCTTACCGAAAGAACGACTATATTTATTTTGAAGAAGATTCTGCAAACAAAGTATATCTTATAGAAAAAGGGAAAGTGAAAATCGGATACTATGCAGAAGACGGATATGAGGTCATAAAAGCTATTCTTACTCGAGGAGAGATTTTTGGAGAAAAAGCAATTCTTGGAGAAAACAAAAGAACAGAGTTTGCGCAATCTGTCGATAACACAACTTCTATTTGTCCTATCGGTGTAGAAACCATGCACGGACTCATGCGCGAAAATCAATCTTTTAGCCTTAGAATTTATAAATTTATAGGTATGCGATTTAAACGCTTAGAAAGAAGATTACAATTACTTCTCTTTAAAGATACCAAAACAAGATTATTAGAGTTCTTAAATGAGCTTAAAGAAGATTATGGGCACTGCTGCCCGAATACAGGAGATATGGTAATAGAACATCCCTATACCCAAAAAGACATAGCTCATCTTATCGGTACATCGAGACCTACCTTAAACATTATTCTAAACGAATTAAAGGAATCTAATGTTATAGACTTTAATAGAAAAGAGATTCGGTTAAAAAATGTTGCTTAATGTTAGGTGGCTAACATTTTAAAAACTTCAATGTCAATAATTTTATGATCTAGTAATCATAAAAAAAAAGCAATGTTTAAAAAAGCAATTATAGGTACTTTGATTTTCGGATGTATTTTCTCTTCCTGTAACAGTGATGATGATTCTGGAAATGTACCTACAGAATCGAATGTAACACTTAACCTTAGTGGATTAGAAGACTTAGGAAACGGTTATCTTTATGAAGGATGGATTATCGTTAATGGAGCTCCGGTTTCTACAGGAACATTTTCTGTAAATAGTACCGGAGAATTATCTAGTACTTCTTTCAAGGTAAATACAGAATCACTTAAGGCAGCAGCAGCATTTGTACTAACAATAGAGCCTAATCCAGATCCAAACCCGGCACCATCAGATACAAAATTACTAAAAGGTGATTTTGGAACTGGTAATACAGCAACAGTAGGATTAGGACCTGTAGGAGAAGGAGATTTTTCAGCCTCAGCAGGAGGATTCTTCTTAAGAACACCAACAGATGAGGCTTCAGGAACCGCTAATAATGGTAATGATCAATTTGGAGTATGGTTTGGTACCCCAGGAATGCCTCCGGCAGCAAATTTAACTTTACCAGTTCTAGGAGCAGGATGGAAATATGAAGGATGGGTAGTAGCAAATGGAGTACCAATTTCTACAGGAACATTCACGATGAATAATACTGCAGATGATAATGTTGGAAACCTTAATGGGTTTAGTGAAACCGCTTCTAATGGGCCGCAATTACCAGGAGAAGATTTTTTTAGAAATGCTCCAGACGGAGTAACATTTCCATTAGACGTTAGAGGAAAAACAGTAGTGATTTCAGTAGAACCATTTCCAGATAATTCAGCAGCGCCATTTTTGTTAAAACCTTTAGTTGGTACTGCAGGTACAGATACTGCACCTACTAGTTATACCTTTGGGCTTAATAGCGCTTCATTTCCTACGGGAAATGTAACAAGATAATAGTTCATTGTTATTTTTTGTTAGTTTTAAAGCGCAATCCTTTGATTGCGCTTTGTTAATTTAAAAAAAAATGTACTCCAAGAATTAAGTCTACATCTATCTTAGATATAGTGCCATTTATTTATATAACTTTGTAAGGTGTCTCAGGATTTTGTTACTAACCAAAATATCTGTGGCTATAGACAAAAAATCAAATGAGTTCATGATTTGAGCTCTAAAAAACAAAAGATTTAGATAGATGAAGTTTAATAAAAAGAACATCTCCAATGTGATTTTTGCAATCATATTGATATTATTTTTTATTCCTAATACCAGAGGAATGATGCAAATATTTTTAACCAGAATTTTCTCTTTCAGCCCGGGAATAGTAAAAGTAGAAGAAAGAGCACAAGTAGCATCATATGATTGGAAATTACATGGAGTAAACACAGCGTCTACTAATTTAAATATAGCAAAAGATAAAGTCGTTTTAATAAATTATTGGGCTACATGGTGTCCTCCTTGCATAGCAGAAATGCCTTCATTACAAAAATTATATAATGATTATAAAGATGAAGTAGTATTTCTTTTTGTAACTACAGATGATGATCCAGAATTGAATAAGTTTATGAAGAACAAAAACTATAGTTATCCTATCTATAGATCATTATCAGAGCACCCAAAACCTTTTGTGAGTAAAACGATACCAGCAACGTATCTGTTAGATAAAAAAGGAAACATTATTATTGATAAAGTAGGTGCAGCGGATTGGAATAGCACCAAAGTAAGAGAAACTATAGATAATCTATTAGCCGAATAGAATCTATTTTTTAAAATATTTAAAAGGAACCACCAACATACCAAAGCATTCTCCTTTTTCCTTTTTTATATTTTTATGATGCATTTTATGAGCTCTTCTTACCCCTTTTGCGTACCAATTGCTCGTAGTTCTAAATAATTTAAAACGCTGATGTATAAAAATATCATGTACTACAAAATAGGCAATACCATACGCTAGAATACCCAGACCTATTGCTCTTCCGACCCAAAATGTCTGAGTGTCATGAAATATAATACAGGACATACTTACTATAGCATAGAATACAAAGAATAAATCATTACGTTCCCACCAACTATCGTGATCTTTATGGTGATGATCTCTGTGTAATGACCATAAAAAACCATGCATTACATATTTGTGAGTGAACCATGCCATAAACTCCATAATAGAGAAGGCGGTAAAAAAAACTAATATTTGGACAAAAACTTTCACAACATTGGTTTTATACAAAAATACGGTTAAATTAAGTTTAATCGATAGTCAAAATAGGATTTTGCTAATAATCCAAATTTTTGATAATTCGATACTCGTATACGTGTGTTTTTTATTTCTAAAGATGGAGTTTTTTTTAGTTTATTTAATAATTTTTTATAATAAATAAATGCGGTATATACCCCAAATTTCGCTTCAACAGGAAGTTTTAAGATACCTTGTAAAGCTTTATCAAAATCTTCTTCTATTTCCTTAATAATTTTAAGTTTAGATTCTTCATCGAGTTCATTTAAATTTAAATTCGGAAAATAGGTTCTATTAAGGTCTTCAAAATCAGATTTTAAATCCCGTAAGAAATTAACCTTCTGAAAAGCAGAACCCAAATGCATTGCACTTTGCTTTAAATTAGCATATTTTTCAGCATCTCCATTCACAAAAACCTTCAAACACATTAATCCGACTACATCTGCCGATCCATAAATATAATCTTTGTATTCCTCATCTGTTAGATAGTTGGTTTTATGTAAATCTAATCGCATACTTTTCATAAATGCTTCATATAGCTCTGGATTTATATTGTATTGATGAACCGTCTTTTGAAAAGAATTAAGGATAGGATTTAAGCTAATCTTATTTTTGATTGCTTTGTACATTTCTTCTTCAAAATCATTAAATAATTTTTCTTTATCATACTCATGAAATGTATCTACAATTTCATCTGCAAATCTTACAAAGCCATAAATATTGTAAATATCCTGTCGTATAGAATCTGATAACATTTTTGAAGCAAGCGAAAATGATGTACTGTAGGAATTCGTAACAATTTTGCTACAACTTTGCGATACAGTATCAAAAATAGACTTCATAAGATAGGATTTAAGGTTTAATTGAGTTTGTTATATTGTTGTACTAGGTTTTAGCGTTTTGTCATGCTTATAATGAGTTTCGATTAATCCGGCTACTAGTTTTCCTGAAATCAAAGATGGGGGTACACCTGGACCGGGAACAGTAAGTTGCCCGGTAAAAAATAGATTTTTTATTTTTTTACTTTTTAACTTAGGTCTTAGGAATGCAGTTTGTAAAAGTGTATTAGCCATTCCATAGGCATTTCCTTTGTAAGAATTATATTTTTTTATAAAGTCTTTAATACAAAAGGACTCTCTAAAGATAATGCTATTTTTAACATTTTGATTTGTAAGTGTCTCAAAACGAGTCATTATTTTATCAAAATAGTGCTCTCTTAATTCATCGGTATCTTCTATTCCGGGAGCTAACGGGATAAGAAAAAAACCGTTTTCTTTATCTTTAGGAGCAGATTCTGGATCTGTTAAAGAAGTGAAATTAGCATAAAACAATGGATCGTCAGGCCATTTTGGGGTGTCATAAATATCTTTTGTATGTTGCTCAAAATCGGTATCAAAAAATAAATTATGGTGGTTGATATTTTGTAGTTTTTTATCAAATCCTACATAAAAGAGTAGGGAAGAAGGGGCAAAAGTTTTGCCTTCCCAATATTTTTCAGAATATTGTCGATATTCTGGTGCTAATAATGTCTCTCCGTGATGGTAGTCTGCTCCACATAATACAATATCGGCATCTATTTTTTCGCCATTAACGATAATGCTTTTTGCATGACCGTTTTCGACTACTATTTTTTCAACAGTTGCATTGGTATGGATAGTTACACCTAGTGACGTTGTTAATTCTACCATTCCTGTTATTACCTTATACATTCCTCCTCTGGGGTGCCAGGTTCCTAGTCCAAAATCTGCATAGTTCATAAAACTATAAAAAGCAGGTGTATCACTAGGTTTAGCACCTAAGAACAATACGGGAAACTCAAGAATTTGGATTAACTTTTTGCTTTTAAATTCTTTACGGACTTCTTTAGAAATGGTGCTAAAAAATTGACCTACTTTCAGAATTGTTTCTTTTGTTACAAGTTCTAATATCGAAACTCCCGGTTGGTACACCAAATCCTTAATAGCAACATCATAATTATTCTGTGCAATTTTGATGAACTTTTGTAATTTAACCGAGCTTCCTTTTTCTTCTTTTTCAAATGTTTTATATATTTTTTCTAATGAATCACCAATGGTAATACTTTCATTATTTTTAAAGAAAACTTTGTATGCAGGATTTAATTTATCCAAGGTATAATAATTAGAAGCAGATGTGTCAAAATCTTTAAAAAAACGTTCAAACACATCAGGCATCCAATACCAGGAGGGGCCAGTATCGAATGTAAATCCTTCTTTTTTTAATTGCCCGGCTCTACCTCCAACAGTTGCGTTTTTTTCAAAAATAGTAACATCGTATCCTAATTTAGCAAGATAGCATGAAGCAGAAAGCGATGAAAATCCAGAACCAATGATTACTATCTTTTTAGCCATAACGGAAATAATTATAAAATTAAAGCTCAGAAATCAATGAGCTAATCGATTCAAAATAGCGATGATTATGATCTGTATTATTAGAAATATGCATGACTTGTTTACCTAACATCCATAATTCATTGACTCTATTTGCACATACAATTGTATTAAAATCCTCAAGGTATTTTTTTATATTGCCTTTTTCTGGTCTAATTGTGAAGTACGATACAAACACAATATCATCATGAAAAGAAAGTATATTTGACAAGCTATCTAAGGGAATGCTTGGTCCTAGATAAATAGCCTTATATCCATGTAAGAGTATTTCATAATTAATATATAATAAACCTAATTCATGTATTTCATTTTCTGGTAGAAATAAAATGAAAGCCCTATCTGTTTTGGTAGGTTTAGAGTATTGAAGCTTTTCAATATTTAGCAATAGTTTTTGCTTTATCAAATTAGAGATAAAATGTTCATGTGCAGGACTAATAGTATTTGTCTGCCATAATAATCCTATTTCTTTTAATAAAGGAATAAAAACATCAACAAATATTTCTTTAAAATTTCTTTTGCTCTCTAGTTGTGAATATGTCTCTAAAAATAACTCAAGATCATAATTCAGCATGGCAATTTTAAAGGCGTTTATTGCTTGACTTTTGGCGCTATTATCAGATACAATATTTCTTACATATTCATTAATTTCTGGTGTGTCTAATTTAGAAATTCTGGATATTTTGTAACCACTGTTTACCAAATAGGTAACATTAAGTAGCTTTTGAAGATTTTTTAAATTGTATGTCCTTATATTGGTATCAGTACGATCAGGAGAAAGTAAATTGTATCTTTTTTCCCATATTCTTATGGTGTGCGCTTTTACACCACAAAGATTTTCTAGATCTTTAATACTAAATGTTTGTTTAATATTGTTCACTTTTTTTCATAAATTGTTAAACAAAATTAAATAAAAGAAAACACTTATCTTTTTAAAAATTGTTAAAATACAATCGGTTACTGTTAAAAAAAGAATGTTTTTTAGTGAATTATTAATAATGTCAAGGGGTTGGCTATACAATATTAGCATGGTTTTTTAGTACTCAATTTATAGTCGAGATACTACTTCGCTGTATATTGTACTGTAGAGATCTAAAAGAAAAAAATAGAAACATTGGTTTTTAGGAAACGCAAAGCTTTACTGATATGAATTTCAACAGTTTTAGTAGAGATTCCTAAAATGTCTGCTATTTCTTTATGTTTTTTTTGCTCTAAACGGCTAAGTTTAAAAACTTCTCTACATTTTTTGGGAAGTTGCTCGATAGCTTTTTCAATTTTTAACCAATCAGAATCGAATTGACTTTCTTCTTTACCGTTATACATTTCAAATATGGCTTCCCATCTTAGAGAATCTAAAGCATCGTATTCTTTTTTTTGTCGACGTAAATGCATTAGAAATTCATTATGACAAGCTCTGAAAAGATAATTTTTTAAGGATGAAGTAATTCGTAAAGTTGATTTTTTTTCCCAAAGTCTTAGTAAAACATTTTGCACCAGATCCTCAGATAATGACGAATTATTAGAAAGCTTATAAACGTAGTTATACAACCAGGAATAGTATTGGTTAAACACTATTTTATAGCTGTCTTGATTTCCGTCTGTAAGCCCCTGAATAAGTAATTTTTCTATGTTCTGACTATCTTTTTTCATTGTAAAAATCACCTACTAAATTAAAAAAAATAAAATAAAGTAGGGGATTTGTAGTTTTTCTGCATCTTTTAAATAGAAAAAATGAAGAATGGATAATTATTTAACAATAATTAAGAGGTATCTAGAAGGGGGTATTTCGTCATCAGATAGACGAGCATTACAACAATGGCTGAGCGAAAACCCTAAGCATGAGATCCTTTTCAAGCAAGAAATAAAGAAATGGTATGCAGTAAATGAAGAGCTATCGACAGACTCAAACTCTGCATATAACCACTTTTTACAGACTATTAATAAAAAGGAGACCAAGGTAATTAAACCAAAATCATGGTCTAGAATAGTAAAATATGCTGCAGTTTTGGGAGGATTACTTCTAAGCGGGTATTATTATACTACTCAGAGTGTTTCTTCTGTTAAAACAAAATCTATTATTGTAGAGGTAGATACGCTGCCTATAGATAAGATCAAAATTGTTCAGGCAGATGGTACAGTTACATATACTGATTTTAATGATAAAGCAGATATCGTAAATGCCAGTGGCAATTTGATTGGTAAAAAAGAGCAGAATCAATTTATCGTCCAGCCAGATGCCAAGATAACCGAAACTAAGTATATTGAAATCTCTATTCCTAAAGGAAAATTATTTCAGCTCACATTATCCGATGGAACTAAAGTATGGTTAAATGCAGCTAGTAGTTTAAAATTTCCACAACATTTTACGGCTACAAAAGAAAACAGAATGGTATATCTAAAAGGAGAAGCTTTTTTTGATGTTACCAAAAATAAGAAGCAGCCATTTATTGTAAAAACAGAAACCGTAGCTATAGAAGTTTTAGGAACCCAGTTTAATGTATCTTCTTATGCTGAAGATGCTACAGTAAAGACAACATTGGTAGAAGGTGCCGTGGTTGTTAATGATCAAAATGAGAATACAAACTCATTGCAGCTAATACCTAATGATCAGGCAATTTTTAGTAAGCATAAAAAAATTATGCATAAACAAAAGGTAAATACGTCCTTATATACTTCCTGGATGGATAAAAAAATTATAATGCAAAACGAATCTTTTATAGACGCATTTAAAAGAATAGAACGTAGCTATGATGTCTCGATAACTAGTCATAATAAAACATTGAACAACACACACTTTACAGGGGAATTTGATGTGGAGAATATCGAAGAAATCCTGAGAACATTTTCAGAAACTTTAAAATTTACATATGAAATAAAAGGTAAGAACATTACAATCAATCCGTAAAAAAAAGGAAGTGCTGCTACACTTCCCTTACTGATTCGATTATTATTTAACAGAGTACTTAACAATCAAAACTTTTCAAAAATATGAAAAAAAAGGGTAATCATGCGCTATTTTCACACGTAGCGTGCCATTCAATTGTATTAAAAATGAAACTCACTCTAGTTCTATTTAGTTTTTCCATCTTTCAGATGATGGCAACTTCGGGCTTTTCACAAGGCAAAATAGAGCTTGATTTCGAGGAAACACCATTATCAGAGGTCCTCGAAGAAATTAAAAGTCAAACATCATATAAGTTTTTTTACATTAATGATGAGGTCAATTTAAATCAAAAAGCTACAATTCAAGTCAATAAAGAAACTCTGGATAAAGTTCTGGAACTCTTATTCAATAACACAGATATTTCATACTCTATTATCGGAAAACAAGTGATATTGAAAAAAACTCATTTGCTTAATGAGCAGATAGAATTACAACGTGAAATTAAAGGTAATGTCAAAGATTCTAATGGCAACCTATTACCAGGCGCAAATATACTGGTAAAAGGAACTACAATTGGAGCTCAAACGGATTTCGACGGTAATTTTGCGATTAATTTATCTGGAGAAAACAATACATTGATTGTTTCTTATATTGGTTTTGAAACTACAGAGGTAGATGTAACAGGTAAAGATTTTGTTGAGGTAGTATTACAAGATGCTGCAGCACAATTAGAAGATGTAATCCTTGTTGGATCCAGAAATCCTAGTCGTACTGCTACAGAAACTGCTGTACCAATTGATGTTATCGATATCACTCAGATAGCCACTCAGGGACCACAGACTTCGATTAATGAAATTTTAAATTATGCAGCTCCTTCATTTACTTCGCAAACCCAAACCGTTTCTGATGGAACAGATCATATTGATCCAGCTTCTCTACGTGGTTTAGGACCTGATCAGGTTTTGGTATTGATTAATGGAAAAAGGAGGCATAATACTTCTTTGGTTAATGTAAATGGTACTGTTGGGGCCGGTAGTGTGGGTACAGATATGAATGCAATCCCTACTGCTGCTATCCAAAGAATTGAAGTTTTACGAGATGGAGCCGCAGCTCAATACGGTTCTGATGCCATTGCTGGCGTGATTAATATTGTACTGAAAAAAGCAACAGGAAAATTAGACCTTACCCTTACTACAGGAGCTAACTTTAGTGAAAACTCTAATCAGTTTGATGGAGATAGTGATGGAGAGAAAGTAAAATTAGAAGCAAATTATGGATTGGCATTAGGAGAAAATGGAGGATTTATCAATTTTACAGGATCACTTTCTACCAGAGAACCGGCGTTACGTAATCGCGATTATCAAGGAGATATTTTTAAAGGATTTCATGGAGCAGAACGTGTTTTTGCTGCAGGAGGAGGAAATGTTGCAGAAATGACACTTGCAGATTATCAAACCGCTGCTCAAGGAATCACATATCTGGATCAGGGTGTTAAGGACCAGATTGCAGCTTTAGATGTTAATAACCCTGCAGATGTAGATACCTTTAGAGGATTATTGGATATAGATGTTGATGAGGCAGAATTGACAGCTCGCGGATTAACTCGTACGAATTTTAGATTTAAAGTAGGTACAGCTAAATTGAGAGAAGGGAAATTCTTTGCCAATATGTCTATTCCGCTAAGTGATGATACCGAGATATATAGTTTTGGAGGGATTAGCTACCGACAAGGACTGGCATCAGGATTTTACAGAAGGCCTGCACAAGGAGATGGTAGAGCTAATACACCAGCATTTCCTAATGGATTCTTACCCAATATCGGAACAGATATTGTTGATAAATCTATCGCGTTGGGAATAAAAGGTAAAATTAAGGATTGGAGTGTAGATTTCTCGAATACATATGGGATCAATATTTTTGACATCACTGTTGGTAATTCTAGTAATGGAACTTTAGGTGTTGCAACACCAAGAACTTTTGATGCAGGAGCATTAAGTTTTATGCAGAATACTACTAATCTGGATATTAGTAAGTTTCACGAAGATATTTTTGAAGGATTTAATGTCGCAATAGGGGCAGAGTATAAAGTAGAGAACTACTCGATTACAGCAGGAGAGGAAGCTTCATATACCAGTTATGATATTAACGGAAACCCTGTAACCAGTACGACTCCTGATAATGAATTAGTTCAAAATAATTTCACGGGAGCTGTGCTTGGTGGAGGATCACAAGTGTTTAGAGGATATGATCCAAATAACGAAACTGATAAATATAGAAATAGTATTGCGGGTTATATTGATCTGGAAGTTGATTTTACAAAACAATGGTTAGTCAGCTTAGCAGGGAGATATGAAAATTATTCTGATTTTGGTGATACTTTTAACTATAAACTAGCGACCCGATATAAGATATCAGACAATTTTTCTGTGCGTGGAGCTAATAGTACCGGATTTAGGGCACCATCGTTACATCAGCAATTTTTTAGTAGAACCAGCACAGTTTTTGTGGATAATCAACCTTTTGAACAAGGTACGTTTACCAATGATAGTAGAGCGGCAACTTTAATTGGGATTGCAAAATTAAAAGAAGAAACCTCTACTAGTTTTAGTCTTGGACTTACAGCAAAAATTCAGAATTTTACAATCACTGCAGACGCTTATTTAATTAATATCGATGATAGAATAGTGTATAGTGGTAGTTTTGGAAATGGAGGCGAAGCAGAGCTTACTCAGATATTTGAGGATGCAGGAGCTACTAGTGCACGTTTCTTTGTGAATGCAATTGATACCAAATCTCAAGGTATAGATGTTGTGATTTCTCATAAAGCTGACTTTGGTGAAAATACAACTTTGAAAAATGATCTGTCTGCCACCTTTGCAGAGACCGAAGTAGAGGAGATTAGAATTCCGGCTAGAATTGCTAACGCAGGCCAGGGAGGTAATTTCTTTGATGCCCAGGAAGAAGCTTTTCTAACGTTGGCACAACCAAGAACAAAATTAAGCCTTACCAATGCATTATCTATTGGAAGGTATAATGTGCTATTAAGAAACGTATTCTTTGGAGAGGTAACCGATCCAGATGATTTTAATGGAGATCCAAGAGTCGAAGGAACAGTAGTTAGTGATGATGCTATTTATGGAGGGAAAGTTGTAACCGACCTTTCTGTTTCTGGAAAGATTTTTGAAAACCTTAATATTACCATAGGAGCCAACAATCTATTAGACGTATATCCTGATGAAAATAGAGCAGGAGGAACAGCAGGTGATCAGTTTGTGTATTCTAGAAGAACATCACAATTTGGATATACCGGAAGATTCTTATTTGCAAGAATTAATATTAGCCTATAGTTGAGTTTATACTATTAATTTAATGCAATAAAAGGCGGGGATAAATTTATCCCCGCCTTTTTTAAATCATCATTATAACAGCAAGAAGTGAAGCTACACTAAATAATAGGCAGAGTTTTGCAAAGAAATAACTATTAATTTTTATGTTAGTTTTCATGATTGATCGTTTTAATATTTTACAAATGAAATGTGGGGAAACTATTCTTTATCTATGAATAGCATGACTACAGGCCTCAGGAAGACTCGATAAAAAACTTAACACTACTTTGAAGTTAAATCTGATTTTGGTTCTAAAAAAATTCATGATATGTTTTTTTAGTGTTTAATGTTTTATTGGTTATAGGTTTTAATCACAAACTGATGAAACAAAAGTAATTAGAGTTGTTGTCTTTACAAATACGTGGAAATACGTAATTTTATATTCAAGTAAGCAAACTAAAAGAAAAGTTTTCCTGTGATTGGATATTTTGATGAATAAAAAAGCTGAATTAGCGTTTTTAAGGATATAATTTTCTAGAAATGGAAGAATATTATGTGTTTGCTGCTTTTAAAGATGCACATCATATTAAATATTGTGCCCAGAGCGGGAGTCGAACCCGCACGCCCTAATGGACACATGGCCCTCAACCATGCCTGTCTACCAGTTCCAGCACCTGGGCAGTATAATACTACAATATAACATAAAACTAAAAAAGTATCGTAAAAATTACGATACTTTTTAGTGACCGGGCTGGGGCTCGAACCCAGGACCCTCTCCTTAAAAGGGAGATGCTCTACCAACTGAGCTACCAGGTCATTGATAATTTCATTATCAGATATTTTTAAGAACTATATAAATAATAATCAACTATTATTTATTTGTGACCGGGCTGGGGCTCGAACCCAGGACCCTCTCCTTAAAAGGGAGATGCTCTACCAACTGAGCTACCAGGTCAGACATTCTTTTTTCCTTGAATGCGGGTGCAAATATACTATCATTAATTTATTTTTCAAGAAGAAATTCATATAAATTTGTATTTTGTTTAAAATGATGTTTTTTTTGAGCAATATCTATCTAATTTTTATGGTATGAATATAGTTTTAATAGGGTATATGGGAAGTGGAAAATCCTTGATAGGCAGGGGTTTGGCTGATAAGATGAAGTTGAATTATCTTGATTTGGATGATTTTATAGAAATTCAAGAAAAAAAATCAATTAAAAAGATTTTTGACGATCAAGGTGAGATATATTTTAGAAAAAAAGAATCTTTATACCTTAAAGAGGTGTTGGATACTTATGAAAACACTATTATTTCTCTTGGTGGAGGCACACCTTGTTTTGCAGGTAATCTAGAAACTGTAATAAATAAAGAAAATACAAAAAGTTTGTATTTACAAACCTCATTAGAAGAACTAACAAAAAGATTATTTGCAGAACGAAATAAACGACCATTGATTTCTCATATTGCCACATCAAACGAACTTAAAGATTTTGTTCGTAAACACTTGTTTGAACGATCTTTTTATTATAATCAGGCGGATTATAAAGTAATCACCGATCAAAAAAATAAGGATCAAATAAGTGAAGAGGTTATAGCTCTTTTATTTTAAAATAGCGAGATCCTCATCTCCGAATTTTACAATGATATGCTCGTGTAATGAAGTGGATAAAGAAATTCCTTTAAAATCAGCTTTAATTGGATATTTCTTGTGATTTCGGTTAACCAAAACCGCAGTCTTAAATCTGGAAAGAGGAACATCAAGAAAATGTTTTACGCCATAAATAAGGGCTGTCCCCGAATTAAGTACATCATCAGCAAGAATAACAGGCTTGTTTTGATACTCAGTTGCTTCTATTGAAGTTTTTACAGTATTATGAGGGGACTTTTTATTCATTGTAACCTCGCATAATGTAACTTTTATGTCAGAGATGTCTTCTAATATGACTTTTAACCGTTTGGCAAATGTATATCCATTTTCTGCTATCCCTGCAATGATAATCTCTTTTTCATCAACATTAGTTTCGTAAATCTGATAAGCGATACGTTTTATCTTGTGTTGTATTTGTTCGTGGGTAAGAATTATATTGTTGTCGGTTTTCATGTTTCAGAATTGTTGATTACTATTTAGAATAGCATAAATAAATTATTACTATATAAATAGAGCATTATATAAATTTATAATGGGTTTTCAAATATAAAAAAGAGTTCGTTACCTATGCGTGGTTCTATAGAATTATAACAGTTTTCTAATGTTTTTATAGTAAAATATTCAGAAAACAAGAGTTCATATTCTTTTTTGTTTCCTCCAAAAGGAGGTCCGTTATGTTTAAAATCTTGATTAAACAAAACTCCAACCAGTTTTCCCTTTGGAGAAAGAAGGTTAGAGATTTTGCTAGAATAATCTCTTCGTCGTTCTGGATGTAAAGCACAGAAAAAAGTCTGCTCAATAATCAAATCAAATTTGTTCTGGTAATTAAAAAAATCATTGCAAATTAATTTTTCAGAAGGAAATTCAGGTAATCGTCGTTTAAAACTTTGTAATACATCTTCAACGAGGTCCAATATGTATATATTTTTAAAACCCAATTTAAACAGGTATTCTGCTTCATAGGCATTTCCACAACCTGGAATAAGGATTTTAATGTCTTTATCTGTAAGTTGATCAAAATAACAGGAGATAGGAGGAGAAGCAAAACCAATATCCCATCCAGTTTGTTCATTTTGATAACGATATTTCCAATATTGTTTATCTGGTATCATTCTTCACTGTCATTTATATCGCCATCAAACCAATCATCGATATCTCTTCGATCTTTTTTGGTAGGCCTACCCATACCTTTTTTTCGATAATAATCTTTAGAATATCTTAAAAGATCTAATTTTTGCAACGCTTCCTTAGGAGTGGTGTCTTTACGATAGATATCGACGAGCTTAGCTCCAATCCGATTATCAGGTGTATCGAGTACCACAAGTTCATAATTAATTTGATTTTTACGAACAGTGATTTTATCCATAGGATAGACATCTCTAGAAGGTTTGATGATATCTCCGTTTACACGAATTTTACCATCTTTACATGCTTTTGTAGCAATACTTCGAGTTTTAAAGTATCGAATACACCATAAATATTTGTCAACTCGCATAAAAAATAATTAAAATGCGTTTTTATATTAAATAATTGTGAAACAAAAGTACAAGAAAATCGTATCTTGCGCCTTCAAAAAAGTAAATACATGAATGTAATAAAATATTGTTGTGCCGTTGTGCTAGCTTTGGTGGTTTTATATGCTTGTAAAAAAGATGATGATGATGGTGGTGCAGCTGTCGTTCCTCCAAGAGATAGAGGAGAACAACAAATAACTGATGATGCAGCACTTCAGGACTATTTAAGAACACATTTTTATACTCTTGAGGATGTGTTTGTAAATAACGACGCTACTGCAGAATATCAAGCTACAAAGTTCGATACTATAGCAGGTGCTAATAGTGGAGAACAATCAATTTTGGATTCCCCTCTTTTAACAACAAAGAAAATTACGAGAAGTGATGTAGAATACACGTTGTATGTCTTAAATTTAAATAAAGGAGAGGGTGAGCATAATCCTACTTTTGCTGATTCTACACTAGTGACATATAAGGGAGAATTACTATATAAACCAAAGAGTTCTGATAAAGTGTTTGATAGCGCAATAAACCCTGTGTGGTTTGATTTGGGAAGCCCTGCTGGCGGTGCTATAGAAGGCTTTAGAGAATCATTAGTCGATTTTGAAGGAGCTTTGAATTTTGTTCAAAATAGTGATGGTTCGGTTACATATACCGGCTATGGAAACTTAGTCGTGTTTATGCCTTCTGGTTTAGCTTATTTTAATGAACCTCGCTCAGGTATTCCTACATATTCTCCGTTAATATTTAATATTCAATTATATAAAGTTAATCAGACTGATCATGATAGAGATGGTTTACCGTCTTATTTAGAAGATATAGATGGCGACCGTATAGTGTTAGATTCAGATGATGATACAGATGGTGATAATACACCAAATTATATAGATAATGATGATGATAGAGATGGTACCCTAACCAAAGATGAAATAACAGTTAATGATAGTAATAATGATGGATTTATTACTCCGGATGAAATTACATATTATGATGATGATGGCGATGGTATAAAAAATCATCTTGATGCCGATGATAGAGATTTGAAAAACGAATAATAAAAAGCTCCGATTTGAAAAATCGGAGCTTTTTTTGTGACAAATTTAGATCTATAAATCTAAAGAAAGACCGATAATGAATTGATTTGGCCTAGAGTCGACTCTTATACTTTTATCTATTGATTCTGCATGATTTTTACTAAGTCCCCGTTCATATCGTATATCCGCATTAAATCTACCAAATTGTACACCAGCACCAAATTGTAATCCAACAGTAAACTCATTATTAACATCACCGAGTCTTACGTCTTCTAGATCTGTTTCAACAATATACTGTAATGCAGGACCTCCAAAAACATGTATTGGTCCCAAAACAGAAATTCCTAAAAGAATAGGTAAATCTAACTTCTTAATCGTGTAATCAAGCTCTGTGTTTGCGAGTTTATATGAACTATTGTTTACGGTGTATTGTAATTCTGGTTTGAGATAAATATTATCGGTTAATTTTCCTCTTAAAAATACACCTAGATGATACCCCACTCGATCATCTGCCGTTGTTCTTGTGACATCGGTAATTTCGATTTTACCATTATCTCCATAGTTAAGCCCTCCTTTTACTCCAAAAGTTACTCTTTTTTCCTGTGCAAGTATAGCACAAGAAGTAAATAACATAAAAAAGATAAATACATTTTTCATTATAAAATAATTTTTGCTTCAACCAGAATTATGTAATAGAATTTTATTATTAGGTTTAAAATGCAATAAAACCTGGAGCTTTCTTATTTTTCATATAGCGTCAGCTATATTTATACTAAAAAATGTGCTATCCCATCATCAGGTCTTGAAGCAGTTTCAAACTGTAATAGATTATCTATTGCGTAATCTGAATTTAAAGATTAATAAAATAATTTGAGTGATTTTGGTATAAAGGCTAGTCTTTAAAGAACGAATGTCTTTCTGTTTTATTTTTCATAAAAACAAAAAACCTTCTGAAATAAATCAGAAGGTTTTCTTAATATTAAAAAAATAGTATTATTTTCTTTTTAACACTTTTTGTACGGCTTTACCTATAGCTTCTGCGTTTAAGCCATATTTTTCCATTAACTGATCTGGTGTTCCGCTTTCCCCAAAAGTATCGTTTGTTGCAATAAATTCTTGTGGAACAGGATTATGTTGTGTCAAAACTCTCGAAACGCTTTCTCCTAAACCGCCTAAAAAGTTATGTTCTTCTGCAGTAACGATACAGCCTGTTTTCTTTACTGAATTTAGAATTGCTTCATCATCAAGTGGTTTTATAGTGTGTATGTTAATGACTTCTGCACTGATCCCTTGTTTGTGTAGCGACTCTGCCGCTTGTAAAGCTTCCCATACCAAATGACCTGTAGCAACTATAGTTACATCGGTTCCTTCTTGTAGTAGAACTGCTTTTCCGATTTCGAATTTTTGATCTTCTGGAGTGAAATTAGCAACTTTTGGTCTTCCAAACCTTAAATAAACCGGGCCTTCGTAATCCGCTATTGCTAGAGTAGCAGCTTTGGTTTGATTGTAATCACATGTGTTGATTACTGTCATTCCTGGTAGCATTTTCATAAGGCCAATATCTTCAAGAATTTGGTGTGTTGCACCATCTTCTCCTAAAGTAAGACCGGCGTGCGAAGCACAAATCTTTACATTTTTATCACTATAGGCTATAGATTGACGAATTTGGTCATAAACACGTCCTGTAGAGAAATTTGCAAACGTTCCTGTAAAAGGGATTTTACCACCTATGGTTAATCCAGCTGCAATTCCCATCATATTTGCTTCAGCAATACCAATCTGAAAAAAACGTTCGGGATGATTAGCGATAAAAGCATCCATTTTTAAAGAACCGATCAAATCGGCACATAATGCCACTACATTTTCATTAGTCTTACCTAATTCTTCTAAACCGGCTCCAAAACCAGAACGAGTATCTTTTTTTCCTGTATCTATATATTTTTTCATTTTCTTTTTGATTTGGTAAATTAATAATCTCCTAGAGTTTCAGGATTTTGTGCTAATCCACTTTCTAGCTGTTCATCATTAGGAGCTTTACCATGCCATGCATGTGTATGCATCATAAAATCAACTCCATTACCCATTACAGTATGCATTAATATACAAACAGGTTTTCCTTTACCTGTTCTACTTTTTGCTTCTTTTAAGCCTTCAATAACTGCAGATATGTTGTTACCTTCTTTAATTTCCATAACATCCCAGCCAAAAGCTTCAAACTTAGCTTTTAGATCTCCCAGCGGAAGAACATCATCTGTAGAACCATCTATTTGTTGACCATTATAATCAATAGTAGCAATAAGATTGTCTACTTTTTTACCTGAAGCATACATAGCTGCTTCCCAAATTTGTCCTTCTTGAAGTTCTCCATCACCATGCAGACTATATACGAGGTGAGGATCATTATTTAGTTTTTTTGCTTGTGCAGCACCCAAAGCTACAGACATTCCTTGTCCTAATGATCCAGAAGCAATACGAATACCAGGAAGCCCTTCATGAGTTGTTGGATGCCCTTGCAATCTACTGTTGATTAGCCTAAACGTGTTTAGCTCTTCTACAGGGAAATACCCACTTCGTGCTAATACACTATAATAGACTGGTGAAATGTGACCATTAGATAAGAAAAAGATATCTTCATCGATACCATTCATATCAAAATCATCTTTTCGATCTAAAACTTCTTGAAACAGGGCAACAAAAAATTCTGTACAGCCCAAAGATCCTCCAGGGTGACCAGAATTAACTTTGTGTACTTGTCGTAAAATATCTCTACGTACTTGTGTTGCAAAATCCTCTAATTGTTTTGTTTTTGGCATTATATTGCTGATTTCTTGATAATAAAGCCCCAAAAATACAGGTTTTGTATGCGGTGACAAAATGTATAGACTGCTTTTAATTAAGAAACTAATGTTAATAACAAAAAGTTTTAGAAAACCTAAGTTGATCAATGTGATTTTAGTTAGTTATCTTTGCGCTCCATCAAACAGGAATTATGCAATTTGACCTTTTGTCCAAAGACCCTCTAAGTAAAGCGAGAGCAGGTAAAATAAGTACAGATCACGGTGTTATAGAAACTCCGATTTTTATGCCGGTAGGAACAGTAGCTACCGTAAAAGGAGTACATCAAAGAGAATTAAAAAATGATATTAATCCCGATATTATTTTGGGAAACACCTATCATTTATATCTAAGACCTCAAACTCCTATTTTAGAAAAAGCAGGGGGATTACATAAATTCATGAATTGGGATCGAAATATCCTTACAGATAGTGGAGGTTATCAGGTGTATTCTTTATCTGCTAATCGTAAAATCAAAGAGGAAGGAGTGAAATTTAAATCTCATATCGATGGTTCGTATCATGTTTTTACACCAGAGAATGTGATGGAGATCCAACGTACTATTGGAGCAGATATCATAATGGCATTTGATGAATGTACACCTTACCCTTGTGATTACCACTATGCAAAAAGAAGTATGCATATGACACACAGGTGGTTAGATCGTTGCGTGCAACATTTAGAAAAAATTCCGGTTAAATATGGGTATGATCAGGCTTTTTTTCCAATAGTACAGGGAAGTACGTATAAGGACCTTAGAAAGCAATCAGCAGAATATATTGCAAACGCTGGAGCTGTTGGTAATGCAATTGGAGGATTATCCGTAGGAGAACCAGCAGAAGAAATGTATGCAATGACAGAAGTGGTAACAGATATTTTACCAGAAGATAAACCAAGGTACTTAATGGGGGTGGGAACACCTATTAATATTTTAGAAAATATCGCTCTTGGTGTAGATATGTTTGATTGTGTAATGCCTACACGTAATGCACGTAATGGGATGTTGTTTACAGCACATGGAACTATTAATATAAAAAATAAGAAATGGGAAGATGATTTTTCGCCTATAGATGAAATGGCTATTACTTTTGTAGATACCGAGTATTCTAAAGCATATTTAAGACATCTTTTTTCAATAAATGAATTATTAGGAAAACAAATAGCAACAATACATAATTTAGGTTTTTATTTATGGTTGGTTCGCGAAGCTAGAAAACATATCTTAGCCGGTGATTTTAATTCCTGGAAGAATATGATGGTTAAACAAATGGATAAAAGGTTATAGATTGAAAATACTAGACTGGTACATACTTAAAAGATATCTGGGAACATTTTTTACAATGATTCTGCTTTTTATCCCTATCGGAATAATAGTAGACCTTTCAGAAAAAATTGATAATATGCTGGAGCATCAGGTTCCTCTTGATGCCGTAATAGCGTATTACCTTGACTTTACTGTTTATTTTGCTAATTTGTTATTTCCTCTATTTGTATTCTTATCTGTAATTTGGTTTACTTCTAAGCTAGCTAACAAAACAGAAATTATAGCTTTTTTAAGCTCTGGAGTTTCATTTTGGAGATTTCTTAGACCCTATATGATAGGTGCAATTATTATATGTTTTGGTGCGTTAGCTATGGGATTATTTTTAGCTCCGAAAGCCAGTCAGGGATTTAATGAATTTAAATATTCTTACCTTAAAAAAGGTAAAAAAGTGCAGGAAACTAAAAATGTACACCGACAACTTAATGATAGTATGTTTCTATATGCGAATAACTTTAAGCCTTTAGAAAAATCAGCTACTAATTTTACGTTGGAATACTTTGATGGTAATAGATTAAAGACAAAAATATCGGCAAGAAGAATTGTATTTAAAGATAGTATCTATGAATTGAGTGATTATGTAAAACGTACTATATTAGAAAATAAAGATATTATTGAAAAA
Organism: Aquimarina sp. MAR_2010_214; assembly: GCF_002846555.1. NCBI lineage: Bacteria > Pseudomonadati > Bacteroidota > Flavobacteriia > Flavobacteriales > Flavobacteriaceae > Aquimarina > Aquimarina sp. MAR_2010_214. Next base: position 2,427,523 of record NZ_PJMS01000001.1, read on the forward strand.
GCTAAAACTAAGGATACTGTCTTGCCATTTAATATAGATGAATTTACGCCGGTTACATATGTGGCAGAAACTCTTAATTATGCAGAATTAAGTAAGTTTATCAAAAAAGAAAGTAAAAGAGGATCATCAGATATTAATAGATATAAAGTTGTAGCTTATAAAAGATGGAGTATACCGGTGTCGGCATTTATTCTTACTATTATAGGAGTAGCCGTTTCTTCTATGAAAAGAAGAGGAGGGATGGGAGTTAATTTGGCTGTTGGTATTTCATTAGCGTTCGTTTTTATCTTTTTTGATAAAGTATTAGGTACATTGGCTAATCAATCTGATTTTCCACCAATAGTTGCCGTATGGTTTCCTAATATATCCTTTGGAATCTTAGCTATTTATCTTTTATATAATGCCAAACGCTAAACTTTTTAATTACCTGCATTTACATTTTATAGTGTTTATATGGGGATTCACCGCTATTCTTGGAGAATTGATATCCATTGAAGCACTACCTTTGGTTTGGTATAGAATGCTTTTGGCTTCAATGTTTATTTATGTTTATATTTATTTCAAAAAATTACGATTAACGGTTTCAAGAAAATTATTTTTCACCCTTTTTTTAGCGGGAATTGTTATTGCATTACATTGGATTACCTTTTTTGCAGCAATCAAAGTTTCTAATATATCCATAACGCTGGCAATGTTGTCTACAGGAGCTTTCTTTACTTCGATTTTGGAACCTATTTTTTATAAAAGAAAGATAATATGGTATGAAATTCTTTTTGGACTTTTAGTTATTACAGGTTTGTATATAATTTTTCAAGTTGAAGGAGATTATCTTACAGGTATTCTTTATGCATTGTGTTCTGCTTTTTTATCATCGATTTTTTCTTTAATAAACGGAAAAGTAGCACAGCGATATAATCCATCAGTAATTTCTTTTTATGAATTGTTAAGCGGTGTAGGAATAGTAACGGTTTATCTTTTGGGAGTAACGATATTTGGATCAACTACCGAAGGATTTACGATTTCGTTTTTTCAATTATCAACTTCGGATTGGATATATATGTTAGTATTGGCGTCGGTTTGTACAGCCTATGCTTTTATCGGCTCTGTACAAGTAATGAGATATTTGACTCCCTATACAGTAATGTTAACGACTAACTTAGAACCTGTGTATGGGATACTATTAGCTTTCCTGATTTTTGGAGAAGCAGAAAAGATGAACCCCCAATTCTACTATGGTGCAGCGATTATTCTTGGTACAGTTGTTTTAAATGGAATATTCAAAAATGCTAAAAAAAGAAAAAGAGAAGGAACTTTGCATAACATTACGAAGTAAAGTTTTTATATTTGTCCGCTAACCCTAGTTAATATAAAATATATTCTTGATATGGAATATTTAGAATTTGAACTCCCCATTAAGGAACTCGAAGAACAATTTGAGAAAGCTTGCGCTATCGGCGAAGAGAGCGAAGTTGATGTTACTGATACATGTAAGCAAATTGAAAAAAAACTAAAAGAAACTAAAAAAGAAATATATAAAAACCTTACGCCCTGGCAACGAGTTCAGCTGTCAAGGCATCCTTCTAGACCGTATACTCTAGATTATATAGATGCAATTTGTGGCGAATCCTTTTTAGAATTACATGGTGATCGAAATGTAAAGGATGATAAGGCTATGATTGGTGGTTTGGGAAAAATTGGCGACCAGAGTTTTATGTTTGTTGGTCAACAAAAAGGATACAATACCAAGACCAGACAATACCGTAATTTCGGAATGGCAAACCCAGAAGGATATCGTAAAGCACTTCGTTTAATGAAAAGTGCAGAAAAATTTGATATTCCTGTGGTTACTTTTATTGATACTCCTGGTGCTTACCCAGGATTAGAAGCAGAAGAACGTGGTCAAGGAGAAGCAATCGCTCGTAATATACTAGAAATGACTCGTCTTAAAGTACCAGTTATTGTAGTAATTATAGGTGAAGGAGCCAGTGGAGGAGCGTTAGGAATAGGAGTAGGAGATAAAGTGTTGATGCTCGAAAACGCATGGTATTCTGTAATTTCTCCAGAAAATTGCTCTTCCATATTATGGAGAAGCTGGGACCAGAAAGAACAAGCTGCAGAAGCATTAAAGCTTACAGCAAAAGATAGTGTTAAACTTAATGTGGTTGATGAAATCGTTAAAGAACCACTTGGAGGAGCACATAGTGATCGAGAAACCACTTTTAAAACAGTACGGGATAAAATATTAGCATCTTTTGACGAATTAAAAAACTTATCACCAGAAGAATTGGTTGAAAAGCGAATGGATAAATATGCTAATATGGGAGTCTTTAAAGACTAACCCCTAAAGGAATCACTTACTTCCTGAATCTGAAGTTGTAAGCTTCAGATTTTTTTATGCTTATTAACAATAAAATTAAGTTATTAACAGTTCATTTGTTGAAGACTAGTGGACATTCGTATCTTTGTATTTAGGTACATCTTTTTACAATTTTTTTACATTCGTAGTCATGGAAAAAGTACAGAAAACTAAGCAAATAAATTACGGTCGGGGGAACGTAATTTCGCTTGAAAAAGGAAAAATACCTCCTCAAGCGGTTGATTTAGAAGAGGTTGTGCTTGGAGCGATGATGATTGATAAGAAAGGGGTTGATGAAATTATTGACATTCTTAATCCCGATGTTTTTTATAGAGAAGCACATCAATACATCTTTGAAGCAATATATAAACTATTCGAAAACTCTGAGCCAATAGACTTATTAACGGTTTCTAGCCAATTAAAGAAGGATTCGAAATTAGAATTGGCCGGAGGGGATTATTATTTAGTGCAACTAACCCAAAAAATAGCATCCTCTGCACATATCGAGTTTCATGCCAGAATAATTCTTCAGAAATATATACAGCGAAGTTTGATCAAAATTTCGAATGAAATTATTGAAGAATCCTACGATGAGACTACAGATGTTTTTGACCTTCTCGATATGGCAGAATCTAGATTGTATGAGGTAACACAAGGAAATATAAAACGATCTACAGAGACTGCGCAAAATCTGGTTATACAAGCAAAGAAAAAAATACAAGAAATATCAAACAAAGAGGGGATGAGTGGAGTTCCGTCTGGATTTGATAAATTAGATAAATTAACCTCCGGATGGCAACCTAGTGATTTGATTATTGTAGCTGCCCGTCCGGGTATGGGAAAAACAGCTTTAACTCTGTCTATGGCTAGAAATATGGCTGTAGGGCAAAATATTCCTGTAGCATTCTTTTCATTAGAGATGTCTTCAGTACAGCTGATTACACGTTTAATATCTTCTGAAACAGGACTCTCTTCAGAAAAATTACGTACCGGTAAGTTAGAAAAACATGAATGGGAACAGCTTAACGTAAAGGTAAAAGATCTGGAAAAAGCTCCATTATTTATAGATGATACACCTTCATTGTCAATTTTTGATCTTAGAGCAAAAGCACGCCGTCTTGCATCGCAGCATGGTATAAGAATGATCGTTATTGATTATTTGCAGTTGATGACAGCAGGAGGTACAGGTAAAAATGGAAATAGGGAACAAGAGATTTCTACAATTTCTCGTAACCTTAAAGCCTTGGCAAAAGAATTAAGTATCCCTGTGATTGCTTTATCACAGTTATCTAGGGCCGTAGAAACTCGTGGAGGAAGTAAAAGACCACTGCTTAGTGATCTTCGTGAATCTGGAGCGATAGAACAGGATGCAGATATTGTAGCATTTATCTTTAGACCAGAATATTATAAGATTGATGAATGGGATGATGAAGAAAGATCACCAACTCAAGGGCAAGGAGAGTTTATAGTAGCAAAGCACCGTAATGGTGGTTTAGAAAATATTAGGTTAAAATTTATTGGTCACTTAGGTAAATTTGATAACTTAGATGATTTTAGTACTCCTTTTGAATTTCATTCTAAAATGAATGATGGTAATGAAGATGAACAACTTAATACAAGTCATCTTCCTAGTGCAGATGAAGCCTTTGGGAGTAGCATAAATGACTCTAGCGATGACGACGATGAAGTACCTTTCTAAAATAACACAGATATTGAAACCTTTATTACTACAACAAAAACGGATTCGCCTTGGTGTAGTTACATTGTTTTTTTTATTTTCATTTCAATCCAATGCATCTTATGTATTGATTCCTATGGATGCAGATGGCCAGCAAAATCACCTGAAAGCCTATGGAATTACATATTGGACATTAAGTAAAGATCTTAAAGTAAAATGGCTGTTAAACTATAGGGGAGGATCTTTTTTATTGCCGGATACAGAGTATATTCGAAAAGAATGCACTATTAGAGGTGTTTCATATGAAGTACTTAGTGATGGCGAAACTAATGAGATTTTAGAAGAAATTAGTAGTCCTTCACAGAATATGGAAGCTGTAGTTCTAGAAAAAGCACCTAAAATAGCAGTATATTCTCCCAAAGGAAATCAACCATGGGACGATGCGGTTACTATGGTATTGACATTTGCAGAAATTCCCTACAAAACAATTTATGATAAAGAAGTTCTAGAAGATAACCTGATCTTATATGACTGGTTACATTTACATCATGAAGATTTTACAGGACAATATGGTAAGTTTTATGCTACATATAGAGCTGCTCCATGGTATATCAGAGAAAAAGCTGCAGCAGAGAAACTTGCTAATGAACTTGGATATTCAAAAGTCTCCCAAGAGAAACTAGATGTTGCTTTAAAAATTCGTGATTATGTTGTTGGTGGTGGATTTATGTTTGCCATGTGTAGTGCTACTGATAGCTTTGAGATTGCATTGTCTGCAGAAGGAGTTGATATTTGTGAACCTATGTTTGATGGAGATCCTAGTGAACCGGGTTACCAGTCTAAGATAGATTATAATAAAACTTTTGCGTTTAAGAACTTTACATTAGAACGTAGCCCAAATGTATATGAGTTTTCTTCAATTGATATGACTAGAAAACGCCGTATATCTAAAACTACAGATTATTTTACACTGATGGATTTCTCAGCAAAGTGGGATCCTATTCCAACCATGCTTTGTCAAAACCATACTGCTTTAGTTAAAGGATTTATGGGGCAGACCACAGCATATAACCCTAATGAGATTAAATCTAATGTTTTAGTATTAGGTGAAAATAAAACAAATTCAGAAGCACGCTATATCCATGGAATTAAAGGAAAAGGGTTCTTTACATTTTTTGGAGGTCACGATCCCGAAGATTATACACATAGAGTTGGTGATCCAAAGACCGAGTTAGAACTACACCCTAATTCACCGGGATATCGTTTAATTCTAAACAATGTCCTTTTTCCAGCAGCAAAAAAGAAAAAGCAGAAAACCTAATAACAGTATTACATTCCCAATCACGGTTTACAGGGATAAATCAATCTATTACTTTTTATAGTTTTGTTTATGACTCATTTTTAATGAAGCAAATCATAAACAAAATGATAAAAAAAGTATTGATGATATTAGCTGCGATTTTTCTACTACTAGCTACACTTGGTATTTATGGAGTGTATCGTTTTTTAAACCCATTTGGGAAATTGATAAATGAGGAAAAATCCGATTCTTACTTTTATTCACGAAGTGGTGATGAAATTATATACAGCCCAATGGGAAATTGGTTTTCTTTAGGTAAGAATGAAATGAATGTTGATTATACCACTTTTCAAGTTTTAGGAAGAGATTATGCAAAAGATAAAGAATATGCATATTTTAAGTCAAAAATAATTGATTTTGGAGTAGATGTGCCTTCTTTTAATGTAAAGGCTGGCTATGTCCCTATAGATAAAAATCATGTATATATCCTTGTAGATAATTATTATCATATTAGTGATACTGGCGATGGTTTTAAAATATTAGAAGATGCTGATCCTGAAACATATGAACAGTTAAGTTATGATTTTGCAAAGGATAAGAATTTTATCTTTAGAAATAATGAGATAATGCAAGAGATTGATTATGAGTCTTTTGAAGTCGTGAATAGTCAATTTTGTAAAGACAAAAATGGAGTGTATTATTATTGGTATCAACAACCGTTATATAGAACAGAAGTCAATGTATCTCAGGTTGTTGATTTAGCTTATTTTTGTATTCGTGATGATGAATATGTATATATTTATACCGATAATATTGATCTTGATATCAAAGATAGAATAGTTCGCATTCCTTTTAAAAGTGCTGATCAAATACAGTTTTACAATGATAATTCTATTGTTAAAATAGATGATAATATTTACTATAAAGGGAAAATTCTTGAAAAAGCCAATGCGTCAACTCTTGAAGAAGTAGGATATGGCTATGTGAAAGATGATAGTCTTGTTTTTTTTCATGGACAAATTGTTGATGGTGCAGATGCAAAGACTTTTAGGTATAGTGATAAGAATTATACTTTTTCAGATAAGAATCATGTTTATGAATATGGAGAAATTTTAAAAAAATCAAAAAGCTACTAATATAATACTGTAAGATATTTTAGGTAATACGACTACACTGTCTAGAATTAACTTATTTATATATCTTAATCATGAAAAATCTTATCCTAGCATCACTTTTGATTACAAGTATTATTTCCTGTAAACAAGAAGTGAAATCAGAAAAAGAAACCAAAATTCTGGAAGAACAAAAGGAAGAAGTTGTACCAGATCGATCAGGGGATTTTCCCGAAGATATCGCAGCCGTTTTTAAAGCTCATGGAGGTATCAATACATTTGATCAAATGAATAGCATGATTTTTGAAATTGCTAAACCTGAAGGAAATGAAAAACACACTATCGACCTTAAAACCCGTTATGCACGCGTAGAAACAGATAAATTTGTTTTAGGGTTTGATGGTAAAGAAGCTTGGTTAGAACAAGATTCTACTTATTTCAAAGGAAATCCTCGTTTCTATCACAATCTGATGTTTTATTTTTATGCAATGCCTTTTGTTTTAGGTGATGATGGAATTTCATATCAAAAAGTAGATGATCTTGAAGTAGATGGTATTTCATATACAGGCTATAAAATATCTTATGGAGAGGGTATAGGAGATTCACCCAAAGACAATTATTTTCTATATTATGATAAAGGATCTGGGAAAATGAAATTTCTAGGGTATACCGTTACATTTTTTAGTAAAGAATCTAGTGAAAAAATAAGATTGGTAGAGTATACAGATTGGAATGATGTAAATGGATTACAATTCCCTAAAACTCTTAAATGGAGAGCTTATAAAGATGGCGTAGTAGGAGAAGTTAAGAGTGAAATGAATTTTGTGAACGCCAATATAGGTAAAGAAAAAGTGTCAATGTCATTATTCAAAAAACCTAATATTGAAGAAAGTAAAACTTTATAAATAATTATTAATATATATAGTAACAGAGAGAGTATCTAAAAAGAATATTTTAGATACTCTCTTTTTATTTTTTTAAGAAAGAGACATCTTTTTTTTGATAAAAATGATGTCTCTTTTTTTTGAATATGGCAATTTTATAGATGTACTAGACTTTGATATTATGAAATAGATATTCTTTGAGTATATTTTAACCAAACTCCTAATTTGATCAAAGTTTAAGATGTTTCGAATTATCTAACTTTATGTGCATATTTCAGTTTTATTTATGAAGATGATATAATTAACACGAATCAAAATATAAGCGATGTATAACGAACTTAATACTAGTACAAGGATTTTAATGGGGCCAGGACCATCTGATGCGCATCCAAGAGTTCTTAAAGCAATGTCTACTCCGTTGATCGGTCATTTGGATCCTGAGTTTGTAAGGATTATGGATGAAGTGAAATCGATGGTACAAGAGACATTTATCACTAAAAATCACTTAACTTTTGTAGTATCGGCACCTGGTAGCGCAGGAATGGAAACCTGCTTGGTTAATCTTTTAGAGCCTAGGGATGAAGTTATCATAGCTGTTAATGGAGTTTTTGGTAGTAGAATGGTTGATATAGCAGAACGTTGCGGAGCAATAGTTCATAAAATAGAAGTAGAATGGGGAACTGTAGTTTCTTCAAAGGATATAAAAAATATATTAGATGACTGTCCAAAACCAAAATTAGTAGCTTTGGTGCATGCTGAAACCTCTACAGGAGCTTTACAACCTATTAAAGAAATTAGTGATTTAGTGCATAATGCAGGAGCATTACTAATGGTAGATGCCGTAACATCATATTGTGGGGTAGAGTTAAAAGTAGATGAATGGAATATTGATGCAATATATACAGGAACACAAAAATGTCTTAGTGCTCCTCCGGGATTATCACCGGTTAGCTTTTCAGATAGAGCTGTAAAGGTTTTAGAGGATAGGAAGACTAAGGTACAGAGTTGGTTTTTAGATCTTAGCTTAGTTAAAAATTATTGGGGAGGTGCTAAAAGAGCATATCATCATACCGCTCCGGTTTCTTCTGTATATGCATTGCACGAGTCGCTTAGGATTGTTATAGAAGAAGGATTAGAAAATAGATGGAAACGACATCAGGAGATACATCAGATATTAAAAATGAAATTAGAATCATTAGGGTTTAGATATCTGGTGAATGAAGAATATAGATTGCCAAATTTGAATTCGGTATTCTTACCTGAAGGAAATGATGAGGCTATGATCAGAAGTAAATTGCTAAATGATTACAATATTGAAGTAGGAGGAGGCTTAGGAGATTTTGCAGGAAAAATATGGCGAATAGGTATTATGGGAGAAAGCTGTACACGTAATCATGTAAATATGCTAATTAGCGCTCTTCAGGATATGAAAGAGTTTAAAAATTAATCCAAACAAATAAATCTCACAGGTATTGTTTATGACCTGTGAGATTTTTAATTGTTATTTTGAATTATATTTATCGCTATATCGTTTCCATAACTTTGTTTGATGACTTTCTAGGCTTATATCACGTCCTTGAATAAAAGCTTTTTCTAATTGATTTGTACGCATATCCAGAGCATCTCCAATACTAATAAATAAAGTAGCGTCTTTACCAACTTCAAGAGTTCCGGTGCTGTCATCAATACCCAAAATTTTGGCACTGTTACTAGTAATGAGTTGTAAAGCCTTTTCTTTATCTAATCCATGTGCTGCAACAGTTCCTGCCTGAAACGGTAAATTTCGTGCATTAGCACGCTCCATTTGTCCGCTATTCTGTAATGCAACCAATACTCCGGCATCCATCAGTAATTTTGCGTTTTTATATGGTAAATCATAATCCTCATCTTCTTGCCTGGGAGTAGAATGTGTTCTTGTAACTAGAACAGGAATATTGTGTTGCTTTAGCTGCGCTGCAACTTTATATGCTTCATAGGCGCCAACCAAAACTGTTTTCTTGATATCGTTTTCTTTAGAAAAATTAAGGACATCCAAAATTTCTTTTTCGGTATTTACATGCATAAATAAGATTTTTGATCCATCAAAAATACCTTTCATTGCATGATGAGGAAGGTTTTCTGTTGTTTTAGTTGATTTAATAGAAGCTTTGGATTGATGTATAAAATCTACTAATTCTGTTATTTGTTCTGCGTATTTTTTATTGGGCTTATATCCTGGGTCTTCACCTAACCACCAACGTCCCCTGGTAAAAGAGCTGGGCCAATTGATATGAATGCCATCATCTACTTTTATAGCTGCATCTTCCCAGTTCCAGGCATCTAATTGCACAATTGATGATGTTCCCGAAATTCTACCACCACGTGGAGTGACCTGAGCTATTAAAACACCATTAGGACGCATACTTTCTACAATTTTACTCTCTGCATTGTAGGCTATAATACTTCGAATATGTGGGTTGTAATTTCCAATCTCGCTATCGTCATCAGTCGCACGAACTGCACCTATTTCTACTAATCCGAGAGTAGAGTTAGGAGCAATAAAACCAGGATAGATATGTTTTCCAGAAGCGTTAATTACCGATCCTTTTGCAGAGGTGCTTCCATTAGCACTTATTGCTGTTATCTTTCCGTTTTCAAAAATGATAATGCTATTTTCAATAACTTCTCCATTGCCAATATGTGCTGTAGCACCAGTGATCGTTATTGCTTCGCTCTGAACTTTTGCTGGGGTTTGCTGCGCTGTTACTTTTCCAAAGGAAAAAATACACAGTGCTATTATGAATACTATTTTTTTCATATTCTTTATGATTTTAGACCTCGACAAGCTTAGTCTGATCTATATTTTGTTTAATTAATAGTTTCTAAAGTTTCACACTCAAAATGTTGTTTTTCCTTCTTTTTGGCAGGCTGTGTTTTAAGACCGCTGTTTTTTGCCTTTAAAAGCATAGTAGAAAGTTTATTTCTTTCTGCTGCAATAGATTTTCTCATAGCTTTATCTTTTTCAAGATCAAAATACACGGCTCCTTCGATTATAGTCTTTTCTGCTTTAGCATATATAGATAGTGGATGATCTGTCCATAATACTACATCTGCATCTTTACCTATTTTAATACTTCCTACTCTGTCATCGATATGTAATAATTTAGCAGGGTTAAGGGTTACAAATTTCAACGCATCTTCTTCACTTACACCTCCATATTTTACGGATTTTGCAGCTTCCTGATTAAGACGACGAGACATTTCTCCATCATCACTATTTATTGCAGTAACTACACCTTGTCTATGCATAATAGCAGCATTATAGGGAATGGCATCATTAACTTCGTATTTGTATGCCCACCAGTCGGAGAAAGTAGACCCTCCAACACCATGGGCTACCATCTTATCAGCTACTTTATATCCTTCGAGAATATGGGTAAAAGTGTTAATTTTAAAATTAAATTTTTCGGCAACCTTCATTAACATATTGATCTCACTTTGCACATAAGAATGGCAGCTAATATAACGTTGACTGTTTATGATCTCTGCCAAGGTTTCCATTTCGGTATCTTTTCGATAAGGTTTACCACTGGTTTTAAGTTTATGATACTCTTTTGCGCGAGAAAAGTAATCCATATATAATTGTTCAACTCCCATTCTTGATTGCGGGAAACGACTAAAACTTTGCCAGTTACTTTGTTTTACATTCTCACCTAGTGCAAATTTGATGAATTTGGGCGAATTGGAATAAATAAGATTATTGGCACTCTGTCCCCATTTTAATTTTATGATTGCAGAACGTCCTCCTATTGGATTTGCAGAGCCATGAAGAATCTGAATTGAGGTTACACCACCAGCCAGGTTTCTATAAATATTAATATCATCAGGAGATACAACATCTTCGATAGTTACTTCGGCAGAAGAATTATGTCCGGCTTCATTAATCGCAGCTGCTGCGATATGGGAATGTTCGTCAACAATACCAGAGGTAAGATGTTTTCCTGTAGCATCAATTATTTTGGCGTTACCATCACTAAGATTTTTACCAATAGCAGAGATTTTACCGTTTTTTATTAGTACATCGGTCTCTGTTAAAATCCCATCAGTTTCATTGGTCCAAACAGTTGCGTTTTTAAATAGCAATGATTCTGATTTTGGTAATTGAGAATTTCCATATGCTATATTAGGATACATAACAGGAAGAACTTCGGGTTTTTCTTTTTTGTCAGTTGATTTTTTATTCTTTTTTTCAGAAGGTTTTTCGGGTTTCTTTTTAACAGAAAAGGAAGTTTGCACCCCATTAGGAAGAATTGCTTTTCCACTCCAGAAATCAGGAGTGTCACCAATAGAGGTTGTTATTCTGGTATATTGAGTCTTAATAGTATCAGTATCAGTAAAAGTGATAGTTACCCAATCATTCTTATAGTTTATTTTGGATCCTAATTTTGTGTCACCAAGTTTTATTTCTGCTTTAGGTTTTGTGGGCTTTCCAGAAATTGACATATCATACATTTTTCCGGCTACGATTAGCTCATAGTTACCATTGATATCGGTAACATTCATATCATTCACTATATTTTTACGACCCTGCACCCAGTTCTCATAAATAATATTATCTTTTGAAAATAATTCACTTTTGGTGATTAGAAAGTTAGCGTAGCTCCCTTTTTTTATACTCCCTAAAAGATTACTCTTTCCTAAAATCTGCGCAGGTACAGTTGTTAAAGCAGCAATGGCTGTTTTTTTATCCAAGCCGTACTCAATTGCTTTTGTAATTCTGCCTTTAAGGTCAGCTATCTTTTTTAATTTATGTGTAGTCAAAGAAAAGGTAATCCCATTTTTTGATAATACCGAAGGGTTTGTTGGGGCCTGGTTCCAATGTCTCATATCTCCCAGGCTTACCAGATTAGCCATAAAAGGATCTGAAACATCATAGGCTTCAGGAAAATCCAGAGGAATTATATATTTGGCATTGGTAGCTTTTACCTTGTCGATCCTAGCATATTCATCTCCACCACCAACAAGTACGTATTGGGTATTAAATTGATCACCAACCTTATCAGCTCTAAAACCATTTATTCTGCTTCCTGCTTCAAAAATTTGAGGAAGATTTTTGTTCCTATTTAAAGCTTCCAGAGATAGATCTTTGTTAGTAGCATTGCCACCAGCATACCAATTCGCATCGTGATACATCTGTCTTAATAAGGCCATAGCTCCCATTAGAGATGTAGGATACATCTGTTTACTTTTGTTACTTTTAGAAAAAGATAAGAACTGTGATGAGCGATCACTTAATAGTCGATCACCTTCTGTGCCTTCATTATTTAGAGCTACCAATAACCCAGTTCCTCTTACAATACCGTCGGGCATATGAGTATTAAGTACTCCAAATCCTTCTTTTACATATTCTGTTGCTTTTTTTGCATCATATTTAAAGGATGTTAAGGCATTAGTTTCGGGACTAATGTGATCGTTCCAGTAATAGCCTTCTCGGGATGCTTCATATTGTGGGTTACCTCTAAAAATACTTCCTGCTTTTCGTTTAGGTTTTTCGATACCAAAATTGGTGAATGGATCAATAAAAGAAGCATAAATATGCTTTCCTTTAAGGTCAATTATCACACTATTCGCAGGAGCCGAAATAGAATTTCCTACCTGTACAATTTTACCTTTTTGGATAACTAAAGTTCCATTTTTGATCTCAGTATCAGGTGTTGTGTGAATTGTAGCGTTCTTAAATACGGTATAATTAGAATTTGATGTATGGACCCCGTCATTTTTTGGAAAATAATCTTGAGAATAAGAATTTAAAATCCCACATATCACCGTAAGCGATAATAGAAGTTTTTTCATAAGTATAGTGTAAAGTAAATTGAATCAAATTTAAAGATAGCTGTTGAAATAAAAAGAGGCTGTTAATTAAGATTGTTTTAACATTAGTTGTAGTGGTTTATCTGTGAATTTTTAGAAATTTAACGCAGTATAAACAACAAAATTTATTATAATGAAATTTTTTTTTCTTCTTGTTTTATCACTCATTAGTACTATAACCATTGGACAGGAAACCATATTTGGAATGAATTCTGACCCCAATAATAACTTGAAGGCAAGTCCTTTTGGTACAACAATTGTGGTAAGACAAAGCGCTCGAAATACTTCTATTAAAGGACATCAGTATTTTGAAGAAATAGATGAAATGGCGACCGTATATATAGATAAAAAATCAGTACGCAAATGTTTGGTTAGATACAATGCTTTTAATGGAGAACTAGAATACTTAGATGATAATAATAAAAGGTTTAACATGCTGAAAATAAGTAACTTAGAGGTTGACCTTAAGAAGTATAGCTATAAATTATTTGATTATGAGGGGAGTAAACAATTCTTTATTGTGTATAATAAGGGAGCGTTTTCTTTAGGGATGAAAGTATTAAAGAAGATAAAACAAGGAAAAGAAGGAGCTACTAGTTACGATAAAAGTACACCTTCAAAGTATGTTGAGAAGAGTAAATACTTTATAGTTAACAATGAAAAAGGAGAGGTTCAAAAAGTAAAACTTAAGAAAAAGGATATCCTTAAAGTTTTGGACAAAAAAGAAGAACTTGAAAAGTTTGCCTCTTCAAAGAAGTTAAAATTTAAGAAGGAAAAAGACCTGATTAGGATTATTAATTATTATAACTCTCTATAACTTTATGATTACCTTATCTATCTAATCTCATCCGAATTTAGAATTAATTTATAGCATATCAGGTTGTTAAATGGGGTTTTTAACAACCGGTAATGATATGTGTAAAAGTTGTTTATTTACTTAGGGAAAATTTAAATTAAAGAGAATGAAAAAATTGTTTTTGGTGTTTTTATTGTTGCAAAATTGTCTGGTTGTTGGACAAGCTAAAATTGGTTCGGTTGCTGGAGCTGAAGAAACAACAAATTTGAGTGCTTATGGGACTCGAGTAGTAGTTAAGAAACCTCTAAAGAACACTGTTCTAGGGCATCAGTACTATGAAAATGAAAGTAAGCTTGCTTCAGTATATGTAAACGGAAAAAAAATGCGTAGAGCCTATGTTAGATATAATACTCTAAATGATGAAATTGAAGTTACAGAAGTATTCAATGTTTTGAAAAAAGAGAATATTCGAGTTGTTTTGGACGAAGGATATGTTTATAAGATGTTAGATTATGAAGGGACAAAGCAGTTCTTTGTCTTTTTAAAAGAAGGGAAGAATTCTTTGGTTATGAAGGTCGAAAAGAAGGTGATGCGAGGTCGAAAAGCAATTGATGCTTATGAGCAGACAACGAATGATAAATATATAGAAAAACGTAATTATTTCATATTGAAAGCTGGAGGAGATTTACTTAAGATCAAATTAAAACAGAAAGATATATTGAAAGTGCTGGAAGATAAAAAGAACGAAATCAAAAAGTATGTTTCTTCAAAAAGGCTTAATTATAAAAAAGAAAATGATCTAATTAGAATTGTGAGTTATTATAATACCTTATAGCTGCTCTATAATCTGGTCTTATAGTAATTAACTAATAAGGCTACAACATAACTATAGGTATCCATACCATCAGGTTGATTATTGGCTTTTAAATAACTATCATAAGTACTTTTAAAAATGGGTTCCAGGGGGTTTTCATAAGATTCCCAGAACTCATTTACTTCGATATAATTTCTTCTAATACCAGGTCTTAATTTTTCGATAAGACAGATTGCTTTTTCTTCATTACGAAGATAAAGATCATTTAGGCAAAATTTTAAAGCAAAGGTAGCTCCACTATAGTTAAAATATATATCATCATAATTCATTGTGGTCAATGCAGCTATAAAATTAGCTTCATTTTCTTTAGCAAATCCTAATTGATGTGCTTCTTCATGACAACTTGTGGTAGGTGCCTTGTAATTAAGTATTAATCCATTTACTTGCGCTTCATTGGTAATAGGATTTAGATACCCACTAAACCCCATGTAGGTTAGAGGAAGACTTAATATAGACGTTTTAATACTCTTAGGGTGATATTGTAATACAGGAAATATTTGATGTAACTGATCGTAAGCAGGAATTGTTTTTTGAAATATTTCTTCTTTAGAATATGGAATGCGTATAGGTAAGGAATCGTTGGATTCTAGTTGCAGATGTAAAGAATTGGCTTGAACTATTAATTTTTCTGAAACGTTAATCAGTTCTTCCTCAGTATATTCGTGATCCAATTGTAATATCTCATGTAAGGGTAATCTATAATAATTCATTCCCCAAAGGATATGAAAACATGCATACACAACAGATAAAGTAGCACCAATATCCAATACTATTTCTTTCCATAACAAATGCTTCTTAAATACCTTTTTAAGTAAAAAACGTATTAGCATAATGATTAAAACACCGTATAAGATATCTCCAAAAGAAAATGGAAGCCATCCGAAGACATATCGTAAAGCCTTGGAGATATAAACAAACAAACCATTGCTATATAATCGCTCTACAACTTCAGGGAAAAAAGACAGGATTTGAATCAAAATAATTTGAACAGGTAGTAATATTGTGAGATAAAGCTTTGTCTTAGATTGCATGGGATAAAGATATTTACAATTCTTAATTTAGAATGAAGAATTAAGAGTTTTTTAGTATCTATTTGTTTGACTTTAGAAACTTTATGACTTTGGCAGCTTTAAGCTTTGATACTTGATTTAAAATTTAGAATTTTGTCAAATATCAATAATATAACGCTGTCAATATTTAAACATCAATTATGAATTCAGAAATAAGAAACCTTGAACCCAAAGTGATATGGAATAAATTTGCAGATCTTAATGCGGTTCCCAGGCCTTCAAAAAAAGAAGAACGTGTCATTGCATTTATGAAAGGTTTTGGAGAATCATTGGGATTAACCACCGAGATAGACAAGGTTGGTAATGTTCTAATTAGAAAACCAGCTACTTCGGGAATGGAAGATCGCAAAGTGGTAGTAATGCAGTCTCATCTGGATATGGTACATCAAAAAAATGCAGATACCGATTTTGATTTTGATACCCAAGGCATAGAAATGTATATTGATGAAGATTGGGTAAGAGCCAAAGGAACAACTCTTGGTGCCGATAATGGGTTGGGAGTAGCTACTATTATGGCAATTCTGGAATCTACAGATATTACACATCCTGCTATCGAGGCATTATTTACCATTGATGAAGAAACAGGGATGACAGGAGCTATGGGATTAGAAGGAGGATGGTTACATGGGGATATATTATTAAATCTGGATACTGAAGAGGATGATGAAATTGGAGTTGGTTGTGCTGGCGGAATTGATGTTACAGCAAAGAGAAATTATAAAGAAGAACCGGTTGCAGAGGGTAAAGTAGCGTATTCGATTGCTATTACTGGACTTAACGGAGGGCATTCGGGTATGGATATTCATAAAGGATTAGGGAATGCTAATAAAATAATGAATAGACTAATGTTTGATGGTTTTGAGAATTTTGGTTTACAAATTAACGAAATAAGGGGAGGAAGCTTACGTAATGCTATCCCAAGAGAAAGTTTTGCTATAATAGTAGTAGATGCAGTACAAGCAAAAGCTTTCGAATTTGAAATAGGAGAACTGTCTAAAACAATACAAGATGAACTTTCTATCGCCGATCCTGATCTTACTATAGAAATTAATACTACAGATCTACCGGCACAAGTAATGGAGTTAGGTGTTCAGGAAGGAGTAATAAAGGCATTATACGCTGCACATAATGGAGTGTATACCATGAGCGCTTCAATCTCTGATTTGGTAGAAACTTCTAATAACATTGCTAAAATAACAATAGGAAAAGGGAATATCACTATCGAATGTCTAACCCGAAGTAGTGTAGAATCTTCTAAATTGGATCTTGCAAACAAGTTGAGAGCTACTTTTGAGTTAATAGGATGTGAAGTAACCACTAGTGGAGATTATCCCGGTTGGGCTCCTAATATGAATTCTCCAATTTTGAAAGTAATGGATGAATTGTATCAAAACCTTAATGGTGAAAAAGCACATGTAGCTGCCTGCCATGCAGGATTAGAATGTGGTATTCTGGGGCAGAATTATCCAGAGATGGATATGATATCGTTTGGCCCAACAATCTTGGGAGCACACTCACCAGACGAAAGAACAAGTATCTCGTCGGTACAAAAATATTGGAAATTCGTAAAAGAAATCTTAAAAGAGACTCCAAAGAAATAGTATTCATCTTTTGGCTATAATTGCCAATTAATGAATTGATATATAGACCTATCTTACTTATACAAGGACACGATATCTTAGATAAGTAAGATAGGTTTATTGGTTTATAGAAGTATATATTAAAATTACACTATACAGACTTTAATTCATTGTTGTAGAATTTTCTTATCATATTCATTTGAATTAATTACTTTTAAGTTAGAATAGGAGAGGGCTTTTGCCTTTTCTTTTTATCATATAATTAGTGTAAAACTGGTATGAATCACAAAATAATAAAGGCAAAAAATATAGTAGTAGTTCTAATCATAATGAGTGTATTGGGATGTCGTAACTCACAGATGAATAAAAAAGCACCTTCGGTTCTTGTAGATACAACAAGAACAGTAGTTACAGATAACTCAGATGCTAATAAGAAAGAAAACTCTTCTGAAGATAAGGACAATGACATAGGCATAAAAGAAACAGAAATTAGTATTAAAAATAAATCTGATTATTCAGATAAATTTATTGAGGGACTCAAAAAAATGAGAGAAGAGAAGATCACACTTTCAGATAATCTGTTAATTTTAAGTGATGGAGACACTATTTATTTTAGAGAAACCCCAGAAATAGGTCGGCGAATAACATTAACAGGGAAAAAAGGTAACCTGGTTATTGTTGTTACAATTAAGCGATTTAATTATACTACGATTGATTATAAAATTGAGATGACAGAATTCGGTAAATTAAATCATACCCAAAGTGGGAAAGCAGATATAGCTTCAGGTTTCTATTTTGGAGATGAGTCTGATACGATTGATAAAACGGGTATTTCTTATTTTTCAACAGAATTTACAGATCTAAGAGAAAATGATTGTTATACCTATATCCGACTTGGATATGAAAAAGAAACAGGGCCATATTTACTTGGAAAAATAGTGAAAAATTGTAATGGAAAACTATCAGATATAGATCTTGACAATTTTCCGACATTAATAGAAAAATAAATATCACAAATCTGTCTAACCTTTATTAAAAAATGAATCCATAAAAAATAGTACAAGATCAATTAGAAGCATATAATAATAGAAATTTATCTGATTTTTTATCTTTTTATGCTGCTGATATCAAAATTTATAATTTCCATGATTCAGAACCATTTATCGATAATAGTTCAAAACTAAAAGAAGTATATCAAGATATCTTTGAGAATTCGCCTAAACTTAGTGCTACTATTGTAGATAGAATGGTATTTGACAATAAAGTAATTGATAGAGAACAGGTAGTTGGTAGAAAAGGAGTTGATTTTAATGAAGTTATAGTGATTTATGAAATTGAAAACGATTTAATATCAAAAGTTCATTTTATAAGAAAATGATAAGAGAAACAAGAACTTTGATACATATAGAAACATGTTTTATAGCATGTTTGTTAATATTTTGATGAACTTTATGAATCATAAAGAAATAAATATAAGACAGCTTCAAGAATCGGACAAATCACAATTGGCAAGACTCGCCAACAATAGCAATATATCAAATAACTTAAGAGATTATTTTCCTAACCCTTATGATGATGAGGATGCCGAATCCTTTATTAAGATGACAATAGCACAGGATCCTACGACAAGCTTCGGGATAGAATTTGAAGGAGAACTTTGCGGAGTCATATCACTTATACTACAAAATGATATTTATAGAAAATCAGCAGAAATAGGATATTGGTTAGGAGAACCCTATTGGGGTAAAGGGATTACTACAAAAGCCGTAAGTCAAATAACCGAATATGGATTTGAAAAATTAAACCTGATCAGAATATATGCAGGAATTATCGAATATAATACAAGTTCGATGAGGGTTCTCGAAAAAAGTGGATTTAAAATGGAAGGAATATTCCAAAAAGCGATTATTAAGAATGATAAAATTTGGGATGAACATAGGTACTACATTTTAAATAAAGGGTACATAAAGAATAAAGATAAACAGTTGTGATGAACCTTTCTTTAATTATTTGTTAGTGTCTTATTTCTTTTCTATCCAGTACATTATTCCTAATGATAATGAACTAAGAATAAAAAAGCCTATAATTAAAGGAATTGCTGAACCATTATAACTAAACCCTATTAAGATCCCAAACGGAACCGAGATAAATGTTGATAATGAACCAACTACAGAACTTCCGATACCTGCAATAGCACCCAAAGGTTCCATGGCTAATGCACTTAAGTTTCCAAACAAAATACCAATAGAAAACAAAGAAATCATAAAATAGGTCATAATACTCCAAAAATTTAATGGATAATATAGATTTGATAATAAGAAAATAAATGAAGTTAAACTAAGAGTCACTAGTGCTACTCCCACCATATGCCGTACACCATATCGTAGTACAGCTTTTGCATTTATTAAAGATGCGCTTCCTATAAAAAGAGCAAGAATAGCAAAACAACCAACAAACAAATGGCTATAATTATAAGATTGGAAAATTTGTTGAATAGAACTTAAAAAACCTAGAAAAATACCAGAGACCAAACCAGTCACGACTGTATACCCAAAAGAAGTCCTGTTTGTGCAAATTTTAGAAATGATGTTGGCGATATTCATTATTGAAAATGATTTTCGTTGTTCTTTAGGTAATGTCTCGGGTTGTCGAATCATAAACCAAAATAGAGCTGCCAATGCCACAATAATTAGCATAAGAAAGATGTACCGCCAGGTTACAAAAAATAAAATTCCTTGACCTAATGCAGGAGCAATTGCGGGGACAATTATAAATATAGACATTACAAAAGACATAATTCTAGCCATGGCCAAACCTTCATATTGATCGCGAATTAGAGCTACGCTTATTATTCGAGGGCCTGATAATCCTATTCCTTGAAATAATCTACCAATAAGCATATACTCTAAGTTTTTGGAACAAAAAGAAATTAGACATCCTATAATGAAAATTGAAACCCCAAGGCATATAGCAGGTTTTCGTCCAATAAAATCAGACAATGTCCCAAAAAACAGTTGCCCAGTCGCAAGACCTAGAAAAAGAATCGAAATGATTAATTGTGTGTTATTGGTTTCTTCGGTTGTTAAGGTATTTGCAATCTCGTCTAATGCAGGTAGTAAGGCGTCTATAGCTAACGCTACAAGAGCCATAAGAGTAGCCATAAGAGAAACAAATTCAGTAATTGATAATGAATGCGTTTTTTTGTTCATAGGATTAAGTGTTATATGATGACAATGATAACACGAAATGAAACCTGAAGAGTTAGCTATATACTGCTATTATTTATGAATTTCAGCCAATTCCTTTTTTAATTCAGATGGAGTATGTTTTGTGTGATTAGTTATAAAGCGGTTATACGAATTTTGACTATCAAAATTTAATAGGTAAGATATTTCTTTATGAGACAATTCATTTACAGCTAGAAGTCGCTTTATTTCTAATAATAGATGTTCTTGAATGATTTCTTTTGGAGATTTCCCGAAGGAATTTCCAATTTCCTTGGTGAGTTTATTAATAGAGATATTCATTAATAATGCATACTCTTTCACCATTCTTTTTTTTCTAAAATGTTTTTGTACTAGTGATATAAACTGTAAAGCAGTATTGTTCTGTTGATTGACATCGTCTTGATATTCCTGATTTATAAATTCAAGAATTTCAATTAATATCAAACTGAAATAATTGGTGATTTTTTGAAAAGAGAACTCATCTCTACTGTCAAAAACAAGAAGTAATTTTTGAGTCAATACGAATAATTCATCGTATTTTGAATTTGTAAGAGTTAACTCTGTATACTTTTGAAGTAAATCCATCCATTCTAAATGAGCGGCAGAAAAGTTCAATAACAAAAATTCTTTTGAAAATTGAATTGAAATTCCATTTTCGTTTGGATTCCTTTTTAATAAATGTATCTGCCCAGGTGCAATAGTATAAATTGTCTTACTCTTGATTTTATAATCTTTGAAATCTATTTTTTGTTCCCCACCGTTTGCATTAAAAAAGAAAAGAATTTCGTAATAATTATGCCTATGAACTTGATTACTATCATAAGGGTTATCATGAGAAAGCCTATCAACAACGATTCCGTTATTATATTTTCTGTTAATATCGAGTTGATGGGTTTTGAATTTCATGAAAAACAATTATGGTGTATTAGTACTTAAAAATAGCAATGATATTACAAGTATAAGATAATTTGTTTGAAGGTATTAACTGTCAAATTTCATGAATTCTTGTTTAAAGAGGTATAAATAGAGAGAAGCTATATTATGATTCGATTAAAAAAAAGCATCCCGAATTTATCGGGATGCTTTTATTCTTTGATTATTGTATGAATACAATAGGAGTTATTTTGTTTCTTTCTGACTTTGTATACTCATTAATTCTACCTCAAAAATAAGATCGGTATTTGGAGGGATTCCTCGATTACCTCTTTCACCATAAGCAAGATGAGAAGGAACAAAAAGTATAGCTTTAGAGCCAACATTTTTTAACTGCAATATACCTTCTTTAAAACCAGCAATCATTTTTGCTTCAAGAGAATATTGCATTGGTGCAGGAGCATATCCTCTTGGATCTGCAGCTCTACGTTCGTCAAAAACACCAAGTTCTTTTGCCTTTTCAGCAATATTAGTATCAAAGACTCTTCCGTCTGTATAATATCCTGCATAATTTATATTCACAATTTCTCCTTGCTTGGGTTGTTGCCCATCTCCCTGATTTGTAAATACAATTTCAAGACCACTTTCTAATTTTGTTGCTGTGCTTTTCTGCTCATTAAACTTAGCAGCAATAGCTTCATTGCGCTCTTTTTTTACTCTTTCTTTTTCGGCCTTTTCTTTTTCAAGAACTTTTATCTTGTCTGTAAACGCAGTTTCTGTATTAAAAGCTTTAGCATCCGAACCTTTACGAATGATATTAACTTCCATCATTTTTATCTCTTCTTCAGGCTTATCTCCAGCGCCTGTTTTTGTAACACCAATGCTATCAATAATGTCCTGTCCCAAAACGATTTCTCCAAAAACGGTGTGTTTTCCATTTAACCATGGGGTTTCTTTTAATGTAATAAAAAATTGACTACCATTGGTATCTGGGCCAGAATTTGCCATAGATAAAATTCCTTTTGATTTGTGAGAAAGTGAATCCACAATCTCATCAGGAAATTTATACCCTGGATCTCCTGTACCGGTTCCTAAAGGATCCCCGGTCTGGATCATAAAATCTTTGATCACTCTGTGAAATATAATTCCGTTATAAAATTTCTTTCCTATATAGGTGCTATCTACCATAGTATTGGTGCCTTCTGCCAGAGAAACAAAGTTAGCAACTGTCATAGGAGTAAGATCATAGTGTAATTTTGCTACTGCAGTACCTTTGTTTGTAATGATTTCAGCATAAACACCTTCTTGCAAGTCTGGGTATTTTTCATTACAACTGTTGAGTGCTAATGCAATAATAGCTAAGAATAATAAATTTAATTTTTTCATTTTTGTTAATAATTAATTTTCTGTTGTTGATTCTTTTGTAATTGTATTAAGTGTTACTTCTGCTATTAACGGAATATTTGTGCCAATCTTATTATCATCCCCATAATATCCATATGCTTGATAAGAAGGAAAGAGAAATGTTACCATTTCACCTTGTTTCATAAGTTTTAATCCTTCTCTAAGACCTAAAAAAAGTTCTTCTTTGTCAATACGATAAGTAGTTGTATTTAGTTCTTGTTGCGAATAAATTACAGTACCACCTAAATCTTTTAAGTTATAATCGAAGGTTACTATATCTCCAAATTGTGGTGTGGTAGTAGATATGGTATCTTTTTTAGTATAGAAATACCAGAAACCTGTTTCTGAAGTTATATAATTGTTAGTAGAGTCTTCATTAATAATTTTTTGAATTCTACCCTCTTCTCTTGCGGCGAGTTCTTTATTACGATTAATAGATTCACTAATAAAAGAGCCGGATTTAATGCTTATTGGTCTTCGAGCTTCAGGTGTTTTACATGAAGAAAATAAAAAAAGAAGACAGAGCGTGTGAAGGGCTAATCTCATTGATTCAGGACTTTTTTATAAGTTGGTAAGATACTAATAAATTTTTCAACAGTATCAGATAATGATAGATTACTTCTACCTCCAGCAGCGTTATTGTGACCACCTCCTTCAAAATGATTTCTAGAGAATTCGTTTACCGAAAAATCACCCTTAGAGCGTAAAGAGATTTTAATAATCTCTTCTCCTTTATTTTCTATAAAGATGGCGGCAAATTTAATTCCTTTTATAGAAAGTCCAAAATTTACAAAACCTTCAGTATCCCCTTTTTTGAAACTATGTTGATCCAGTTCTTTTTGAGATAAAGTGATGAATGCTGTCTTATATTCTGGTAGTACTCTTAGGTTATTTAATGCAATACCTTTTAATTGAATTTTGGACAGTGTATTAGTATCATAAATGTTTTCATGAATTCTGGTATTATCTGCTCCTCGATCGATCAGATCAGCTAGTACTTTATGAGTGGTACTCGTTGTAGATCTATATCTAAAAGACCCAGTATCTGTCATTATTCCGACATAAATACAGGTTGCGGCCTCTGAAGTGATTTTATCCAGATCATTCAGTTTTTCTATGAAATGATATATCATCTGACAAGTAGAACTCATACTTGGATCACTATAAGTTACTTCTGCGTAATCATCGGGTTGTTGATGATGATCAATCATAATAAAGGTGGCTTTGGTTTTTGCCAAAACATTTTCCATATCACCGCTTCTAGAAAAATGATTAAAATCTAAAGTAAAGATAAGATCTGCTTTTTCGATTTTAGAAAGGGCATTTTTAGTAGCATTATCATACTTAAGGATAGTATCTTCGCCAGGGATCCATTTTAAAAAAAGAGGATAATCATTTGGCGTAATAACCGTAACATCATGTCCAAAAGAAATAAGATAATGATATAATGCCAGACTAGAACCTATAGCATCCCCATCAGGGTTTTTATGGGTTACAATAACAATATTTTTTGAAGTAGACAGAAGTCTTCTTATCTTGTTTGTTTCATTAGTATTCATAAGTCAGCGAAGATACAATAAATAATATTTTAGTAATATTAGAACAATTAATTTTGTAGAGTTATTAAATTTGATAATCATGAGATATATTGATCATTTTCTTGTTGTATTCTTTTGTGTAATTCAATTATCTTTTTCACAAGACAAAACATCATCACCTGATTTTGTTATAGCCTTCGGAAGCTGTAATAACCAGAACAGTTCTCAGCCTTTCTGGAATGAGATCTTAAAGAATAGCCCAGATCTATTTATTTGGGGCGGAGATAATATCTATGCAGATTCTGATGATATGTCTAAAATAAAAAATGATTATAGAATACAAAACAGTAATCCTGATTATCAAAAATTAAAGAAAGTAGTTCCTGTAATGGCTACTTGGGATGATCATGATTATGGTAAAAATGACGCAGGAGTAGAGTGGTATAAAAAAGAAGAAAGTCAACAATTATTTCTAGATTTTTTAGAGGTTGCAAAAAATGCCCCTATAAGAGCTCAGAATGGGATTTATACTTCTCGGGTTTTCGAAATTGAAAAAGGGAGCGTAAAAGTGATCGTTCTGGATACCCGATTTTTTAGATCTGCTTTAAGAAAAAGTACAGAAGAAGGAAGACGTTATGAACCATATGAAAATAATGAGGGAACTGTATTGGGAGCAGCGCAATGGAAATGGTTAGAAAAAGAGTTGGCATCCAATTATTCTGATTTTGTTCTTATTGTGAGTAGTATTCAATTTTTATCATCAGAACATGGTTTTGAAACTTGGGGAAATTTTCCTCACGAGGTAAAACGACTAAATGATATCCTAATAAATAAAGGAGTGAGAAATGCAATATTGCTCAGTGGAGACCGACATATTTCTGAGTTTTCTATGACAAGGATAAAAGGGCTTAAATACCCGTTAATTGATTTCACCTCTAGTGGTTTAACTCATTCTTATACAGGATACAAGGGGGAGTCTAATAGACATAGGATTGGGCGAGTAATTTCAACTCCAAGTTTTGGAACGTTAAAATTTGATCTTGATTCTTATACCGTAACCATGCAGATTCGAGGTGAAAATAATATTGTATTACAAGAGTTTAAAAAACAATATCCCAAAAATTAGATTTTGAAATGTAATTTTCTTTACTGTAGAAAGATGAGTAAATCTATTCAGATGTAAATAATTGATTCTTGATATTACTCATTTCATATAATAATTCTTGTTTTTGATGCTTTTATATATATTTTTGCACAAAAAATTTAAAAATCGGGTTTAAAATACCTAAATAATAATTTGAAATACTTCTGATTTACAGAGGTGTTAGATAACAAAAACATACAATGGCAACAAACAGAACTTTTACAATGCTTAAACCGGATGCGGTAAGAAAAGGATATATTGGAGGAATTATTGAGCAAATTACTGCTTCAGGGTTTAGAATTGTAGCAATGAAATTAACTCAACTCACTACAGATGATGCAGCAGCATTTTATGCAGTTCATAAGGAACGTCCTTTTTATGGAGAATTAGTAGAATATATGACAAGTGGTCCAATTGTAGCGGCTATTTTAGAAAAAGAAAATGCTGTAGAAGATTTCAGAACTTTAATAGGCGCAACAAATCCTGAAGAAGCTGCAGAAGGAACTATTCGTAAAAAGTATGCTACTTCTATTAGTGAAAACGCTGTACATGGTAGTGATAGTGATGAAAATGCTGCTATTGAAGGAGCTTTTCATTTTTCAGGAAGAGAGCAGTTCTAAAAAGATATATTTCTTATATAAAAAAGCTGTCTGTGTACACAGACAGCTTTTTTGAATTTTGTAAATTGATTATATCTGTTCTTTTATTTTTTTAGGAATACCATCTTTATGAAGTAAAATCCCTACGGTTTTCATTCTAAAATATGCTTCAGACATATAAAGATACCCATGTTGAGCCCCTTTGACTCCCCACGAGTTTTTGATTTTATAATACGTTTTTCCTTTTTTATCAACTCCTTTTCCAACTAAATGCATTAAGTGATCATCTGTAGTATTGTAGTTTTCGAATTCTCTTTGCCGAGATTCGGAAGTAACTTTCTCTTCTTCAGCATACTCTTTAAATGCATTTTCACGTTTTTTTTCATTAGTAAGAATTGCTAAACCACTTTTTTGAGAAAACCCGATTTCACTTACATCTCCATCCCAGGCTACAGTATACCCTTCTTTTAAAGCATGATCAACTACTTGTTGTAACTCATCAAGTGGAATGTTATGGTATATACCATTAGAGAAATTATCTGGAATTTCTAGAATGAAATTACTATTCATGGGGTGATGGGTGAAAGAAGTTAACGTGATGTAGTTATTTGCATCAATCCCGAGTTCTTTAGCAAATTCAATAGGGGTATACGTCTTATTATTATAGTTAAAAGTGTTAGGTCTTTTTCCAATATAGATATCTAACATTGCTTCGTAACTTTTCCACCAGTTTTTTGAAAGAATTTTGTGTTTTACCGCATTATCAACCATATTGGTTAATAATTTAATTAACTCACTATGATCATGACGTTCTGCAATATTTCCAGCAAAACCCGTATAAATTTCATTAGGAATAATCCCGTATTTGCGAATAGATTTTATAACATCATGTGAGAGTGCTCCTTCGCTAAACTGAGCCTTTCCTTGTCTTAAGATATAATTTCTTGCTTTATCAGTATATGTATTTCTAACCTGAAATAATTCTGATAAATTGTGAACTCCATGTCCTAAACGAGCAACCTCTGACTCGATATAAGAGGTGGTAGAAAAACTCCAGCAGGTACCTGTTTTTCCTTGACTAATAACAGGATTACATTGAAGAGATATTTTATCTGTGATGCTATAATCAGGATGTGTTTTTTGAGCATATCCTATAGATAAAAATAGAAACATGCAATTAATAAAAAAGAGTTTTTTCATTTTAATTATATAATTTGTAGGTGATGAAGGTACAAGAAAATAGATAAAAAATTGAATAGTTAACTACCAAAAGACCCTGAAGCTAATATTTGGAGTGATTCCTAGTGACAGTATATCAGAATTGATAAACTGATTGTTCAGAGAATTGGTCGTCCTAAACTCTCTGTTTAGTAAATTCCTTTTATTATATAAATTTAAAACAGAAAGTCCAATGCGATAATTGATATTGGAATTATATCCTATTTTAAAATCGTAAATAGCAGAGAAATCCAGCCTGTGATATTCGGGAAGATTATTACTATTAATCTCATCAAATTCTAAGATTACAATTTCACCACTTTCATCTACTCCTGATACATTGGTAAAGACTTTTCCTGTATGCCAAATCCAACCTAAAGAGAATTGGAAATTATTAACTCTATAGAATTGAGACCATTTTACGGTATGTTCAATGTTCCAATTTCCAGGAAAAGATTCATCATTATTAATGTCTTCAAATGTATTACTGGTATTGATATATGAGTAGCTTACCCATGTTTTATAATTTTTGAATCTTTTTTTTAGAAAAAAATCAACTCCAAAAACTCTACTCTCTCCTATATGATAGGTGTTATCAATTGGGTTAATAAAACCAGAAGTTAGCGTAGTGATATCTTCGATTTGTTTGTAATAGCCGTCAATGTCCAAATACCATTTGTTTTTTCTAAAACTGCTTCCTAAAGTAAATTGATAACTACTAATTACTGGGAATTGATCATTATTAGCTAATGTCCAGACTTTGTTTTCTAGCGATAAATCACTGACCACGGATTCTTGTATCTGACTAGTAGCTTGACTTCTGTATTCTAAGCTAGTGTTAACTTCCCAGTTTTTAGTAATATATTTTTGAGCAAAAATCCGGGGCTCTATATAGGTTTTGTCAAGTTCTGCGTAAAAATTAAATCGTAATCCGACAGATACATAAAAGCTTTTTGGATTATCTAAAGTGTATTCTGCATATGCTGCATGAGTATTTAAAAAACTATCATCTTCATCCAAAATAAGTTGATAACCGGGGGTGGCTGTTACAAAAGCATATTTGATTGTATTGTTTGATAATTGATAACCGCCAGAGATACTTTGGTATTTTGATATTTTGTAATTCAATCCAAGTTCGGCACCAAAATCTCCAATACTGTTTTTTTTACTTTCAATTTCTGTTATGGCTCCCAAGTTTCTTGTGATAAATTGATAATTTAGAAGGTATTTGGTGTAATATCCACTTACTTTGGTGTTGAAATTATTACTGTATACGTGACTCCATTTAAAATTATATCCTTCATTCTCTGTAGTAAGCTCATCATTAAAAGATTCGGTAGTGTCACTTCTTCTAAAATCTAAGTCATTTTTACTATAAATGGTATTAATTTCTATTTTATCACTATCTGATGGTTGTAGAATTAGGTTTGCATTATAATCTAAGTAGAAAAAATCATTATCTTCATCATTAAGGGGATCAGTCTCGGCAATTTTAGTATTCTGAAAAACACGATCAGAGAGCTGTTTGTAGGTAAATGTTTTTAAAACATCGGTGTATGATCTTCTTCCTGATACCTGAATTGATATTTTATCTTGTAAGACAGGAATATGCGCTACGATATCTGCATTGATCATATTAAAACCGGCACCACCTGAAAACCGTTCTGCAATTTGATTTTCTGATTTAATATCAATCACTCCTGCAATTCGATCTCCATATTGAGCACTAACACCGCTTTTAGAAAAATTAACCTCTTTAGCTACATATGGATTAAACGCAGATAGCATACCAAATAGATGTCCTTGGTGATAGGTCTTTATGCCATTCCATAATACTAGATTTTGGTTAGGAGAACTTCCTCTTACAAATAATCCGGAAGCAGTCTCAAAAGGGTTGTTAACACCTGGAGTGAGTTGTATTGTTTGTAAAATGTCTGGTTCTGTACGGCCGGGGAGGACTTCTACGTTATTTAAGTCAATATGGATTACTTCTTTATTTTGGGTAATTCCTTTGGCTAAATATTCCTGAATAAAAACTTCATCAAGAATTTCTTCATGTGCATTGGTAAGGTTTATTTTAATACACTCGTCAGTTAAAAATGATTTAGAATTCAAAATTCTTTGACGAAACCCCGGAGCACTAATTAAAATAACAGAATTGTATGGTACTTGACTACTTTCAAAATAACCTTTATTATCTGTAGTTACATTAGTACGATTAGCTTTGAAAAAGATTCCTATATCCTTAAGTGGTTTTTGCTCTTCATCTAAAATATATCCACAAACAGTGATACGATCTCTTTTATCCAAAGCACTGATAGTAACAAAGTTTTTTCCGGTGATTTTAAACTTTAATTTCGTTTGTTGTTGTAGTTGTTTAATTAAATTGTCTAGAGAATCTTCAGAATTTAGTATTAGAGAGATATTTTCATCCTCTATTAAGGTGTCGATATAAGAAAATTTAAGATTGTAGAATTCTTCAATTATAGGAATTACTGAGGGTAGTGGTTTGTTATTAATAGTAATGACTTTTGCTTCTTCTTGAGAAGAAACAGATATGCTGCATAACAAAAGGCATACACATAAAAGTCTTATCATTCTATTATTTTTCTAATACCACGGTCTTACTATCTTTCGATAGGCTATACTTCATGCCTAAGGTACTAAAAACTGTTCTAAGAGCAACTTCCTTATTATTGTTTGGAAAAGTTCCTGTGTATATAGTTTCGAGATTTATCTCTGTTGTTTTAATTTTTAAATCATATTGTTCTTCAAGTTCGTTAAATACATATTTGATAGGTATACTTCTAAACGAACTTGTATTATTAAGCCAGGATGGTTTCTGAGTATCAAAAGTCCAGCTTTCTGGGGCAGTATTTTCTAGATTTCTATATCCTTTTCCTGCTGTTAGAATATTTTTATTTTCCTTATTAACAACACTAACTTTCCCTTCAAAACAAGTAACTTCAAAAAGAGTATTTTGAGATTGTACGTTAAATTGAGTTCCTAGTACAGAGACTTTTCCATTTTTGGTTGTAACAGTGAATTTGCTTCCTTTTTTTACTTTAAAAAAAGCTTCTCCTTCTAAGGTCACCATTCTATTTTTCTTCCAATTTTTCTCATCAAAGCTTGCAGTCGATTTGGCATTTAAGATCATTTCGGATCCATCTGGCAATGTTACAGTTAATTGCTCTCCATAGTTGGCATTAAAAGATTCGCTGGGTTTAAATAAAAATATCCCTAAAATAATTACGATTGAAGCGGCAACTGCTATGTAAGGCCATAATTTTATAACCGAATTAGATTTTTCTTTTGATGTATAACTTGATTTAGATTTTAAAGTAGAGAGTTCTTTTTCTATATCATAATCTGTTAGATCCAAAGCGTCAGCACCGGCCATTATTTTTACATAATGCTCATACTCAGGGTGAGACTTAAACTCACGAAGTTCTTCCTCAGAAAGCTCTCCGTTAATCCACCTGGATAAGAATATATCATCTTTTTTATCGTCTAACATAACTTCGGTATATAATATGTGAACGTTTTATTTTTAAATTACCCTACCTTTTTATATTAAAAAGTTTTCTAGGTCAATAGGCATATTCTAAATATTTCCTATTTTTTTTCTTAATGTTATCAATGCTTTGTGCATTAATTTCTCTATAGCTTTTACAGAAACATTCGATAGTTCTGCAATTTCCTTATATGTTTTTTTATCTATTCGACTTAGCAGAAACACTTCTCTTTGACGTTCTGATAAATCTGCAATTGCACTTTTTAATTTTTCCATATACTCTTTTTCAAGAGCAATAAATTCTGGTGATTCGTGATTGATGTCTGTTTTACGTTGTATAATGTAATCTCTGTATTTGAACCTCACTTTTTGATGTCGTGTAACGCTAATACCAAGATTAGTAGCAATTGTATAAATGTAACTTTTAGCCTTATCTATAGAAACTTTAGAGCAATTATTCCAGAGTTTAATAAATGCATCTTGAACAATATCTTCGGCCTGTTCCAGATCTCCAAATTTATAATATATGTAATTCCTCAAAAGTTTGGAGTTACTCTTGAAAAATTCGTCAAAGACTTGCTCGTTACAAGTAGAATTTTTGTTGTCAGACATCTGGGAAATAAAATATACTTCCAAAACTAGATTTTTTTTTCAAGCTATCAAAAAATAAAAAAATAAAGTATGGGGTAGGGTAATTTTTTTTTGAGTCGTTTCATTTTAAGAGAGGTTTAAAAAGCTTCTTAAGAAAATTTACTAACCCCAAAAATTATTCATGATGAAAAAATTTAGTATTTGGTATACGTTGATATTTGCACTTTTGTTAGGATTTATCTCTTGCGAAACGGAAGATTTTAATAATGATCCAGAGGTTGAGATCGTTATTGATAACAAAGAAGGAAGTGCCGTTTATAGTTTTGAAGCTAAAACCAACGGAATTAACAATGATGCAGAAATAATTTGGTCTGTTGATGGAAATGATATAGAAGGAGAAGATAAAGAAAATATCATCAATCAGATTATGGACTACCTGTTTGAACCTGGAAAACACACAATTTGTGTTAGAATAATAACAGAAGAGAGAACGGTAGAAGCCTGTGCTGATATAGAAGTAGAGGTAGATGAAAATAACCCTTGTCCTGATTTGTTTTTTAGAAGTAAGCATTACCAAGGGCGATCTACTTATAAATTTATTGCAGATTTTAAAGAAATTCAAGAGGTATCTTATGGGTGGTATATTAATGGCGAATTAGTAGAAGATTCTGCACCTAATGAAAATAATTATTTTATATGGAATTTTAAAGAGCCGGGAAGGTATGAAGTATGTATCAAAACAGAAACACCAAATTGCCCAGAAGGGGTTTCTTATTGTAAAGTTATAGAAGTCGAAGCATCTGATTTAGCTTGTCCAGAAGTTTCTTTTACAAAAGAAATGGAACCAGAAACAATGGGGACGTATACTTTTGATGCGAAGATAGAAGGTGTAGATGAGGTAAGCCAAATACTATGGTTTGTTGATGGAAAGGTTGTAGACTCACCAAAAAATGATAATGATTCGCAGATAGGAAATAGAACTCTTATATATCAATTTGATTCTGGTGTTCATGAAGTATGTTTAAAAGTGATTACTCCTGATTGCCAAGAAGGAGTGAAATATTGTAAAGAGATAAGAGTAGGGGATTGCCCAGATCTGTTCTTTGAACCAGAACGAGATGGAGATAAAGCCGCGTATTATTTCTACCCTCGTGCATTTGAAGGAATTGATAATATTACTCTAGAATGGTTTGTTAATAAGAAATATGTTGGTAAATCACCAGAATTCCCTCATAATAATCCGTTTTATCATGAATTTGATGGGCCAGGGAGGTATGAAGTGTGTTTGATGATAGAGACTCCAGAATGTCCTAACGGAACATCATTTTGTAAGATTATAGAATTTGAATAATTACTTAATTTTCTATTCATCAAAGAATAGATTATATAATACAATAAGTTAGTTAGGTTAGATTAATTAGGTTGATTCCCTGGGAGCAAGGCCATGCTTCTGGGGAATTTTTGTTTATAGGATTACGATATATATTATTTATGATTAGTAATCTATAAAAATAAAGTTGAATGACAGAGTTTGATATAAGGATTTGAAAGAAAATTTATATAAACTTTTTTGATTCTTCTTTTACAATCTTAGGATAATATACAAGATAAGTCACTTGTTTTTTTTGGTGCTTTAGAGTAGTTTTCCGTTCAATGGGTAGGTGGTTGCTATATAAAACGAGTCAATATTGTTAAAAAAAAACAGCTACAATATTGATATAAAAAATAGGGGTGAGATTTTCTATCTCACCCCTATGAATTATGCTAATAATTTATTGGAATATTGACTAATTCAAATCCCAGAAAAGTTTTGTTTCGGCAAGATCGCCACCTATAGCAGCAGAGCCTGCTGTCCAATTTGTAGGGTTTAAAGTTTGCTCAATAACAGGATATGTATATCTGTTTGGAAAACCAGATTTAGGTTTATCCGGAGTAGCTAATGTTGGGAAATCTAAAAGTCTGATTGAAGTCCAAGCTTCTAAACCTCTATTAAACAAGGCTATCCATTTTTGATTACCTATTACTTCTTTCCAAGGAGTAGTTGCAGTACTTGCTGCCAAGGCAGTATCATAATCTACCGTTGGTTGAGCAAGGTATGTCATTGCATCTGCATTTGATCCTCCCCAGCTTTCTATTGATTCTACTACAGCAATATCGTAATGACTCTTTGCTGTTCCTCCAACTGCAAAAGTTCTAGCAGCAGCTTCAGCTAATAAAAACTCAACTTCTGCATAATCAAGAATTACACCAGGAGTTGTAGCTGCTTCTACTTGAGCAGATACATGAGAATGTGAATCAAAATCCGAGGTCATACCAATACCTCCGCCAATATAATTTCCAGTTCCAGGTACTTCTAAAAAGTACAAAGGTCTTCTAGGGTCATTTAATGTGTTCATCATATCTACAATAGTAACCGCAGCAACAAAATCATTTCTCCCACTCAAAACTAAATTATTATGAATAGGATTTGTGTTTGGTGCAGCTGCTAGATATGTGAAATTAGCATTATCAGCTCTGCTGGTAAATACACCACTTGTTACGGCATCTTCTACCGTAGTTTTAGCAAATGCATTATCCACATCAGATAGTAGAATACCCATTCTTAGTTTTAAAGAAGCAGCAAATTTTTTCCATAGTGATGTATCTCCACCATAAATATTATCTGCAAGTCCAAAACTTCCTTTGCTTGTGTCTAATGCATTAATAGTAACTGTAAGTCTTTCTATAAGAGTTTTATATACCGTCTCACCTTCATCATATGTAGGTAATAAGTCATCAATGTCTAAGGCTTCTGCGTAGGGAACGTTTCCAAAAGTTTCTACTAAGATGCTATAAGTATAAACGGTTAATATTTCTATTACCTGAAGCTTATTGGCTTTAGTCTCAATATCTGTAGGTAGTGAATATTGAGTTTCTTCAATAACCTTAGCTGCTTCATCTAAATCTTTTAAAACATCTTTATAAAGAACACTCCAATGCGTAGCTGGAATGGTTCTTGTTACTTGGTCATATTGACTTTCTTGTAAATATGTTGTTTCCTGTAAATATTGTGCCCAGAGTTTGGTGTTATTGTTATTAACATTTAAATCAACCACTTGGTCAACTAAATTCTTCTGCGCACCAGTAAACAATGTTTCTCCAGGAACAGAAGATGGATCTTTAATATTCTCATTCAAACTCTCGAGGTTGTCCGAACAAGATGCTATAATTACCGCGGTAATTAGAATTAATATTTTTTTCATCTTTATTTTTTTAAAATTGTAATTTTAAGTTGAAACCAAAATCTCTAGTTGTTGGTAATGATCCAGTAGAATATCCTTGCAAATTACCAGAACCTAAACCTCCTTCAGGATCTTCATGAGGAATATTTTTGTCAATAATCCAAAGATTAGAACCAATTACACTAAAAGAGACATCATTTAAGAAGGTACGGTCAATTATTTTTTTAGGAAAAGTATATGTTAGGGAAACTTCTCGTAATTTTATATAACTAGCATCATAAACGAAAGCTGAGTCAGGAAAACCTCCATCAGATCCAAAAAGAGTATATTCATCTCCTGCAAGTCTTGTGGTATTTGGAGAGCCATCGGCAGTAACACCCGGATTGATAAAACCTCCACCGTCTGCTAAACTATTTCTTACTGGGTTTCCAAGATCATTTGTAAAAGCAGTTTCGGCATATAAACCAGTACCTAAACCATAATATTGATCCAAAGAGAATATATCCCCTCCTTTTTGAATGTCAATTAAAAAGCTAAAAGCAATATTTTTATAATTAAATTTATTGGAAATACCCATCAACCATTCTGGGTTTGTATCACCAATCACATTATTAGAAGCAGCAGTTTTTTCATAGTAACCATCTGCACCAACAATTCTCTGACCATTTAAATAGGTGTAATCTGTACCATAAATAACTCCATAAGGTTGTCCTATAGTAGCATTTATTGTTATACCTCCTTGAAAATCACCTAATTGAAGATTTTCGATACCATCTTCTAAGGAAATTACTTTATTTTCATTTTTAGACCAGTTTACATTTACGTCCCAGGAAAAATTTTGGGTCTGCACGGGAGTTCCGTTTACAGATAACTCAATCCCTTTGTTTTCAATTTCTCCAGCATTTAAGATTTTTGAAGTGTATCCCGTACCTCTACTAACTGGTACTCCAAAAATTTGATCTATAGAGTTGTTTATGTAATATGCGATATCAAACCCAAATCTACTTTTTAAAAGCTTCATTTCTAAACCAAGTTCTGTACTTGTTGTTCTTTCAGGTTTTAAATTTGGATTCTTTTTTACATCACCTACCGAAGTGCTAGCACTTCCAATAGGAGTATTTACATCCTTAACATCATATAAAAAGTCAAAAGGAGCACTGTTACCCACTTCTGCATAATTAGCTCTTATCTTACCAAAAGATATAATGTCTGTATCTAAAAGATTAGAAAAAACAAAACTACCTGCAACAGATGGGTAATAGAATGTGCTACTATCTTTTGGTAAAGTTGAAGAATGATCTCTTCTTATTGTACCATCCAAAAATAACATGTTTTTATACCCTAAAGATACACTAGCATACAGACCATCAACTCCAATTTTTTCATCTCTTTCAACAGGTAAAGGAAGCGGTCCTGCACTGTTCTGTAAAGAATATAGTCTAGGGACACTTAACCCACCACTGGTAGATGCATAAATAGATTGAAAATGATTTCTTCTAATGTTGGTTCCTAGAGTTCCTTTAACGTTGAATTCTTCACTTAGGTTTTTGTTAAAGTTAAACATTAAATCATAATTAGTCTCTGTATTTCGAATATCTCTTCTTCCATAGCCAGAATCGACATTACCTCTACTAACTCCAAAACGAGTAGGAACACTACCATTTGCTCTTCTTTCTTCTTGTAACTCAGAATATGTATCAGTAGCAACTCTACCTGTAATGTTAAACCAATCAGTTACTTTGTAATTTAAAGAAACATTACCTAAGAAACGATTTCTCGTATCGGTTTGGTAGTTTTCATATCGTTTCCAATATGGATTATCCCAATAAATAGGAGCAGAACCTGCATTAGCCGAGGCAGGGTTCCAAGTTACATTTCTTCTTGTAGCAAAATAGATGTCTTCTTGTTGTTTTAGGTCAACATTGGTCTGCCACCATTGTTTAAACATACTTGTGATATTATCACCATATCCTGTAGAGTTACGACCTAAACCATCTGTCTTGATGTAATTAGCGTACCCTGTAGCAGTTAGTTTATCATTAAGTTTAAAACTTCCGCTCATAGAAAAATTATGCTTCTTGATAGAACTGTTTGGCATTATCCCAGTTTGATCAAACTTAGTATAATTTAACCTATAAGAACCTTGATCATTCCCTTTGTCAAATGATAAAGAGTTTGTAATAGTAATTGGAGTTTCGTAAAAGGTAATAGGGCCATTCTTTGCATTTACCCAAGGAGTAGCTATTCTATAGTTAGGCGAATCAGGATCTAAAGCATCCCATTGATATACCAATAAACTGGGATCAAATGGAGATCCATAAGAGGCATCATGGCTATATCTAACTGTTCTATCATCTGCTGTACCATCACCTAGAATGTCTCGTTGATAAAAACCTGAGCTATAACCTGCTCCATATTGAGTTTGATATTTTGCAAATGTACTTTTGTCGATAGACCCGAATGTCATTCCAGAACTAACCGTAATACCTAATCCTTTAGATTTCCCTCCTTTTTTGGTAGTAATCATAATTACTCCATTTGCAGCTCTAGATCCATAAAGAGCAGATGCAGCCGCA
Organism: Aquimarina sp. MAR_2010_214; assembly: GCF_002846555.1. NCBI lineage: Bacteria > Pseudomonadati > Bacteroidota > Flavobacteriia > Flavobacteriales > Flavobacteriaceae > Aquimarina > Aquimarina sp. MAR_2010_214. The sequence goes on from NZ_PJMS01000001.1 coordinate 2,464,928, forward strand.
CCTTTTAGAATATTTATAGATTCTATATCTTCAGGATTAATATCTGATGCAGCATTTCCATAATCATAATATCCTCCTCGAGCATTTGCCTGACCTACAGAATTACTATTTGTATTATTGATAGGAACCCCATCAACAACAAATAAAGCCTGGTTACTTCCGGTTAAAGAAGCATTACCTCTAATAACTACATTGGTAGATCCTCCTAAATTGTTATTTCTTTTAATTTGAAGACCTGAAGCCTTACCAGAAAGAGAATTTACAAAATTCGCAGTTTTTACTCTGTTCAAATCTTCTCCATCAACTTCTTGTGTAGCATACCCTAGAGATTTTTTATCTCTAGAAATACCAAGGGCTGTAACTACTATTTCTTCTAATTGAGAAGCAGTAACTTCTAGCTGCACATTAATAGTTCTTTGGGCACCAATGATAATCTCTTGATCTGCAAAACCAAGATAGCTGAATACAAGAGTATTCCCTTCAGATGCTTGTAGTGAGTACATTCCGTCAAAATCTGTTTGGACTCCACTATTGCTGCCCTTTACTATGATATTTACACCAGGTAGTGGCATACCACTATCGTCTGTGACCTTACCTGTTATAGGGCTTTCTTGCGCAATAGAAAATTGCGTAACTAATACCGTTAAAAGTATTAGCATGTTTTTTGTTAATAATTTCATTATTGCATGTTAATTTTTGTTAGTAGGCAAGGTTATTAAGAAAATTTTCAGAAAAATAAGGATAATGATTTTTTAACAAAAAATTAACAATAAAATTGTAAGGGTAACTAGGAAAAGCGACTAATTGTCATTTTTTATGACATGAAGAAATTTCAATTTGTTTTATATCTTATAATTTTTAGAACGATGAATATCGAATAATATGATTTAATATCCAATGTTTTTTTATAATATTATTGATGAATTAAAATTCATTGAGTTGTTTTATTATCCATAGCTGTGTTCGGTGTATTTGGATAGTCTTTTGATTCTAATTTTATTTTGTATACATTCATCCATATTAAATAAGAAATGAGGTAGGGTAAATGAATTTGTAAACGTTATAAATATGTCCAGAACAGTTTTATTTTGAATAAATTAAGTACATATTGCAAAGGTTTTATGCTTACATTGGTAATGTTTGTGTATTCTTGTGTAAATGATGATTCTTTTTTTCCTGATAACATAGATGCTAAGATTACATCAACTACAACAATAGTATCTATCCTTAATGATATAAAAACCAGAAATTCGGTGATAAATGAAGAAGATCTGTGTTTTGCTTTTAAATATCCATTAATGTTTGGTTATAATACAGATTCGACTATACGAATTGATAATTTTCAAGGGTTACTTGGAGTGATTTCTGGACAAAGCTCAAATTTCAATATAACTGGGTTGCAATTCCCTATTCAGATCGTATTTAAAGGAACTGATAAAGCGTTTCTTGTAGAAAATGAAAGTTCTTTTATTAATGTGCTTAGAGAGTGTGAGATAAAAACATTCAGAGATATCTTTAATCATTTATATAGGCAATGTTTTAAGTTTGAATATCCTATTACATTAAGTGATAAAGAAGATATAGAAATTAAAATTGATAGTAAGGATGATTTTAATCGTTTTCTTACCAATCAAGGAGCTAATTATCAACCAGATTTTAAATTTCCAATATCAATATTAGTTGCTCCTGATTTTAAAGCAACACAGATATCAACCTATTATGAGTTTTATGAAATCATAAATAATTGTGTTGGTTGTCCCGATATACGATTTGAAATCCAGCATTTACAAGATAATAAGTATAAGTTTATTCCCGATATCGAGATTATGGAAGGATATCAATTATTTTTTAAAATCAATGGAGAGGTAATTGCTGATCAAGTTATTGATGGAAACCCATTTATAAGGCAATTTACTCCCGGGACATATGAAACTTGTATAAAAGTAGTTACTCCTAACTGCCTTAACGGGACGATTACTTGCAAAGAAATTGTGGTAGAACCTATTTGTCCTGAGATTACATTTACTAATGAACAAGTTTCTGGTACAAATACATACAAGTTTAGTCCCTCGGTTACAGGAGAGAGTAATGATGTAACTATACGTTGGTATGTTAATGATGTTTTTATTGAAAACTCATTATTAAGTGCAGGGATAGTAGAGTTTGATTTGGATCAAGGTACAAATTCTGTCTGTGCACAAGTAATTACTGCAAATTGCCCAAATGGGGAACAGTTCTGTGATGAGGTAGTTGTTCCTTAGCTGTTTTTGAAAAAAAAAGAGTTACCTTAGTACTAGTTTTTTGATTAATATTTCACCTAATTCGTCATTGAGATTGTCTATTATTTTTTGTTTGCCATAACTAAGTTCTTCTCTTAATACAGATGATGTGAGTTCAATATACGCAGTTTCTCTGTCAAGTTTAACATTTCGAGTATACTTTGTAATTGCAGGCCCCATTATTTTTTCCCAAACATCACGTACAGCAACCTTGTTCAATCCTTTTTGTAAATTATTATCAGAAACAAAGCTTTTTAAAACTTCTTCCATACTCTGATTTTCTTGGTGACGTTTTGCCATTATAATTGTAGCTTTTGATATCGTTGATAAAAGTAAACATTTCCCGTTTCATTCTTGAAAACTATCTCGTTTTCTTTTGCAGAAATAATGGTTTCTTTCCATGTTGCTAACGAGTTTTTATAATATAGTCTTACGCTATCATTTTCAATAATTATAGTAAATATTTCCTGATTATTGGTAGTTTTAAAGCCTCCATCCAGTTGAGGCCGTACCTTTTTACGTATTCCTATTGAATCTTTAATTTCAAAAAAGTCAATATCCTGACTGAACGAATATTCTTTTTTACTCCCATCAGATAAAATAACCTTTTTAATTTCCCAATATCCATCTAAATATTGAATGTGCTCTTTTGGATTAGTCCTTGTGCAGGAAGTAACACATAGAAGCACTATATAAAGTAAAACTCGTTGCATATTTTATTAGAGTATTTGTTAATCAGGAGAAATTTTTGATGATCTCTATTTTTCTAATTCGTTGTTTTTCAATTTAATAATTTTGTATGATTGCGATATTTTTTTCACCACACTTTCTGTTCGATCCGCATGGGTATCACTAATGAATAATTGTCCAAAATTTTGATCATCTACCAATTTTATAATATGTTCTACACGTTTTTCGTCAAGTTTGTCAAAAATGTCATCGAGTAGAAGTATAGGGTTCACTTTACTTTGTTTTTTAATGAAATCGAATTGAGCTAATTTTAAAGCAATAAGAAACGATTTTTGTTGTCCCTGACTTCCAAATTTTTTAATAGGATACCCTTCAATCTCAAAAGACAAATCATCTTTATGAACTCCCACACTGGTATATTGTAACATTCTGTCTCTAGAAAGACTCTGTTCTAAAAGAGTTAGTAAATTAGTTTCGGATAGCTTACTTTGATAAGAAAGAGTAACACTTTCTTTTCCAGAACTAATTGCTTGATATCTGCTTTCAAAAATAGGAATAAAAACTTCTAGAAATGCTGCTCTTTTTTCATAGATAATACTACCGTACTCATGCATTTGCTGGTTGTACACCTCTAGTGTAGTAGGATCAAAAGTATTATTGGCAGTAAAGTATTTTAATAGAGAATTACGCTGTGATACAATTTTAGAGTATTTTAATAATGTTTTTAGATACGATTGGTCACTTTGGGAGATTACACCATCTATAAATTTGCGACGAGTATCACTACCTTCTGTAATTAGATCTCTGTCTGCGGGAGAAATAATTACCAAAGGTAAAAAACCAATATGCTCGCTAAAAGTATCATATATTTTTGCGTTGCGCTTGATTACTTTTTTCTGCCCTCTTTTTGCACTTATAATAACTTTTTCATCACGATCTTCTTTTGTGTAAAGACCATCAATAACAAAAAAATCGGCATTATGCTTAATGTTTTGACTAGTAATTGGATTGAAATAGCTTTTACCAAATGACAAATGATAAATAGCATCCAGAATATTGGTTTTTCCGACCCCATTATTTCCAACAAGACAGTTTATCCTATCGTCAAATTCAAAATTGATGGACTCAAAATTTTTATAATTAAGTAAAGAAAGAGATTTTAAAATCATAAAATATTGATCATCAAGGAGTGCCGACTTTAATAGAATTCTTAGTTAACTGACGCAAATTATTGAAAAATAATAAATAGTTGTGCTTTTAATTGTGAATAAATATTTTATTTTTGCCGTTCATTAAAGAAAATTTATGGCAACTTATAAGAAACGTGGACACAAACCAAAAAACAAAGCTGAAGAAGTTGAGCAAATAGAAGATAATTCAACAACTGCTGAGGTATTTAACACCTTAGATGAAGGAGCTTCTAAAACTGAAGAATGGGTTGCAGCTAACCAAAAATACATACTAGGTGCTGTCGGAATGATAGCTGTTGTAATATTAGGATACCTTGGATTTCAGAAATTTATCCAGGAACCGAAAGAAGAAGAGGCAGCTAATGAAATGTTTACTGCACAACAGTATTTTGATAATGCTGTTAATGGTAACTCTAAACTTAGTGATTCGTTATATACTTTAGCTCTTAATGGAGGAGAAGGGAAGTATGGTTTTTTAGGGATTATAGAGAATTATGGTAGTACTGATGCTGCTAACCTATCAAACTACTATGCTGGATTTTCTTACTTAAATATGAAAAAATATCAAGAAGCAATTAATTATCTTGATAGCTTTAAAAGTGATGATGATATATTAGGGCCTTTAGCTCTTGGTGGTATTGGGGATGCATTTTCTCAACTTGATCAAACAGAAGAAGCATTAGGGTATTACGAAAAAGCGGCTAAAGCAAAAATTAATGACTTTACTACTCCGAAATTTTTGTTAAAAGCAGCAATTACTGCAATATCTCTTGATAAACCAGAAGTTGCAATTCCATATTTAGAACGAATTAAAGAAGAATTTCCTAAAAGTGTAGAAGCTAATCAAGCAGATGTTCATCTAGGTAAAGCACAAGCAATGAAGTAATAGTTTTGTGGTTTCGGTTTTCAGTTCTTTGCTGAAACTTAAAACCCAAAACATGAAATTAATATGGCTACAGAAAATAAAAATTTATCACAATACGATAAAACAACAATCCCAAATGCGAAAAATTTTCGATTTGGGATTGTTGTTTCAGAATGGAATGAAGAAATTACTGAAGGGTTATTTCAAGGTGCATTTGATGCATTTATAGATTGTGGAGCAGTAAAAGAAAATATAGTACGGTGGAATGTACCCGGAAGTTTCGAATTGATATATGGATGTAAGAAAATGCAGGAATCTTTTGATATGCTTGATGCTATTATCGCTGTAGGATCTGTTATTCAAGGGGAAACCAAACATTTTGACTTTGTTTGTGATGGAGTTACACAAGGAATCAAGGATTTAAATATTGCTAGTGATATTCCTGTAATCTTTTGTGTGCTAACTGATAATACACGACAACAATCTATTGATCGTTCTGGAGGTAAGCATGGTAATAAAGGAACGGAAGCAGCAATTGCAGCGATCAAAATGGCACAATTGCGTAAAGATGCGACCTTTTATAAGTAAGAATTCTTGGACTAAAATCTAAGCGGCATAATCTTTGTTATTTATATTTTGATGTTATTGTAATGCTAAAAGCTTTACATTACAATGCTTTTTAAGTATATTTGGATAATCAAAAAGATAGAAACAGATTGTGAAGTTAAATATCCCGAAAAGAAGGAAAAATCGAAGATTCAATTACACACCTCGATACTATGAAGGTAAAAGTGGTGGTAATATCTATAATTTTGAGAACAAGATTACCAAATACAGGGATGCTACGAATGATGTAGATTTTGGTTCACACTGGGCAGAAGCTCGTGCATCGAGTCGTAATCGAGGTAATCGTGAAATTAATAGAAAGGTTATTTATATTGCATTAATCCTGATCTTCATCTTTTTGTATATAATTGATTTTGATTTATCCATATTTACTGCACGACGATAGATGTCTGATATCATTCAACTATTACCAGATCACGTAGCTAATCAAATTGCTGCCGGAGAGGTGGTTCAACGACCAGCTTCAGTAGTGAAAGAACTATTAGAGAACGCAATTGATGCTCAGGCTACACATATAAAATTGATCATAAAAGAGGCTGGAAAAACTCTTATTCAAGTTATTGATAATGGATCAGGAATGAGTATTACCGATGCCAGACTGAGTTTTGAGCGCCATGCTACTTCAAAAATAAAAACTGCAGAAGATCTTTTTCAATTAGACACCAAGGGTTTCAGAGGAGAAGCTTTGGCTTCTATTGCGGCAATCGCCCATGTAGAGCTAAAAACGAAACAAGAAGAAGATGAGGTAGGTACAGAGATTACTATTGAAGGTAGTGAAGTGATTTCTCAAGAAGTATGCGTAACTCCAAAAGGAACCTCTATAAGTGTCAAAAACTTATTTTATAATATTCCCGCAAGGCGAAATTTCTTAAAATCAAATGCAGTAGAACTACGTCATATTATTGATGAATTTCATCGGGTGACTATGGCGCATCATTCTATTAAATTTGATATGTACCATAACGGTAGTGAAGTTTTTAATCTGCCTATTACAAATTGTCGTCAACGTATAGTAAATATTTTTGGAGGGAAAACCAATGAAAAACTCGTTCCTGTAGAAGAGGAAACAGACTTGGTTACTATTAGTGGATTTGTAGGAAAACCAGAATACGCCAAGCGTACACGGGGTGAGCAGTTTTTCTTTGTTAATAATAGGTTCATTAAGAGTGCTTATTTAAATCATGCTGTTAATGCTGCATATGAAGGTTTACTAAAGGATAAAGCACATCCTAGCTATTTTGTATACCTTACTGTAGACCCTAAATCAATAGATATTAATATTCATCCTACTAAGACCGAAATTAAATTTGAAGATGAGCATGCGTTGTATGCCATGCTAAGGGCTTCAATAAAACATAGTTTAGGACAATTTAATGTAGCACCTGTATTAGATTTTAATAGAGACGCTTCGATGGATACACCTTATGAATATAAAAGTAAAACTGCGCAGACGCCCACTATAGAGGTAGATCGTAATTTTAATCCATTTAAAGAAGAAAAAATATCAGGAGGTGGTGGTAGTTCGTTTTCCAGCAAAAGTCATACACCGTTTAAAAAAGAATCTGCAGGAGACTGGGAGAATTTGTATGTAGGGTTAGAATCTGAAATGATAACTAATAAGCCTACTGAAAATGATTTTTCCTCCGTAGAATTTGAAAGCGCAGAAGTTACAGGGTCATTGTTTGAGACCGATGAGAAAAAAGTTGGACATCATACAACCTATCAACTTAGAAGAAAGTATATCGTTACCACAATTAAAAGCGGAATGGTGATTGTTCACCAAAACAGAGCACATCAAAGAATAGTATACGAAGAGTTATTGCGTAATATTACGATGGCAAGTGCTGTAAGTCAGCAATTGTTGTTTCCGCTAACACTTTCTTTTACTAAAAAAGAAATCGAACTTCTTACTACTGTAAAAGAACAGCTCGAAAATACAGGGTTTGTTTTTGGAGAGTTATCCCCCGGAGAAGTTGAAATTAAAGGAATACCATCGGTTACTTCAGAAAAAGAAGTTGCACAACTTTTAGAACAACTAATTAGTGATCTCGAAAGTGAGGTGCCGGATAGTGGGTTTTCTCAGACAGACCTGCTAGCCAGATCTATTTCAAAAAGTATTGCAGTACGTACAGGAGTAGAATTGGCTTCAGAACAACAACAGTATATGGTAAATAGCCTTTTTGCATGTACTGAGCCTACAATAACACCAGATAATAAGCCGACTTTCATCACGTTAACAGTAGATGAAATCGATAAGAAATTTTGATACATAAATGGGGAGAATTACAGATACAGTAAAAGGGTTATTAATTATCAATATCATTTTTTTTGTTGGATCATTATCTTTAGGAAACAACGCATTTGAATGGTTTGCACTTTGGTTTCCGAAAAATGATAATTTCCAGATATGGCAAATTGTTTCTCATATGTTTATGCATGCAGATGCAGGACATATCTTTTTTAATATGTTTGCCTTATATATGTTTGGAAGCCATCTGGAAGGTTCTATTGGTCAGAAAAAATTCCTTTTCATTTACTTTTTTTCAGGCCTTGGTGCAGTAGGGTTTCAAATTTTATTTTCTTATTTTCAGTTTAGTCCAGGATATCAAGCATATTTAGATGCAGGTTTTTCTCCTTCGGAAATTAACACATTTATACAAAATACTGTTACCTCTGGTCAATATAAAGTATATCCTAATATCCCACAAGATGTTACCGAAAACATGATAGGTGCTTATGTAACACCAATGGTAGGAGCTTCGGGTGCGATTTTTGGGGTATTAGCAGCATTTGCCGTACTATATCCAAATCTACCTCTATATATAATTTTTATTCCTATTCCTATTAAGGCAAAATATTTGATAGGTGGTTATTTTTTATTAGATCTTTATGGAGGAATAACGGGGCAAGCAATTTTGGGGCCTTCTAATGTCGCTCATTGGGCGCATATAGGTGGTGCTGTAATTGGGTTTATTACCATGTGGTATTGGAAAAAGAATTCATTCAACGATAAACGGTGGTATTAATAAATGACAACTAATAATCTATCATATCAGTTTAAAACAGCTAATGTAATCATTAAGCTTATTGTTATTAATGTAGCTTTATTTTTATTCGCTACACTAGGATCTTGGATTTTTAAAACAAACTCTGGTGCTTTGATGGAGTGGTTTGTTTTACCTGTTGATCCAGAATCGTTGATTATACAACCCTGGAGTATTCTCACCTATAGTTTTTTACATTTTGATTTTTGGCATATTTTCTGGAATATGCTGGTGTTATACTGGTTTGGACAATATGTTTTAAACTTATTTACCGAAAAAAGATTTCTAACAATTTACTTATTAGGTGCTATCTGCGGAGGATTATTATTTGTGCTGGCCTATAATCTATTTCCGGTTTTAAATGGCTCATTAGCATATTTAATTGGAGCCTCGGCGGCAGTTCGTGCCATTATGATTTTTATTGCTGCATATACCCCAAATTCTGAAGTGCGAATCTTTGTGTTTAATATCAAATTATGGCAGATAGGAGTGTTTGTAGTGCTTTCTGATCTTATCCAAATTCCTACATCTGGTAATGCTGGTGGACTGATAGCTCATTTGGGTGGAGCGCTTTTTGGTTATATGTATGCGATTCAACTTAAAAAAGGAAATGATATCGGTTCCTGGTTCGAAAAACTTATGGGTGGATTAAGTACGATGTTTAGTCCTAAAAAGAAAAGTCCGTTAAAGACCGTTCATAAATCAAAAACTCATAAAAGAACCTCTAAAAAAACAGCAACTTCTTCGGTTAAAACACCTAATCAGAAACAAATTGATGCTATTTTGGATAAAATTAGTAAAAGTGGATATGATAGCTTAACCAAGGAAGAGAAAGATTTTTTGTTTAAAGCAGGGAAAGAGTAGTTATGAGGAAAGTAATTAGCAAGATCGTCTTTTTGATGAACGCTATGGCAGCTTCTGCCTTGTTACTGTCCTATTTACTACCTTATGTTTCTCCAAAAACGTTTCCGTTATTGTCTGTGTTAAGTTTAGCAGTACCAATTCTAATTGTCATTAATGTGTTGTTCTTGTTATTTTGGGCAGTACAACTCAATAAAAAGGGAATACTTTCTCTGGTTGTACTAATTCTAGGAATTTCTCACGTGTCTTCATTGTATAAGCTAAGAGGAAAATCAGCCGATGAGGTTGAGGGTGGTATTTCATTGATGAGTTATAACGTACATAGCTTTAATCGGTTTTTATGGATAGCCTCAGAAACTATTCCTCAGGATATTTCAAAACTGGTGAAAGATCAAAACCCAGATGTCTTTTGTGCTCAGGAATATTATAACAACCCAGATATCGATTTTAGTCAATATTCAAATAAGTACGAGTATTTTAATCATAACAGTAGAGAATTGGCATTGGTTATCTTTTCGAAATATCCATTTATAAACAAAGGATCTTTAAATTTTGAAAATACAGCTAACAATGTGATTTTTGCTGATGTAGTATTTCCTAAGGATACTATAAGAGTGTATAATATTCATTTACAATCCCATAGAATTAGTTCTGAAACAAATAATTTGGCTAAAGCAGATTCTCAGAAGCTATTAAAACGTATCGGAGTATCATTTAAAAAACAACAAGCTCAGACAGAACAGCTTATAAAGCATATGAAATCTTCTCCGTACAGAAACATTGTGATGGGAGATTTTAATAATACAGCATATTCATATGTGTATGATAAAATTAAATCAGAAAATCTTCAGGACACTTTTAAGAAGGCAGGAAAAGGATTTGGTAAAACTTTTAAATTTGAATTGTTTCCGGCTAGAATTGATTTTATTTTAGTGCCCGAAGAGTTTGAAGTACAAGGGTTTCAAAGTTTTGGTCTTGAACTTTCAGATCATTATCCAATACTATCAAAAATAAAGTTTTAGCTTAGAAATCGTAAGTGTCTGATGTTACAACCCATCTATACTGATAGCGTTAGTTTCCATTTTTGCTTCCCAATCCTTAAAGAAAATGGCATGTTTATTTTTCATCATTAACCTCATTTTTTCTTTTACGTTTTGTTGTATTTGTAAAGGCAATGCATAGAATTTTTTACTGATTTTGGTTAACCTTCCATCATAATCACTATTTTGATGTCTAATTGTTATTCTCCTTTTGTTATGATAGATAATAATCTTTACCCTACCGTCTGTATACCCGTCTTGACCCATAGTGCCATAAACCAATATAAGATCTGCTAAACCATCATTGTCTATATCGGATAAACTTGAGTATTTATTCCAGAATCCAATCGATGTTTCCCAATCTTTGTCTATGTCATCTTTAATGGAAGATTTTTTTTTGAACTGCTTGTCTCTATAAGACAAATTAAGTGCTTTTATCTGATCGTATAAAGTGTCATTTTTTTCATCTGTTTCTTTAAAACGTTCTGATAATAACAAATAATATTCTCCTGACTGGTCTTTGTAAGAATATGCTTGGTAAATAGGATCCTCAATATCGAAGCGCCTTTTGGTTCTTTTAGTAAAAGTTGATAAGATTTCTTTATTTGAAAGTTTACGAGCTATTTTTGGATCGAATGAAATAGAATCAAACCTTTTGAGCTCTACTTTGATAGTGGTATCTTCTTTTGTTACTTGCTGCTCAGCATTGTTATTGGAATCTTTTGTTTGTTTCCCACAAGAAAATAAGGGAATAATTATGATAAAAAGTAGAAATTTGTTCATAGAAAAAAATAGATTAAAAGCAGTTTATTAGTACCAGTTTTATTCTAAATGTAATCAATATTTTCTAAAATAGAATGTATAAGCTGTTTTTACATCATCCAACAATCAATTTGATCGGTAAGGATGTGCCATAGCAGAGCTAAGCCTATAATTCTCATTTTAGGGAAAAATAACATAATTCCATATGCTGTAATAGCGTAATAACTGTGTAAAGGATGAAATCCAATACTACATCGATTTGAATCAAAAATAGAAGGGTAAGCCAAAAGGTGATCTAGATCGATTAGCATAGCTCCTATAAAAATAATATAGACTTTTTTCCATTGTTTCGGAAAAAAAAGAAATACTATTAACAAAGGGATTATAAAATGAAAACCGTAATGTAAGATCGGTCGGATCATAGAAAAACAGATTGATTCTCGAGATACGTTAATGCATTGGTACCTTCATTAAATATCAAATCTAAAATAGAAAGGTTAGGTATAAAACCTTGCTTGTCTTCAAAAACCTGAATGTAAGATTGAAGATTATGTTGTTTTTCTTTTCTCGCATTAATCAAATTCCTTAGATCGGTTACTTCTATAGGATCCTTAACATATGTACTTGTTTTAGAAAAAGAAACGTCTAATTGTAAGCAATCGATAATCACTTCTCGGCATTGATGATTGAAATCCATAAGAAACTCTTTTGGTTTCTCAAATAAATGAACAAGTTCATCCTCATAATATTCAAAAAAAGGAGAGGTCCTATAGGCTGATTCCAGTGATTTCCAATGTTGTATTTGCCACTTAAAATCATTTTCTATACGAATATCTCTATATAGCTGTCTTTTTTCTTTTTGATTGTGTTTGATAGGGATCGTTAATAGAAGTTTTCCGTTAGCTCCATAAATGTATGCACGATTACGATACGTTTGTTTTTGATAATTATCTTCATTTTCAAAAACAACCTTGTTAGATTGAACAATAGCAGCATAATGTGCTATTGGTCCAAAATAAGCAGGATGGAGTAGGGTAGTTTTCAATTTTATGGTACTGAGTATTAAGCTCCTTTTTTCCTTTTACGATATTGATTATAGATAATCCAGCCAGCTAAAAGAATCAGGAAATATTTAAAATAGGATACAGGTTGTCCACTTCCTCCAACGGTAGTGAACATACGCTCCCATCGTATTTTGTTAAAAAGTCCTTTTGCATTAGAATCCCAACTAAACCATACAAAAACAGGTTTCCCTACAATATGATTGGCAGGAACGTAGCCCCAAACCCGGCTATCTTCACTGTTGTGACGATTGTCACCCATCATCCAGTAATAATCTTGTTTAAAAGTATAACTCTCTATATGTTTACCATTAAGAAGTACTTGTGTGCCATTTACAGATAGTGTATTATCAATTCCCATTTCAGAACCTTCATAGACTTCTATAATTCTTCTGTAAAGAGAGAAGCTTTTGAGATCCATTTTCACTGTTTTACCAGCTTCAGGAATATAAATTGCACCAAAATTATCAGAATTCCAGTTTACTTTACCATTATTAGGAAAGATTTTAGGGTCTTTTAGGCCTTTTGGAGTTATATTTCGTTGTATGCTTGTTACGTTTTGATGATTTTTAAATCGAGAAGCAGCATCCTCGGTCATACCATGAGCACTAAATTGTGAATTGTTATATCCAAACTCATTCTGCTTTATTTTGTAACGGTTGTATAGGTTTTGAAGATTGAAACTACTACCTTTTGTAGTTCCAGAGTATGAAAACTGTAATTGAGCCCGTTCTGGTAATTTAGTTTGTTTCCCGTTAATATAAACGAAACCATCTACTACTGCCAGAGAGTCTCCGGGAGTACCAACACAGCGTTTTACATAATTCGACTTTTTATCTATAGGCTTATAATGATATTTGCCATCGCTATATTGCTGAAAAGCATTTACAGTATCTATTGGCCAGCTAAATACTACAATATCATTACGTTTGATTTTTTGAAAACCGGGTAATCTAAAATATGGATATTGTGGTTTGTTAGTATATGACTTTGTTCGTACCAACGGAATTGTATCATGAACCATAGGAAAAGATACTGCTGTCATGGGAGTACGAGCACCATAATGAAACTTGCTAACAAATAAGAAATCCCCGACCAGTAATGTTCTTTCTAAAGAACCGGTAGGGATAGTGTAGGGCTGCATGAAATAGGTATGCACTATAGTTGCAGCAACAATCGCAAATAGAATTGAACTAACCCATTCTCCTGTAGCAGTTCTTGGTTTTAGATCTCGATCTTCTATATAAGTTACATCGAGCATGTAATTAACATAAAAGATATAGAATCCAAGAGTAACAATAACCAGAATGGTATCGGTTGTAGAGTTTTTTCCAAAACTTCGTATCGTTTCTACCCAAATAACCGGTAACATAATGACATTAATAACTGGGATAAATAGTAGTATTACCCACCACCATGGCCGATTTATAATTTTCATTAAAACTACAGCATTATAGACTGGAATAATAGCCTCCCATGCTTTTCTACCTGCTTTAGTATATAATTTCCAGGTTCCCAGAAAATGAATAACCTGTAGTATCAGGAAAAAAATAAGCCATTCTGTAAGTATCATCTTTTAATATATTTTTTACTATAAGTCCCTTTTATCTGTAAAGTGTTACACTTTTTATAATCCTAGTACATCTTTCATGCTATAAACTCCGGTTTTATCCTTTAGCCATTCGGCAGCTACAACAGCACCTAGTGCAAAACCATTACGATTATGTGCGGTATGTTTGATTTCAATATCATCAACCAGAGAAGAATATGTTACGGTGTGAGTACCAGGTACTTTATCAATTCTTTTTGCAACAATCGGGATGATGTTTTCATCCCCTTCATCTAGTTGCCATGCTTCTTTATTTGTATTTTGAATAACTCCTTCTGCTAGTGTTATTGCAGTACCACTTGGAGCATCCAATTTTTCGGTATGATGAATTTCTTCCATAGAAATAGCATACCCTTCTAAAGGGTTCATCATCTTAGCTAGCTTTTTATTAAGTTCGAAGAATAAATTTACGCCCAAACTATAATTTGAAGCATAAATGAAACCTCCTTTTTTTTCATTACATAATTCAAGAATATTATCATAATGATCTAGCCATCCCGTTGTACCAGATACTACAGGTACTTTAGCATTAAAACAATTGGTAATATTATTTACAGCTGCAGCAGGAATGCTAAAATCTATAGCTACATCAGCCTCAGAAAGATCATATGTAGTATCACCTTTATCTACTTTAAGTACTATGGTATGGCCTCTTTCTATTGCGATCTTCTCTATGGTTTTACCCATTTTACCATATCCCAGTAGTGCGATTTTCATATTTTGGTTGCTATTATTAATTCATTAAGTTTTTAAGGATTAGAGTTTCTTAAAAACTATAGTTGAGCGATACACCATAATTTGGTCTGGTATCAAACTCGTTAAAATTTATTTTTGGTTTGAACGAGAGATCTTCGGTTACATTATACTGTAATAAGTGAGCTGTAACATTTGCATCTACAATATTAAGAAGATAAACCCCTACAGTTATTAATAGTGATAACTCTTTCTCTCGACGAAAACGTTCTTGTAATGATATTAATTGATCATTCGTTATATTCGGAAACTCATCATCTGTAAAACCAGCAAGTCTACGTTTGTATATATCTCGAAAACGATTATAATTATTGTTATTATCGATATAGAAATAGATACCTGTTCCTAGTGCTGCATAAACGATAGGGATTTTCCAGTATTTTTTAGTATATGCTTGTCCTAATCCGGGTAGCACTGCAGAATAAAATGCCGCCCTGGCAGGAGCTAAAGGCTCATATGGACGTATTTTCTTTTCCCTCTTTTTCTTTTTTACAGGAACTTCTTCTGTAATAACTTTTAATTCTTCATTTTCTTGAGAAAGAACATTTTGAATAGAAAGCAGTACAAAAAAAATAATATAAAAGAATTTAATCTTCACTATTTATAAGTTTCTTTAAGCGTTTAAAATCTTCTTCTGAAGAAAATGGTATAATAAGTTTTCCATTTCCTTTACCAGAAACTTTTATATCAATTTTTGCGCCAAAATAGTCCGAAAACTCCTTTACCCCTTTGGCAATATGTTTTGGCAGCTGATTATTAGTAGAAGAAGTCTTAGTATTTGAGTCATCTTCTGTTTTATCATTAAGGGATCTTACTATTTTTTCTGTATCACGAACAGATAATGATTTTCCTATAATAGACTCATAAATATCCAGTTGTTGCTGTTGATCTTCTATGTTTATCAAAGCACGACCATGACCCATAGATATAAAACCATCTCTCATGCCTGTTTGTACAATGGGATCTAGTTTTAATAATCTTAGATAATTAGCAATAGTAGATCTCTTTTTTCCTACTCTGTCACTTAATTGTTCTTGTGTCAGACTAATCTCATCGATAAGACGCTGATACGATAATGCAATTTCAATGGGATCTAAATCCTGTCGCTGAATATTCTCTACCAATGCCATTGTTAATGACTCCTGATCATTGGCAATACGAATATAGGCAGGTATGGTTTTTAATCCAGCTAATTTTGAAGCTCGAAAACGACGTTCTCCACTTACTAACTGATAATTGTCAAAATCTAATTTACGAACCGTTATAGGTTGTATAACACCAACTTCTTTAATTGAAGTTGCAAGTTCTCGCAATGTTTCATCATTAAAACTAGTACGAGGCTGAAATGGATTAACATCTATGCTATTAAGATCTAATTCTATAATATTACCAACTACTTTATCGGCATTTTTATCCTCTACTGATTTTATATCATTTTCAGGATCTTTTAATAGTGCTGATAATCCTCTTCCTAGTGCCTGCTTTTTAGTTGCCTTCGCCATGACTCCTTAACTATTTTTCTTAATAATTTCGTGTGCCAAACTTAAGTAATTACTGGCACCTTTACTAGAAGCATCATAATTAATTATACTTTCACCATAACTTGGTGCCTCACTTAAACGAATATTCCTCTGAATGATAGTTTTAAACACCATTTCATTAAAGTGTTTTTGAACTTCTTCTACCACTTGATTAGATAATCTTAATCTAGAATCATACATCGTTAACAATAAACCTTCGATATCCAAATTTTGATTATGGATTTTTTGTACACTTTTTACAGTGTTTAAAAGTTTTCCGAGCCCTTCTAATGCAAAATATTCACATTGAATAGGGATCATTACCGAATCAGCAGCAGTTAACGCATTTAGAGTTAATAAACCAAGAGAAGGTGCGCAATCTATGAGGATATAGTCATATTTAGACTTTAATCCTTCAATTGCTTTTTTCATCATATACTCGCGTTGATCCTTATCAACAAGTTCTATTTCTATTGCAACCAAGTCAATATGTGCCGGAATAATATGCACATTAGGAGAACTGGTTTCTAAAATCGCTTCTTCGGGATTTATAGTATGCTCCAAAATTTGATACGTTCCTTTTTCAACACTTTCAACATCTAAACCTAGTCCAGAAGTTGCATTAGCTTGTGGATCTGCATCGATCAAGAGTACTTTTTTCTCTAAAACACCTAGAGAAGCCGCTAAGTTTACAGAGGTGGTAGTTTTACCTACACCACCTTTTTGATTTGCAATTGCTATTATTTTACCCATAAGGGGAGATTTGGATTTATAGCGATAAAAATACAATTTATTATATATTATAAAAATGAAAAATGTTAACAGTAGGAAATAAAAAAGACCATCCCCCTTTAAGGATGGTCTAACATACTTTTATAATTGTTAATAAATACTTATTTATTTTTTTTTGCTCTGATCATTGCTTCTAGTTGATCCCACATTTCTTCAGGAATTTGTTCAAGAAGATTGAATTGTCCTGCTCCTTTTAACCATTCACCTCCATCTAGTGTAACAACTTCTCCATTTACATAAGCAGAAAAATCGGATACAAGATAAGCAGCAAGGTTGGCAAGTTCCTGATGATCTCCTACACGAGCCAGAGGTACTTGTTTGGCCATGTTAATCTTATCTTTTAAATCTCCTGGTAAAAGGCGATCCCAGGCTCCTTTTGTAGGAAACGGACCCGGAGCAATTGCATTAAAACGCATTCCGTATTTTGCCCATTCTACAGCTAATGATCTGGTCATTGCTAAAACTCCTGCTTTTGCTGTAGCACTCGGTACTACATACGCCGAACCTGTCCAGGCATATGTTGTTACTATATTTAGAACAACTGTGTTTTTATACTTGTTTTCAATCCAATATTTTCCAAAAGCAAGTGTACAGTTTTTGGTACCTTTTAGTACAATATCAATGATGGTATCAAAAGCGCGATGTGATAAACGCTCTGTGGGAGAAATAAAATTTCCTGCAGCATTATTGAGTAACACATCTACCGAACCGAAAGCTTCAAGAGCTCGATCTCTCATTGCCTCAACCTGATCATATTCTCTTACATCACATTGTAACGGTAAGCAAGTTCCTCCTGTTTCTGATTCGAGTTCTTTAGCAGTATTTTGTAATTTTTCCAGATTACGTGAAGTAATAGCAACATTAGCTCCAAGTTCTAGAAAATATCTTGTCATAGATTTTCCTAATCCACTACCTCCACCGGTAACGACTATGTTTTTTCCTTTTAGCGCTCCATCACGAAGCATTTTATCTTTATAATTCATAATGTATCGATATTTTGCTAAGGTAATAAAAAAACTATGCATGCATAGTTTTTTTATTACCTATTTGAAAGTAGAAATTAGAATTTCTAAAATAGTAATAGCGGCATCGCTTATTTTTGTTCCTGGCCCAAAGATAGCAACTGCTCCTGCTTCAAAAAGAAAATCGTAATCATCAGGAGGGATCACACCGCCAACGATAACCATAATATCTTCTCTTCCATATTTTTTGAGTTCTTCTACAATTTGAGGAACCAGAGTTTTATGTCCACCAGCAAGTGAAGATACGCCTACAATATGTACATCATTTTCTACAGCTTGTTTTGCAGCTTCAACAGGAGTTTGAAATAGTGGTCCGATATCTACATCAAAGCCCACATCTGCATAACTTGTCGCAACTACTTTAGCGCCACGATCATGACCATCTTGGCCCATTTTGGCAATCATAATCCTTGGTCTTCGGCCTTCTAAATTAGCATATTGATTTGCTAATTCTCTTGCTTTATTAAAAGAGGCATCATCTTTTATTTCTTTTGCGTACACTCCTGTAAATGATTTTATTTCTGCTTTATATCTTCCGAATTCTTTTTCTAAAGCATCACTAATTTCTCCTAAAGTAGCCCTTAGTTTTGCTGCTTCTACAGCTAAAGCTAGTAAATTTTGATGTTCATCGGTTGCTGCTACAGTTAAATTATGCAATGCATTTTGAACAGCCTGCTCATCTCTTGAAGCTTTTACGTTGTTAAGTCCTTCTATTTGTTGGGTTCTTACTGCTTGATTATCTACTTTTAGAGTACTAATAGCCTCTTCTTCTTCTAGTTTAAATTTGTTAACTCCTATGATAACATCTTGTTCGCTATCGATTCTCGCTTGTTTACGTGCAGCAGCTTCTTCTATTCTCATTTTAGGAATTCCTGCCTCAATAGCTTTGGTCATTCCTCCCAGTTCTTCTACTTCTTCAATAAGCTTCCATGCTTTTTCGGCAATGTCATTAGTTAGGGACTCTACGTAATAACTTCCTGCCCATGGATCAACTGTACGGGTAATTTGGGTTTCCTCTTGTAGATATATTTGCGTATTTCTGGCAATTCTTGCAGAAAAATCTGTAGGCAATGCAATGGCTTCATCAAGCGCATTGGTATGTAAACTCTGCGTACCACCAAAAGCGGCAGCACTTGCTTCAATACAAGTACGAGCCACATTATTAAATGGATCTTGTGCGGTAAGACTCCATCCACTGGTTTGGCAATGAGTACGTAGCATTAATGATTTCGGGTTTTTTGGATTAAACTGCTGGATTAATTTTGCCCATAGCATACGTGCTGCACGCATTTTAGCAATTTCCATAAAATGATTCATACCAATTGCCCAAAAGAAAGAAAGGCGAGGTGCAAATGAATCGACATCCATACCAGCTTCAATTCCTTTTCTAATATATTCTAACCCATCGGCTAGTGTATAAGCCAATTCAATATCACAGGTAGCACCAGCTTCTTGCATATGATAACCAGAGATGCTTATTGGGTTAAATTTTGGCATATTCTTAGAACAATATTTAAAAATATCACCAATGATTCGCATCGATGGAGCAGGAGGGTAAACATAAGTGTTACGTACCATGAACTCTTTTAAAATATCATTTTGAATAGTTCCAGAAAGTAAATTTTTATCTACCCCTTGTTCCTCTGCGGCTACAATATAAAATGCCATAATGGGTAAAACAGCCCCATTCATAGTCATAGAAACGGACATTTTATCGAGTGGAATCTGATCAAATAGAACTTTCATATCTTCTACTGTATCGATGGCTACTCCAGCCATACCTACATCACCAAACACACGTTCATGATCACTATCATATCCACGGTGTGTAGCCAGATCAAAAGCTACAGATAACCCTTTTTGCCCAGCGGCAAGGTTCCTGCGATAAAAAGCATTACTTTCTTCTGCAGTAGAAAACCCTGCATATTGTCGTATTGTCCAAGGTCTACGAACATACATTGTAGAGTAAGGACCTCGTAAATAAGGAGGAATTCCAGCAGAAAAATTGAGATGATCTACATTATTAATATCCTCTTTTTCATAAAAGGATTTTATATCTACTCCTTCTGAAGTAGTAAACGTAGAAACCTGTTGATGTCTATTGGAGATAGCTTCTTCTGGTAGCTGGATATGCTGTATGTCTTTTCTATTCATTACTCAAAGCCTCATTTTTAGAAATGATAAATTAACAAGGCTATAAAATTAAGGTTTTAAAAATGATTTTTATTAAAAAAAAGGACAGATTCAAGCTTAAGTTTTTAGAGAATGGTGAAAAAATTACTTAAACGCCTTTTCGATAACCATTAGGATAGAGTAGTATACATCAAAGGCTATAAAGTTTTTTATTTCTATAGCACAAAACTCTTTGTCAGGAATATAATAGATTCTTTGAGAAATTAATGAAGTGCTAACATTGCCATCTTCTTCGAGAGTAGAAACAATATCTTTGAAGTCATCATTATCACTTGTGTTTTTAAGGCATTGAATAAACCCTCCTCTATAATTAAAAATCAAGATTTCTTCTCCACTTTTTTTATTTGTAGCGGGTGCAGATTTTTTTGCAGCCTCTTGATTTTCGTATTCGCTTAATTTGATCCAAAGAGAGTTTTTGTTATCAGCTATCTTTTTGAATTCACGAGCAAGTTTGATAGAAGTATCTGAAGGGATTTTTCTTAAATCAAGTGATAAACTGGCAACTTCGGCTAAGAAAGTTCGATAGGTCTTTATAGAGTCAGTACCAAATTTATAATGAGCGAATATGTCATTCTCAAAAGAATCATATGCTTTTTTAATAATACCAGTTTCATCTACACTGAGGCAGCTAGAACCAGATTGAGAATAAGTCACCTTTAAGCATACAAATAAAGAGATGACTATAATTCTAGATCTAATCTTTAGGGGCATTGATTTAGATTTAGTAATGTTAATGTATAGGCTAAATTTTAAAATCCAGTTGGGAAGTTAACAATAAATTGGTAAATATTAACGTTTTATTGTGTTTTTTTCTTAGACTCGAAATTATTGCCTTTGTTTTTTATGAAATTAAATGTGGTAGTCAAATAGAGTATACCGTTCTATATGAATTCTATATAGAGGTGTTATATTTCTTTTAAGTAATTACAATTACCCAAATGCTTTTTCTATTACCAACAAAATGGAATAATAGATATCAAAAGCGATGAAACTTTTTACTTCATGGGTGTTAAATTCGTCTCTTGGCAAGTCATGTAATCTTTGTGCAATTAAAGAAGGGCTTACATTACCATCAAGCTCTAAAGTGTTTACAATATCTTTAAAACCTTCACTATTACTGTTGTTTTTTAAACATTGAATAAACCCACCACGATAATTAAATGTCAAAACTTCCCCTTCCTTTTGTTGATTAGCTTTTGGGGTAGTAGTGTTTTGTGAGGCAATCAATTCTTCATCATATTGACTTAATAAAACCCAAAGAGAATTTCTATCGGTGGCTTTTTTCTTGTATATACGGGCTAATTGTATAGAATTTTTAGAAGGGAGTTCTCTTAAGTTTATGGATAGACTATATACTTCATTAAGAAACGTTTGGTACGTTTTTATAGTGTCATTGTTAAATTTATAATGATGAAATAAATCTTTTTCAAAGGAATCAAAAGATTGTTTTAATAATCCTTGATTGTCAATTTTGAGACAGTCAAAATTTTGTTCAGTGGTTTGAGTATTACCTGTAGTACATATAATTAGAACTAAAAAAAATAATACAACCGTATATTTAATCTTTAGGGGCATGAGATTAATATTTAGTTATAAATAGTATTGCTTCTTTGTAAAATACAAAAAATTAAAGACTTATACTACGGTTTTACGGTTTTTCTTTCTATTTCTTGAGGTAATCTTTTTGTTATTATTGGGGGTAAAAGTGTTTTTCGTACTTTTTTTTCTGGAAATACAGGTTTTTGAAATTCAGGAATATGTTCTTCGGGATTTTGATATTTATTGGTTCCTGTTAATATAATTTTTTCATTATCAAATAATTCTTGTTCTTTTTCGGCACTTTCTTTTATTTTTTTCTGAATAACCCCTGATTTCAATTGGTTTAAGAAGCCACCACCTTCTTCAATGTTTTTAAATATAGATAACGATTTATCGGCCATTTGTTTTGTTAAACTCTCAATGTAATAGGATCCTGAAGCAGGATTAGCAACCAAATCAAAATAACTTTCGTTTTTTAGAATCAAAAGTTGATTTAACGAAATTCTTGTTCCGAAATCATTTTCAAGATGATAAATATCATCATAAGGTAGATTTTGAATGGTATCAGCCCCACCTAATATTGCACTCATACATTCAGTAGTGGTACGTAGCATATTTACATTATAATCCAGAATGGTTTTGTTTCTGTATGATGGATATGCCAAAATATGGCACTCTGTTGTAGCGTTATATTCTGGGGCCAGTGTACTCCATAGTATTCTAAGTGCTCTTAATTTAGCAATTTCAAAAAAGTAATTACCACCCACGGCAACTTTAAAAATAATCGGTGTTTTTTTTAAAAATGTATTTGTAGTATTTTCAAAATGATTTAAGTATTCGTTGGCGTGAGCTAACCCATAGGCTAGTTGTTGTACCATTGTAGCACCGGCATTTTGATACAATCCTATATCAATACTAATACTGTTTTTGATGTATTCATTTTTAGTAATTTGATCTAATGAAGCATGATCTTCTTTTAATGTCTTATACCAGTTCCCTGTACTTGCCAGATTACTAATGATATCAGTTAATATATAGATGCTTAGATTAATTTCTTTGGCAATATCATTTAGTTTTTGAATATAAGAAGGAGAAAGAAATTCAGTTTCAATAAAAACAGAAGTAGTAGAAGTAATATGTTGTAAGAGATTTTTTGGATCAATATCTTCTTGTGAGATTACAAAATGAATACTTTCGGCCCCTTTTTTAATAGTTTCCAGGGCTTTTTGATTACCAATAATTGCTGAATTAACTACTATTTTTACACAATTTTTCCAAGAAGAAGGGTGAGATGCAGAATTGTTTTCTGCAATGTCTTCTTGATTGTAGAAAGGTTTTATGTCTATACCTTCTAAAGACTTATAAATCAATGCCTCATTATAGTCTGCTCCTTTGAGATCAAATTGAATTTTTTGCTTCCATTGTTTTGCAGAAACTTCTTCAAAACCATCGAATAGGGATTTAGTCATCTTTTTTGTTTTTAGGTACACTATCTTCGTATTCAATAATGTATATTTCTTCATTATCTCTCTTCATAAAATATTCTTCTCTCGCAAATTTTTCAAGTTCGCTACTGTCTTTTAGTACTTTAATGTCTTTCTGATCCTTTACAATCTCCTTCATATAATACTCTTTATTATCTTCAAGCTCTTGGATCTCCTCATCTAATTCTCTGTGAATAAGCCAGGAATTAGTGTCGAAAAACAGCATCCAAACTATAAATAACAGAATAATGAGTACATATTTATTCAAAAATATGGCAAATATCGGGATCAATACCGGTTTATTTTTTAGTTTCTGAAAATATTGTTTTAGCTTCAATCTAATTGAGAATAATATTCGTTGTAAAGGTACAAAAGTTAATTCAAGCGTTCTTTAATAATGGTACGTACAATATCAATAGCTACATTATTATAGTTGTTGTTTGGTATAATGAGATCAGCAAATTCTTTGGTTGGATCAATGAACTGTTGATGCATAGGTTTTAAAGTATTTTGGTATCTATCCAAGACTTCATCCATGTCACGACCTCGTTCGACTATATCTCTTTTAAGTCTTCGTATTAGGCGTTCATCACTATCTGTTTGTACATATATTTTGATATCAAACATCTCCCGGATTTTTGGATTGGTAAGTATCAAAATTCCTTCAACAATAATTACTTTACTTGGTGCTGTATTGACGGTTTCGTTGGTACGATTATGTTCTACAAATGAATATACAGGTTGTGCTATTGTTTCACCTTTTCTAAGTGCAATCAAATGTTTACCCAATAGTTCAAAGTCTATAGATTGTGGATGATCAAAATTTATTTTAACTCGTTCTTCGTAAGTGAGGTGACTTGTGTCTTTATAGTATGAATCCTGTGATATGACACAGACTTCATTTTCTGGTAATTCATTTACAATTTGATTAACAACAGTAGTTTTACCACAGCCCGTTCCTCCGGCGATACCAATAATTAGCATTTATGATTTTTTTGACAAATTTAAAGATTGTTTTTGAGTTTTGAAGAGGATGTGTTTGTGAGTTTTTAAATAACTGAAAACCAACACTCATAAGTTAAGAGTTTATGGGGCTTAAACTTTAATCAAAAAAAACATTTGTTAGGTCAAGAAAATCAAAAAGTAATATTCTATTTCCTTGATAAAGCGCTAACCAAAGCTTTACTCGGATTGATTTTATTGATGTTTTTAGAATGTCCCCCTTTTGTCCCCTTAATTTTTTTTTATCTTTTGTTTCTAAGTATTAAGTTCGAAATATGAAACTAGTTTCTTAGCATGTTAACCTTTTTTAGCTTAGTACAGACACAATACTATCTGTATTAAAAATAGCATACTAAACCGTATTTATACTTTTAGTAAACTTGTTAAATTCTCAAGAAAATTTCCCTTTTGTAGAAAGAAACTATCTTTTGTATAAATCAGGATTATACTATTTTGAAATTTTTGTAACGAAATTTTAATTTGTTTCCAGACAATGTCGTTAAGGTAAGGATTACAATTGTTGGTCTGAGCTTGTCCTTTATAGCCTCTGTTTAATTACACTTTAACAAGTTTAGTATGACAAATAGATTCTTTTTGAACTTAACTTAGCGGCATTGATTATACATATTTAAGTATAGATTGTTTAATCTTTTCACTTTCTGGTAATTCATTTGTAACTAGATTAACAACAGTAATTTTACCACAACCTTTTTTATTGGCGATTCCGATAATTAGCATTTCTGATTTTTTTTTGAGTTTTGAAGAGGATGTGATGATGAGTTCTTGATATTGGTTCAATAATGTATATGTCAAATAATAAAAAATGACGTTTTGTTATTGGATAAGCATAATTTTTATGGATTTGGATCTTCCTTTTACTATAACTTCAATAAAGGGTTGACTATGTTCTGGAATGGGATCTAAATTTTTATGAACCTCTTCGGTTATAATTAATTGAGTTTTATATTCTTTATTTAACTGTTCTACTCGACTTGCAATGATAACGGGGTTTCCTGTTACAGAATATTGTTTTCTAGATTCATTCCCTACATTGCCTGTAACTACATCACCTGCATGAAGTCCAATACCAATTTTAGTTTCTTGTATGTGTTTAGAATCATTTTGTTTTTTTATTTCTACAAGAATTTCTTTTGCTGCTAAAAATGCATTCTGACAATCATTTCCGTGGGATACAGGAGCTCCAAATGTTGCCATAAAGCCATCGCCCAAAAGTTGATTAATAGTGCCATTGTATTTTTGAATGATATCAATCATAAACCCAAATACATTGTTTTGATAGTTAATTAACTCTTCTGGGTTAAGTTTTTCTGCAATAGATGTAAAATCTCTAATATCCAGAAACATGATACAAACAAAACGATTTTCTCCAAGACTATTAGAATCATTTGTTAATAATTCTGTAGCGACATCAATAGATAATTGTTGTTTCAACAATTTAATAATTCTCTGCTCTGCGTCTACTAATTTACTTTTGGTTTTATTGAGATCGTTATGAACGATTGTTAATTTTTTATGCTCTCGCTTTTTTGAAATATAAAAATATAGTGTCACTAATGTGCTAATCAAGATTAGTAGGGTGATTATTATAGAAGTGTTGCGTAGTTGAATCTGTCTCTCTTTTTCCTTATTTATAACTTTTACATTAAGATCGGCAACTGTTTTTTGTTGTTTTAGGAGAAAAATCTCTTTTGTTTTTTGTTCATTTTCGAATACTGTTTTTAAACTATCTTCCTCCATCTTTTGAGAAAGTTCCTGGTATAGTTTGTAATAAGCCAGAGATTGTTCAAAGTTTTCTTCTTTGGTGTAACCAATTAAAATGTCCTTAATTTCCTGTTGTTTGACTCGTAATGATTCTTGTGGGTTTTTTACCTGTACTGTTTTAGTGTCTAATAATGGATGTAAGGAATTGTCTATTTCTGGGGTTATATCATCATAGGTAGATTCTGTATCAATCTCAGAAATCGCTTCTTTCAGGAATTGTTGTGCTTTTACATGTTGATCTAAGCTATCAAGTAAAATCGCAATTTTTAATTGTAATTCATTAATTTTCTTAGTTTTACCTTCATTTTTTAATAGGTTAACGGCATTTTTGTAATTCGTAATAGCACCTAAAAAATTCCCGTTTTTTTCTTTTTGTTTTCCAAATTCAATTTCTGCCTCAATTTTAATTTCTGCTACAGTTTCATTAATTGTCTGGCCTATCTTTAGATTACTTAAAGTTTTTGAAAAAAAAGTTTCTTTAACTTCTCCAGCATCAATTAAGGCTTGAATTTTCTTTAAGTAAATTTCAGCTTCATCAAAATAGACTTGATGATTAATTTTTTCTGATATTGATTTCGCGTTAGCTAGATGTTTTTGAGATTCGAAATATTTTTTACGATCATAATATAATTTCCCTAATTGGAGATAAGCTTGTATCTGATGATTACGCTCACTAGGATCAACAGTATTGGATTTAATAAAAATATTATCACTTAAAATACGTGCTCTCCTAGCATACTTTAGCGCTTTACTTGATCCTTGTGTGTAATAATATAAGGTTAACTTATTTAGGGCCTTTAATTTGTCAAGACCATAAAGGTTTTTGTATTCAGCTTCTGTTTGCTCAATCGAAAATTCTTGCGCTTTGATGTGTTGAGGAAAGAAAGCGGATAAAAGAAATACCAGAATTATAGTAGCATAAGCTAAGTTTAATTTAGAGGATAGTGTTCTTGAAATTTTTATCTTATCCATTAAAAACGACTAATACTTGCTTTTTTTGTTTCAAAAGTAGTGAAAATTAGTATGGTTTGTAGATAACTCCAGAGGAAGAATCTTTTCTAGCTCCGGTAACAGATTGTAAGCAATTTATCTCATTTCTATCTCTTAAAACTCCCATAAATGCAAAGATCAATGCTTCTTTAAAATCAATAATCTCTTCTGAAGGAATTATCACTGTTGCAAAACCATCTAATTTTTGTTGTAATAGTTCGATAAGAAAATCATTTTTTGCACCACCACCGGTTACCAGTACAGAACTGTCTTTGTGTTTGGTTTTTTTGATAGCATTAGCTATTTGAGTAGTAATATGGTGGACAGCGGTATGTAAAAGGTTTTCTGCAGAATCCTGAGTATGATTTATAATAGGAATCATTTTTTCGACGAACCATTCATATCCTAAAGATTTTGGAAAGGGAAGTGTATAATATGATAGGTCATTTAAAGTATCTAGTAGGGTAGGGTTTAAGATACCGGTTTTAGCGATCTTTCCGCCTTTATCATAAGTCTTATCTATAGCCGAACAAATGAAATTAAGTAGCATATTGGCAGGCGAAATATCATAAGCAATTCTTTTTCTTTCATTATTAAAAGAAATGTTACTAATTCCGCCCAAATTAAGGCAAAAATCATATTGGTCAAATAACAATTGATCACCTATAGGAACCAGAGGAGCTCCCTGACCACCAAGAGCAACATCATTGGTCCTAAAATCACAAATTACTTTTTGTTCACATGCATTAGCCAGATGTTGTCCAGATCCAATTTGATATGTTAATCCAATCTCAGGTTGATGAAAAACAGTGTGACCATGACTGGCTATAAAATCTACGTGAATTTTATTTTGACTCATAAACTTTTTCACTTGATTACCCAGCCAATTTCCATATTCATTATGAAAAGCCAATAAAGCTGTAGGTTCGAGGTGCACAGTGTTTTTTAATTGCTCTTTAAACCTAATGTCATAATCAATACTATCGGTATCAATAATAGAGAATATCCAGGTATCATTTTTCTTTTCAAATGAGCAACAAACAATATCCAATCCGTCTAGAGAAGTTCCAGACATTAAACCGATTACCGTGTATTGATTTTTAACCGAACTCATATCTTTTTATATTGAAAGTTGTACAGGAGATACACCAATGGCTTTATGTTGTCTAAGAAAGTGTTTGGCCGCAGTCTCCTGAAAAGTTTTAAAATCTTGATATACAAGTGTTATGTTATTTATATTCTTAGTTTGTAGTACTCTCAAAGCATATGGATTACCAAACAAATATAAAGTTATGTTTTTTACTTCACTCAGGCTTTCTATAGTTTGCAGTATCTCTGGATCTATGCCAAACTCATGCATTGGTTTTATAGAAGGAGGAAACAATGCTATAAGAATATTATCACTAGAAAAAGTAGTAGAAGATGAGATGTCTTTCGCTGTATTAAACTGTTTATATCGCTTAATTTCTTCGAAAAAGGCACAATCTATACTATTTCCTATAGCTACCGCTTCAAAACCTTCGGTATTAAATTTTTCAAAACTTTCTTCATCTGACTTATAATGGGTAAGTGATGCTTTGGCAATGTTGCTATTTAAAGAAGTTGCTTTTTCAGAATCAAAAGTAGGATTCGAGATATTCTTTTTAAAAGCATCCTTTTTAAGTTTTTGAATTCTTGTAAAACTTTCTTCAATTTGCTCGTCAGTTGCATTTTTTTCTATGGTACGAATACCTTCTGCTACATGTTCTGCAAAACATAGAATATCGTTACCTGCATCAAATGCTTTCCACTCTAATATTCCTTTTTCGGGATATAATTTAGAAACACTATGCATATTAAGGGCGTCAGAAATAACAACACCTTCGAAACCCAATTCATTTCTTAAAACCCCTTTAATAATATCTTTTGATAAAGTAGCTGATATATCTTTTCCGTTGGTTAAAGAAGGTACAGCCAGATGCCCGATCAAAATACTATCAATTCCCGATGCTATTGCTTTTATAAATGGATACAATTCTTCATCATATAATTCTTGTCGAGTTTTGGAGATTACAGGAAGTCCGAGGTGCGAATCTACAGCGGTATCCCCATGTCCTGGGAAATGCTTAAAACAGCCTAAAACCCCTGAAGCTTTAAGTCCTTTATAAAATGCTAATGATTTAAGCGTAACCTGTTCTTTTTTCTCACCAAATGAACGATAACCGATTACAGGATTATTAGGGTTGACATTAATATCGGCAACAGGAGCCAAATTAAGATGAATTCCTATACTTTTAAGATCATTTCCTATGTATTCTCCTATTTCAGTAATCAAATTTGATTGATCGTCGGGTATTGCTCCTAATGTTATGGCATAAGGATATTGCGGAGTATTCTCAACCCGCATAGCCAATCCCCATTCTGCATCAATACTAATTAGTAGTGGAGTGGGAGCTATATTTTGATAATGTTTTATGAGCTCTTCAAGTCGCTTAGCACTGTCTTCATTTCGAATCACTTTTTTCTTGCCTTCAAAGTTGGTAGCAGCACTGGCTCTGCTATGAAAAAAGGTAAGGCCTCCTACTTTGTAATCTAGTATTAATTTTTCAACTTCTTTTATTTCTTGATCTGTATCATTAATAAATGCTGCAGGAAAGAAAAACTGACCAATTTTTTCGATTTTGGAAAGGTTGGATAAGTTCATTATTCGAATTAATTTAATTTTTGTCTTTCTTTCCGTAAGTGGCGGGGTATTGGATGTATTTCGTAAGGATAATGCCAGGAATTGCCGCAATGGCAACCCAAATAAAGAATCCGGTATACCCAAGAACCTCTTGGATGAAACCACTAATCATACCTGGTAACATCATGCCTAAAGCCATAAATCCGGTTGCTATTGCATAATGAGAAGTTTTAGAAACACCTTCTGCCACATAAATCAAAAACATAAGATAAGCAGCAAACCCAAATCCATATCCGAATTGTTCTACAATAACAACTAACGTAACAGATACCACAGAAGATGATTCCCAGAAGCTTAATAAAACATACAATATATTGGGTAGATTTAAAGCTAAAATCATAGGAAGCATCCACTTTTTTAATCCATATACCGAAATAGCAATACCCCCCAGAATCCCTCCTATGGTTAAGGCTATAATTCCGAATGTACCATAAATAGTACCTACTTCGGTAGTGGATAATGCTAATCCACCAGCTTCTTTCTGATCTAATAAAAAGGGAGAAGCCATTTTTACCAATTGGGATTCTCCTAATCTGTAAAGAAGGATAAAAGCGAGAACAATACCTATTTGTTTTTTTTGAAAGAAGGTCTTAAAAACATCTAAGAAACGTATTGGATTATCTTTAGAATCCTCGGTTTCATTTTCTACTTTTGGAGTTGTAAAAAGATTGATTACTGTTAATAGAATCATGAAGACGGCAGTGATAATCATGGTATAAGACCATGCTTTTTGATTATTACCGTAATATCCCTCTAGAAAACCAGCAAGTACTACAATTAATCCTTGTCCTGTTACCATAGCCAAGCGATAAAAAGTACTACGTACTCCTAAAAAAAAGGATTGTTTTTTTTGCGAAAGACTAATAAGATAGTATCCATCAGATGCAATATCGTTTGTGGCCGATGCAAATGCGGCTATCCAGAAACAAGAAAGACTAAGGACAAAGAAATTATTGGTAGGGATCGTTAAGCCTACTCCCAAAAATGCAATAGCAATAAGGAGTTGCATACCTAAAAACCAATTACGCTTAGTGCTTTTAATATCTACAAATGGGCTCCATAGTGGTTTTATAACCCAAGGAAGGTAGAGCCAACTGGTATACAATCCAATATCAGCATTACTAATTCCTAGTTTTTTATACATGATTACAGAAAACGTGATAATAATCACATAAGGTAATCCTTCTGTAAAATATAATGAAGGCACCCACGCCCAGGCATTTTTGTCTTTATTAGATTCTGTCATGAATTGTTATTAAGGAAAGAAAGATACTTATAAATTATTAGTAATACCTGATTTATATTTTATCGATATAATCTAATTCTAGTTTATCCAAATCTATCTCTGGGAGCGACTTTTTATAAAAGAAATCAATGATTTGATCCACAAGATACGAATTGATTTTGTCCATTTTTTTTTCTTCAAGCATAGTGAAGACATTCATTGCTTCAGCCTTTTTAAACTCTTTAATTAGATTATCTGGTTTTTTAACTGCATCCATGCCGTTATACTTTTCCATTTTTTTCTTCATCCATCTATGGCTAACTAGTTTTATATGACTATCATGAACATCTTTCTTCAGGAGATCTATCCGTTCGATATTATTTTTTGCTTCTTTCTGTGTACGATTTAGTTGTATTTTAGCTTTGGTAAATTGTCTTTCGAATTTAAAATCAAGACGACGCATATCATGTTTTAAGTGTTGGATCACTTCATAAAGTGCATTATCATATATAGTCAAGAAATCTTCATATGCATACAATGCATCAAGAAATACAATTGCACCCTTTCTATACAACCTAGGTATTGGTTGATCTTTTACTCTTTTGAATAAACCAGCAAGTTCTACTTGTTTTTCTTCAGGGATGTTTGTAAACCATGAATTATTCTTTAACGCTCTTAACTTTGTGGTGATCTCAAATCTGGTACCCTTATAAAGTTCTGATTTATAACTAAATCTATATGTATTGGGATTTTCTTGGGCATCACCATAGTATATAATTAGAAATACAGAAATGAATGCTAAGAATTTCATATGTCAGGTTTGGTTGGTTATTTATACTAACGTGATACATAGCTCGATTGTTATAGCATGTTCAATGAACTCTTAAATTTTATTTATTTTGGGATTACAAGTTATTAAAAATTATTATTTTTTAATTCCAGCAACTTCATCTATAGTTACCATTTTTTTCTGGGTATTACTCCAGCTATTCATAATGTAATTCATTACATCAGCAATTTCTTCGTCTTCAAGACCTAATGATGTCATGGTATTATTATAGGTTTTTCCATTAACTTTTATAGGGCCATTTAACCCATATTTAATAGAATAGATACTTTCTTTTCGTTTATTAACTAACCAATCTGATCCTGCTAAAGGTGGATAAACATTAGGAGATCCTTTTCCGTCAGGAAGATGACATTGCATACAAAAATCAGTATACACTTCTTTTCCGCGAGCTATACTTTCTAATAATTTTGCGTCTTGAATTTTTGATACAGGAAGAACATATTCAATATCTGATTTTTCTTGTTGTGCAACAATTGAAATACTTATGATCAATATGGTAATTTCTAATATAAAGAAACGTTTTAAATATTTTTTCATGCGTTTACATGTTTCTAATTTAATTAGGAATTATTTTTAGAATACCTTTATTTTCTACTGCTACATAGATAAAACCGTCAGGCCCTTGTCTTACATTGCGAATACGCCCCACACCATCTAATAATTTTTTTCGCTCTGTAACTTTATTATTGGTTAATTCTAAGAGTTCTAGATATTGAAATTTCAAAGAACCTACTAATAGGTTGTTTTTCCATCGGGGGTAGATATCACTTGTAATAAAATCCATTCCGCTAGGAGCGATAGAAGGAACCCAATAGTATAACGGCTGTTTCATTCCTTCTTTTTTAGTGATATCTGTAATAGATGTACCGCTATAATTAATACCATAAGTAATTACTGGCCAACCATAATTTGTACCTTTTATGATTGGATTAATTTCATCACCACCTCTTGGGCCGTGTTCATGAACCCAGATTGTGCCATTGGGATGTATTGCCATTCCTTGCGGATTGCGATGACCATAAGAAAAGATCGCTTTTTTTGCTCCATTTTTGGTAACAAAAGGGTTATCTTTAGGAATAGTGCCATCATCATTAAGGCGGTATATTTTTCCTCCATCCCGGGTAATATCTTGAGGGTTTACATCTCTATTACCACGATCTCCAATAGAAAAGTAGAGATATCCTTCGTTATCAAATTCTATTCGCGATCCAAAATGATGCCCTTTTGTAGTATTGGGCGTTCCTTTATAGAGTTTTTCTATGCTAGTTAGTTGATTGTTTTTTAGTTTAGCTCTAATCAAAGCTGTATTACCTCCTTTTTCTGTGCCTTCTTTAGAAGAATATGTGATATATAACCATCCGTTTTCTTTATAGTTAGGATGTAACTCTATATCCAATAGCCCGCCCTGGTTGCGATTATATACTTCTGGGACATTACCAACCGAGGTTTTATTACCATTCTTAAAATGGATCAATTCTCCACTTTTTTCTGTAATGAGCATACTACCATCTGGCAACCAAGCCATTCCCCAAGGGATTTGCAAATCAGGAACAATAACTTCTGTTGTATAGTTTTTAGGATCATCTTCTAGGGTAATATCATTTTCTTTTTGTTGCTGTGCGCAAGCCGAAAATACAATGGTTAGAAAGATTAAAAATGACGAGAACTTCATAGATTTTTTGTTGATTTCTGAAAAATACAAAGAAATATTAGTTATAATCTATAATTTATGTTAATCCCTGCGTATGCATTAAATGGTAAACCAGGATAGAAATACCTTGGAGAATTACCACCAAACCCTCTGGCATTGATTTGTA
Organism: Aquimarina sp. MAR_2010_214; assembly: GCF_002846555.1. NCBI lineage: Bacteria > Pseudomonadati > Bacteroidota > Flavobacteriia > Flavobacteriales > Flavobacteriaceae > Aquimarina > Aquimarina sp. MAR_2010_214. The sequence goes on from NZ_PJMS01000001.1 coordinate 2,498,647, forward strand.
ATTGAGACGTATACTTGGTGTCTAAAATATTATTTGCGCCAAAAAATAAGTCATACCTGAAGTGAGATCCAATGTTATTTTTAAAACCTACTTTACCATGTAGTAATTCATAGTTTTTGCTAAATGTTGTATTTGCATCATTTGCAGGTATTTTACCTACAGTTTGAAAGCTAAAGTTACCATAGAACCCTTTTTGAGCTATAAATTCGATTCCAGAATTGGTAACTTCAGAAGGAACACCGGTAAGATCGTTATTCGAAAAATCAGTATCCAAATCTATAAAATCATCAAATTTATGATCATATACCGATGCATTGAAAAAGAATTTTAAGACTCCAGAGTTTACTTTTATAATATCGAAATTCAATTCTAATTCGGCGCCATTATGCGTAGTTTTTCCAGCATTAATAGCAAAGAAATTATCATCGATTGTTCTTCTTGAAACCAAAAGATCTTTAACTCTAAATTGATATATTGATAAAGATCCATAAAGCATATCCTGTAATAGACTATATCGGGTACCGATCTCATAATTCCAGCCTATTTCGGGTTTTATATCAGGATTAAAAAGACCATCAGGTAGTAGTGTTTCTGAAGCAGTAGGAGTAGAGAAACCATGGGCAATATTTCCGTAGAGCGTAAATTGAGAATTTAGAGAATAGTTTACTCCAATTTTGGGAGAGAATATAGGATCAAAATCAAATTTACCAGAGCTATCTTCTCCATCAGATAAGAATTGATCATCGATATCAAAAAAAGTCTGATTGAGATTCATACCTACATTTATTTTAAACGTCTTACTAATCTTATAATTTGCTTCGGCAAAAATGTTGTAATAGTATCGTTTTTCATCAAGATCAGAAAGTTGACTGCCTTCTACACTACCTGTTCCAGCAGGGAAATCCTGATATAGATTTTCAAAAGTCTTACCAGTATAATAATCAAAGAATAATTCCCCACCCACGGTCCAGTTTAATTCTTTACTAGCAATTAAATGGGTACCTAAAACTCGATTTCTAGTGCCAAAACTGGTAGTGTTTTCTTTTAGTATATTAAAAGGTCTAGATTCATCATTGTTTCTAAAAGAACCAAAAACACTGGTGTTATGTGATATTTTAGGATTGTAATTATGTTTCCATGTTACTCCTAATATCCCATAATCTACATCTTCAGCACCTTGAGCACGCCCCCAGGTAAATGCAGCTTGCCTTGGATTGTTTTCATAATTTTCCTGATCTAATGAACTGGGGATACCAGCATTAAGGTTAACATAACTTCCTACTATCGAAAAATTGTCTTTCTTTCCGGCATCAAAACCAGAGGCCAGTGTTACTGTATTTCGATCATATTCATTGTTTTCTCTATAACCATCAGTATGATTATTACTATACAGTACTGTAATATTAGATTTTTCTTTGGATACAGCGGCTTTAGCCAGAATTCTTCTTAGGCCATAACTTCCAAATGATGTAGTTAATTCACTCTCAGAAGTATTTGTATTTGCAAATTCGGGTTGAAATAAGATAGTTCCTCCTAATCCTACACCATAACTACTTGAAGAAGGCCCCTTACGGATTTCTATACTGGATAAAGCCCCAAGCTCCAAATCTTCTATAGAAGATTCTCCATTTCCATCAGTTAATGGAATATCCCCGAAATAGGCTCTTATATTGGCCGTACCAAATAAGTTTCTGGCTCCGATTCCTCTAATTGTAATTCTGTTTGTGTTTAAAGTCCCGTTTTGCATAAAAACACCAGCCACTCTATTGAGAACAGGGTGTAACTCTATTGGGTTTCCTCGATTAATATCATTAGCTGTAATAGAAGAGACAGCTTCTGTTGCATACTTATGTTTTTGTGGGCGAAAATAATCTTCTATTACAACCTCTACCAAATTTGTAATAGGGGACAATGTTATAGTAAAATATTTTCCGAGATCATCATTTTTGTTAACTACAATTGAGGTTTCAGTATAACCGTCTTTAGAAAAGTTGATGTCACCCAGAGCTGTAATTGAGAACTTACCATCAATATCAGTAAAAACTTTGATGTTGCTATCTACATCAAGAACACTTACATTGGCTATAGGAAGTTTATTCGAATTATTTATGACAATTCCTTTAATGTCAATTTGTGAGTATACAGAAAAGTGACAAGCGAGGACTAAAAATAAAAATATTCTTTTCAAGATTTGTTTTTTCTCAAATATCGGAAACTAGAAGCAATTGGTTTTAAAAAACATGATCATGTTAATGAATATTATGAGTTTTTAACGATCAGATGGAGTAAGCCTTACACTAAAGAAAGTATACCATTATGTTGATTTTGAGTGTAGTTAAGATTGTTATTGCTAATATCCGAAATACAATTTTTGGATTGATGCTGTAATGTAAGTTAATAAGCTTAGAAAATTCTCGTTTTAAAATACTTATTTCTTAGCAAAATCTTTTCTAATACGACTTAACGTACTATCTGTTATTCCCAGATAAGATGCAATATGTTTTAAGGGAGCATTCATGATAATTTCTGAATTTGACTGCAAAAGAGCCTTATATCTTTGTTCTGCTGTTTGGTTGATCATTGAAATTGTCCTTTTTTTTGAGGCGATAAATTCTTTAACCAGAATAGCTCTTCCAAAATCTCTAAATGCTGGTTTATTATGAAACAGAGTATTCAGTTGTTTATATGAAAATCGATACCCTTGACAATCAGTAATTGCCTGTATATTTACTTGTGAAGGTACTCTTTGAAAGAAAGAGGTAACCTCAAAAACAATAGAATTTGAAGTATAAAAATCAGTAGTAACTTCGTTACCTTCGATATCATATAAATACGTTCGCAACAAACCTTTTTCAAAGAAGTAGTAATCATCACTAATTTTACCTTCTTGAACAATGAATTCTCCTTTTTTTAATTCTTTGTATTCAAAAGATTTTGCTATATCTGTAGCGCTTGCTTCGTTAATAGGAATAATCTGTTGTATGAATGCTACTAAACTGTTCATGCTATAAAATCATTTATGATTATAATTGTTTTCAATTTAAATTTCCTTCAACAAACTCCATAAAGTTACTCCATTTCTTGTATCAACACTTATATGAATAAAATATAGGAAGAATATCAATACCTATAAACACGATTTGTATCCTTTTTGTGTAATAAATTGTACAAAATAAATTATTCATTCCTTGTTCATTTTATTGATAGATATAATTTTATTATTAATCTTTGATTAGAACCAATTTCAAACTTATTTTGTTTTGAATTCATTCTTCTTGACAAAAGGCAAGAAATTATTAGTATTACATAAATAATTTCACAACTATTTTTAACAGACCTAATTTTTTTAAAGTATACAATGATTTTCCTAATTTCTGTAGACTTTGTTTTGGTTTTCCTAGATCTGCAGAAATGTGTTTAATTCTTTCGTCATTTACCTTTCCTGTTAAATAGAATTTCTTAATCATAGTGTTTACGACTTCTTCTTGTTTTTTATAAAAATCATGATGCCCACTATCTGTAATAACCACCAAATGTCCGTTAGGTAAATAGTCAATTAATTCTTTTGCATTTTCTATGGGAGAACTTACATCCAAATTTCCATTGACTAGTAAAGTAGTTACATATGAAGTTTTGAATGTTCTATATTGTTTAGGAATCATTTGTACATCCCATTCAGAATGATTGATTATTTCAAATAGTTTTGATAGGGGAGCACCAAGTAGATTGCTTTTAGAATCCATTGCAGCAGTATAATTTTTTTCTAATTGATAATCGGCTGTGATGGATTTTGTAAGAAATTCCCCCCAATAGATTTTTTTTACATCAGGAAGAAGGTCATACATCATAACCAAAAATGCTAATCCGCTAAAATCTCCTTTCTCTGCAGCAATAAAAGCATCAAATATTTGTGCTGTTCCTACTGTTGTATATAGCATACTAAACATAGTTACCCGTACTTTTCCCGGATCGATATGGATTTTTTTCCATTGTACAGGTAATTTAGAAAATACATTTTGGATGGTTTTAATTATGTCGGGTGATCTTTTAAGATTCGAAGCTTTTGTTTTCCACAATTCTCCATATTTATTAAGAACATTATCTACTTCATCTGGATCCCAGGCAAAATGCCCTGGAGGGTTTATACCTCCAATTACACTTCTATGAATACTATTAGGATATCTTAACCCATATATATATGCCAAACGTGTTCCATAACTAGCGCCAAATAGATTTATTTTGTCATAACCTAGTCTGTTTTTGGCAAGCTCAATATCATCTATAACTTCGATCATATTATAACCATTAATATCAATTCCCTTTTTTTTATACTGTTTTAGTTCATTCTTTAAAACATTGCCTAATTTTTTTAGATGTTCAGTAGAAAATACATTTGAGTGATTTATCAGTGTTTTTTCAAATGCTTCAGAATCAAGTTGTACAGAGCCTTCGACCCCGCGATATCCAACCATAATTATGTCATGATTGTCAAGTAACCATAATCTGGGATTTTTCCATATGTTTGAAGCTCCAGGGCCTCCTGCTAATAAGAAAACGGGCTCTTTCGGACTATTACTTATAGAATGTAATTTAACGACAGGTATGGTAATGATACGACTATTTGGGTTGTTTCGATTTTCTTTGACGGCTAATGAAAAGTAATCTGCCTTAATTTTCTTGGGGTGTTTTTTAGTATTCTTGTTTTTAAATGTCCCTTGCCTTATTGTAATATCACCTTCTTTCAAAGCTTTGTTTTTACCAAAAACCGGAATTTTTGGAGCACAAGAAGAAATCAGAATACTACTTAATAACGTAATGATGATCGTTGGAATAATGTTATAAGTTTTCATTTACAAAAGTTTGCTTAATTGAATTTTTAAGGCAAACATATAGATGTCGAAACAGTATCACGCTTCAACTTGTAATCTGACACCTGATTTTTTAAGATACTTTAGGGAAGATATGTATTAGAGTTATTTCACAATCGATTTGAGATATTCTGAAGGTGTTTTTCCGGTATGTTTTTTAAAATATCGGTTGAATGATGATTTAGAATTAAATCCACAATCATAGGCTAAAGCTAATAATGTGAATTGTTGATTTTCTTGAATATTAATAAGCCTTTTGAACTCTTCTACACGAAAATCATTAATAAAATCATAAAAGCTCCTTTCTTCTTTTTTATTAATTATCTCAGATAAATAATTGGGATGTATGTTCAGTCTAGAAGCTAGGTCATTTAATGAAAGGTTATTTTCTTTATAATACCCTTCTTCGGTCATTAATAACATTAGATTTTTATAAGTCTCTTCGGCTAATGTATCGGTAAGACCAGATTTTATATATTTTGTTTTTCGATTTTCCTTTTTTAATCCCTTTTTTTGATTTCTTTTTAACACTGAATCCCGGTTACTAAAAATATCTTTTTGTTGTATTCCAAAAAAGCCAATTAAAATAACGAAAACAGAGACTCCCATAAAGATATAAATATCATTATTCGTAAAAATCAGGATGCTCCATATGATACCTAAACCATATATCAAAAATCGCAACCATTTTAGATCAATTTCTTCAATATTAGAAAATTGCACCAAGATATTTTTTTTATGCCTTTTTAATAAAATACTCGACCATAATACATAGATAATACCCGATATATAAATTAGAAATATACCTATGTTCATAAACATCTCATACCCCTTGCCTTCATTTTTAAACACTTCTATTTTTTGTGCTCCCGAAAGAAGAAAAAAAGGAACCAAATAGAGATAAGACAAAATAATTGGAGTTAAATGTAATAAGATGCTCCAACTCTTTTTTGGAAATTGATTGGTAACAGCAGATACATAATAATATAAAAATATACCATGAAATAGAGGAAGGGGAAAGTGTAACCCTAATAAGTGAGGGAATTGAAAAATATACTCGGTGAGATTAATGTGAAAAAGATATAGATGAACAGCGATCAGGATCATCCATCCCAAAAGAATCATGTCTGATTTTGATTTACTCTTTTTATTAAGAAGTAATGCAGAAATAAATAAAGCAATACTAATACCTGCTATGTATATCATTTTTTATCACTAATACAAAATCAAAAATACAGAAACTAAGTTTTCTTGCTTTCGTTTTTTTGATAAAAGGCAAACAAATAAAAAAGTTCAACCACATTTGTGATTGAACTTTATGTTTGAAGAGATACTGGTATGTAAAAAGATAGAAGTACATTTTAAATGCTGCATCTCTATGCTTATGTTAGATCCTTCTCAAATTAAAAAAGCTAATTAATGAAATGATTACTGTAATTAATATTAATGGAAGTATAGAATTGGTCCAATTAACGGTATGCGTAATAGATGCATACTTTGGTTTAAATTCCTTCCAATTCTCATTTTTAACTGGATAATTTTCGAATATTTTAGGATAGAAATATAGTCTTAATTCTTCATGATATTTATCCAGATGATCTAAAAAGAGTATATGGTTATTTAAGTCGGATTGCGCAATTTGATTAAAAGTCAATTGAGCATGCATCGTTGGTATTACTAGAGATATTGCCTGACTTACTTTTTCTCTTAGTTTTATTTTTTCCTTCATTGTTTTACTGGATTCTAGAGATTCGTCATCACTCATTTGTTGCATTCCATAATACCAGAGCCAGCTAAATTTATCCTTGGGAACCGGGTATTTTTTATACTGCGGATAGTGAGCAAAAAACTTGTCCATAGTAGCTTCTTTTGGCATATCCCATTTCTCGTGATAGCCTTTTCGTTGTTTCAAGGTTGTTTCCAATGCTTCAGGAACTGGGTATTTATTGACCAGATAATTGTTTGCCGCAGCTGGTAGGATAATGATGAGCAAAATCCAGACAGCAAGCAAGACCACAGCACTGAAATTACTACTTCTTTGCAATGAAACCACCCAAAAACAGATTCCAGACCAGACCAATAAGTAACTAACAGAGGTTGCTATAATTGCCCAAAAATCAACATTTATAGGGATGCCTAAAATTGGTATTGCTAGAAAAAGGATGAGTAGCAAAACTGCCAAAATAAGGGCTATCCTAATCAAAAAGAGTTTGAGAATATGTTTAAAGAGAGATTTACTTTGCACTGCTACCATGCTCCACGTACCAGATTCTTTTTCCTCCGAAATAATGTTGTAGGTAAAAGCGATGATTAAGAGAGGAAACAAGAAAATTAATACAAAACTAAAATCAAGACTACCAAGTAATGAATTATAGGGATTATTAAGGTCAGTATCATGTTTTTGCCCTTCCAGTCCTCGAATTGTAACACTTTTTATTGAAGAGTTTACATCACGTTGCCCAATAGACAAACCACTAATTGCTGGAACTTCATTTACCAATGAAAATTTTAGGTAATACAACAAAAGCCCCATGTCGTCCTTATGAAATTTTACATTTTGAGTAATATGTTCTTCTTGATAAATGGCCGTATCTGCAATATTCTGTTTCTGTTTTTGAATAAATTGTTTTCCTATAAAAAGGCTAATAACACCCGTTAGAAAAAGAAACAATAACCCTATTTTCACACTATTGGAGCGTATCAAATTATAAAATGCTAAATGTGTCATATTGCTTTGAGAGTTTTAGAAAATTTATGAATGAGGAAAACTAAAAGACCTATCCAAAACAAAAAAGCAGCGAAAGACATCCATTCACTTTTAAAGACCAGTGAAATGCTCGTAGGTTTGTATTTGAATTCCTCTACTTCCTCCCAGTGTTTTTTGTCAAGAATATGGTTTTTATCAGAAGAGCCTTTTGCTTCGTTGCTAATATGCTTTATTTGAAGATTATTCATCTCTTGTGCCAAATCATATCGATAGTTTTCCGCTTGTTTTTGAAAATTTAAGAAAGAGGAAAAATCAGTACTCGAAAGCGCCATTGATAGGTTTTTCACCGCCATAAAAGGATTTAGAAAAGATATGACTCTAGAAAAAACGTTTTGTTTATAATAGATATCGAGCAATTGACTATAATGTTGGTTGTAAATATTAGTGCTAATTTTTTCACCTTCTTTCATTTGATATCCACTATAGTTAAAAGGTAATTGTTTTACAGAATCTACATTGTAAACAGCCAATAATGAATCTTTTAATGCTTTATAATGAGGGTCATCAGGGTTGTGACTATCACCAACTTTTGCAATGGCTTCACCTATGGCTGATTCAAATTTGGCCTTACTGGGAATCGAATAAATGCTTGCTCCCAAGGCTTGTGAAATTCTGGGTATGATAATAATGAACATAAGCCATATACCAATCAAGGAAACCAATGATGTTTTGGAAGTTTTACTTATGGCAGAAATCAATACTGCAATTACACAGAAAATCACTAGATATATAAAGTAGAAAACAATGATAAAGAACAATCTAAGAAGTTCGTCTGTAGAAGTGTTCATATCTTGAAACCCTGTGCAAAGAAAAATTGTTGTAAGAACGATAGGTATGAAAAGAGTCATTATTACTGCAATGATCCCCATAGATTTACCTAAAATCAAAGTTCGCCATTTCAGGCCTTGAATAAGTAACATCTTTAAAGTACCATTTTGCCTTTCGGTGGCAATAGCTCCAAATCCTAAAAAAAATATCAATAAGGGTAGTAAAACTTGCAAAATCATAGCAATACTGATTTCCCCAAAACGTAACATCCCTGTGGAGAAGCTGGCTTCCGAAAAATTTACGGTATTTTGTTTATGGGCTTCCAAAAAAATTGTATTTCCCAAAAAAGATTCCATCCCAAAATCAAAAACACTCAAAGGAGCTTTGGGTCTAAAGGCAAAATGCCCGTAATGTGCCATTCTGTGCGGATGTTTATTCGGGTTGTCTACCCAATCTTTTCTAGCTTCGGACTGGTATTTTGCTCGTATTTCGTTCTGGGTTTTAAAATTTTTCCTTCCCGAATATGCAGCATACACCATTAATAATCCGATAAAGAATGTAAGCAGAAATACACCTTTGTTTTTAAAAGCCGCTTTCCAAAAAAGCTTTGCTACTAGTATTTCAGAATTCATCATTTTATTGTTTTTTCAATGTTGGCAAAGCCATGGCTTTGCCAACATTTATGTTTTTAATAATCCCTAAAACTTATAAGTTGTTGTAAGCGTTATATTTCTAGGAGCTCCAGGAAACAAACGCGTGTATGTTTGTGCACCCAACCAATATGTTGTATCAAATAAATTACCCACATTTACCGCTACCTGTAGATTACTTTTAGTAGGAGTATAATACAGTGCTGCATCAAAAATGGTAGAGGCTGGTACTTCAAAATCACGTGTAAACCAAGGGACTTTACTTCCTTGATGTTGTACGCCAAACCCAATACCCAAATCTCTTAATATAGACCCATTGTCGAAATTGTAACGTGTCCACAGATTTGCACTATGTTTTGGTACGTTCTCTTTTCTGGCACCGTTCAAAGTAGCATTAGCATCAGTTACGATAACGGCATCGATATAACTGTACGAAGCGTTTATTTGCCAATTGGGTAGTAAGTAGCCTGCCATATCCCATTCAAATCCTCTACTACGATCGGCTCCACGTTGTACCAACAAATCAGGTTGCGAAGGGTCATTGGCACTCATTAGAATGTTTTTCTGATTAATTTCGTAGAAAGCCATGTTCATTGTTATCTTTTTATTAAACAAATCAGCTTTCACCCCTATTTCTTTTAAATCGGAAATTAGAGGCTTGAATCGTGAAGCTGATTGATCAGCCCAAAAAAACTGACCTGTACTTGGTAGTAAGGTAACAGTGTTAGATTGAGGTTGGAAACCTTCTAAATAAGTTCCATATACGTTAATATTATTATTTACAGCATAGGTTATACCGATTCTAGGAAGGAGTTTTTGATTTGTGAAAGAAGATTCATTGTTTGCTTTATAATTAGTTATGTCCTCAAACCACTCATTTCTTAAACTCAATAATAAAGAGAACTTGTTCCATTTCAACTGTTCCTGAATATAGACAGCATTACTCATGGTTAATGCAGAAGGAACTGCAATACGTGAGTTAATCGTATAATCTTGAATATTTTGTATCGTGTATGATGGGTTTGCTAAATCAAAATGATTAACATTGGGTTTGGGCAATGTACGCCCCCCAATAGTAATGGTTTGATAATCTGATGCATTTGCTGGATCATAAGATCTGGTGACACTACCATCATTTAATAAATAACCTCTTGCTGAGTTTTGACCGCCTCCTTTAAGTTTTTTCCAGTAGTGCAAATCATACCCAACCAATAATTTGTGATCTATCGACCCCGTTTTGAAATCAAAATTGAAATAGCTGTTTACATTATCAATGCTCCAAAACTGCTTTCGTTGTACAAATCGCATGGAGACTAAACTGGGAATAGGCTCGTTTGCAATATCTACAGCAAATGCATTTGTAGTACGATGCTCCTGTAAATCTTCGGTCCAGGTTTGTTTCATATAAGAGGTGTTAAAAGTAATATTAGGACTGAACTTATGAGAAATATTTCCCATAATAATTACTTCTTTTGATTTGAAAAAATCACTGGAAGCCCCTAAATTGAGACTTATAGGAGTACTGTTAAGGTTTGTTTGTCCTGCTACAGCACCAAAAATAGGTTGACCTCGATCTAAATTACCGTTCATGTTATTGAAGATGAACTCTGCATTGATGGCGGTTTTTTCGTTGGGAATATAACTAAATGATGGTGATATTAAGATAGATTTATTACCTACCAAATCACGGTAAGATTGTGCCGATTGATATGCCCCATTGATACGATATAGTAAAGTCTTTGATTCGTTAAGCGGTCCTGTAAAATCCAAAGTTCCTCTCATAGTACTAAAACTACCCACACTTAAACTCACTTCTTTTCTATCTACCGATAAAGGTTTTTTAGTAACCATATTAATACTTCCACCGGGATCAACACTGGCAAAAGTTGCACTGGCAGGCCCTTTTATCACTTCTACTCTTTCTATGTTCGAGGTAAGTGGTTGTAAGAAATAAAACTGCCGAGTACGCATACCATTAATGATCTGCCCTTCTTCGTTTTGGCTTATACCTCTTATATTGTACTGATTATAAAAACTAGATGGACTAACACCACTAACTACTTTCACAGCATCTGCTAAGTGAAAGGCTTGCCTATCAGCAATCAGTTCCTTTGTTACAGAAGCAATAGCCTGCGGTAATTCTTTGTTCGCAATGGCTACTTTGGTAGCAGAGAACGAATAGTCACTATTGTAATCTCGTTTTGTACGCCCTACTACTTCTACTGTTTGAAGTTGTAGTACATCTTCTTTTAGAGTTATTGTACCAAGATCATAACTCTTGTTTTCTGAAAAATCATATACCTCGGTAACAGAATCAAAACCAACATAACTTATCGTAACCTCATAAGTTCCTGTTTCTTGCAAAACAAAGTTGAATTCTCCATTTTCATTAGAAATAGTTCCTTCTTTTTTTTCTTCACTATGAAAAGAAACAGTAGCACCAAGTATACTGTTTTGTTTGGTGTCAATAATTTTACCTTTAATATTGATTTGGGAAAAACCTTGTTGACAAATAAGAGCAAATAAAATAAATAAAACTTCTTTTTTCATGGGGATATTATATAGTTTCTAAATACAATTCTTTTAACTGGTTGGCGTCTATACCATCTGTTTTAATCTGTTGAACCAAGGAGCCTTCTTTCATGATTCCGATAGTGGTACCTACATGTACTGCGTTGAATATATCATGAGTCGCCATAAATATGGTTTTACCTTCTTTAATAAGTTCTTTGCAAGTTGTAGTGAATTCGGCTGTTGCTTTGGGATCAAGACCTGATGTTGGTTCATCCATAAAAATAACATCAGCATTTTTTGCAACTGCAATTGCAATACCTACCTTTTGACGCATTCCTTTAGAATAAGTAGATAGACGTTGGAGATATGCTTCTTCTTGTAGTCCAGCTTTAGCCAAGAATTCTCGTAATTTTTCTTGAGAATATTTATACCCAGCCAAACGACTGAAAAAATCTAAGTTTTCTATTCCTGATAAGTTTCCGTACAGTTGGACAGTTTCTGGGATATAAGCTGTTTTTTTCTTTATAGAAGTAGCATTGGATTCTATTTCTTCATTATCGATTAAGATTTGCCCGCTATCGGGTTTTATAAAACCAAGAAATAAGTTGATCGTTGTGGTCTTTCCAGCTCCGTTTTGACCAAGGAGACAGAATATAGAACCTTGTTCTACTTGAAAAGAAACATTGTTTAATGCTTTTTTTCCATTGTAGTTTTTTGAAAGATTTATTGCTCTGAGCATTGTGTTTATAGTATTATTGTATCTCTAAAAAGAGACCATATTAATAAATAGAGGTATATAGTCTTAAGTGATAGTAATTGAACTGAGATTTTAAATAGGAGAATAACTATTCCTATATCAAAATATTTATAATCGTGAGATTATATGAGGTTACAGTCTAATTAGAATACTTAAAATTGGAAGTCGTTAAGTTTAGACCCTAAAAACATGAGTAACAGAAGAAAACCATAGTTTATAAAGACATAAACTGAATTATCTTTTAAAAGTAATGAGGATAAGCACTTAGAAATAGTATTATCTCATTGATTTAAGAAAATACACAAGTATAAAAATCGTGTAAGTTAAATCACTTAAAAAGAAAGAATTTAATTGTTAAAAATGAAAAATAGAGCAGAACAACTATGCTAAATAGGGAGGAGGTCTAGAAAATAGTCTAGTAATATTTGTATCACTACTATAAACGAAGTTGTAGTGATCTATTACATTTTTTTGAGTATAAAATTCAAAGGTATTGCTTACATAATTTTGGGTAGTGTCATTGGTTGTAACAGGAGTAAAATTAGTTATAGAGACGAGATCGCAAATTTTGCAATGCTCTATACCATCATCTTCATGAGTGAGTACATGCAAACCTGCCACTTTCAGAGAAAGGAAAATGACAATAAAAATATAGGTAATATAATTTTTTAAATCCCTAATTTTCATAAGAAACAAACGTACCAAATAATATGTAGACAGAATGTTAAGGAAATCTAAATTATTTGTATGATTATAACCAGTATGTAGGAGTGAAAACAAGAATTCACCTGTAATTTATTGAAAAACAGTGTTTTGTGAATTTTTGAGGTGATGTGGTTATACCTTTCTCCAGATAGTGTTTTAATATATAGTACACCTTAGAAAACCTTATCTTTTCAGCAATAAATAGTTTTTACACCTTAAAAATAACACTTCTTACTTCATTTAAATAACTTCGTCCAATTGGATATCTGTTATTTGCAATTTCTATACTATTCCCTTCAATAGATTCTATTTTGTCAATTGATATGGTATAAGACCTGTGGATTCTAATAAACTTATCAGAAGGCAAATCATCTGTAAAATTACTTAAAGTTTGATGAGCAATATAATTATTAGATAATGTATTCACTTTAATATAATCTCCTAAACTTTCGATCGATAGTATTACGTCTAGATATATTTTTTGCAGCTTCTTTTTATCAATCTTTAAAAAGATATAAGCTCGTTTATTAGGGGTAGTAAAATTATCTTTTTGCTGATACTCTTTTATTTTGAAAGCTTTATTTACACCCATAATAAACCTATGAAAAGAGATTGGTTTTACCAAATAATCTACTACTTCTAATTCATAACTTTCTACTGCAAATTCCTCATGGGCAGTAGTAATTATGGTAAGTGGTTTTTGATGCATACTTTTTAATAGATTCAATCCATCTAGAAGAGGCATATTAATATCTAAAAAAAGGAGATCTATTTCATTACTTCTTAAATAATCAATACTCTCGGTTGCATCGTTGAATGAAGCTAAAAAAGTCAACCCTTTTGTCTGATCAACATAATTTTTTATAACATTAATAGCCAATGGTTCATCATCTATTATAACACATTTTAAATCCATTATACTTTAATTTTTAATTCAACAATATACTGATTGTCACTTTTACTAATGGTCAGATTATATTCATCAGGTTTATAACCTAATTCAAGTCTTTTTTTTACGTTTCCTATTCCAATACCACCAGAAAAGGAATCAATTTTGTTTTTATTATTTTTAGAAGGAATTGGATTGGCAATCTTAAAATGCAGAAAATCATCTACTATAGTAAAAGAGATGTCAATTTCTATTTCTCCAACATTTTTATTAGCACCATGTTTAAAAGCATTTTCTATAAATGATAGAAGTAGCATCGGAGCAATTTTTTTTCCTTCGATTTCTCCAGAAATATTTACATGTATTTTTAAAGAATCTCCATATCGAATTCTTTCTAAATCCAGATAATTTTGAAGACACATAATTTCTTTACTAAGACATTGTCTTTTTTGATTGGTTTCATGCAGTAGGTATCGCATTAATTCAGATAACTTCAATATGGTTTTTGGAGTTTTATCTGATTTTTCTACAGAAAGAGAGTATATGTTATTTAAAGTATTAAAAAAGAAATGAGGAGACATTTGAGCTCTAAGAAAGCGTAATTCTGTTTCTAATTGTAATTTTTCGACATCAATTAATTTTTTATGCTCTCTAAGCCTGTCCAGGGTTACTTTAATAACAGAAACAAAAGAGACAACATAGAGTTCACCCAACATCATTTCTATAGTGTAATTTAAGGTCAATTCATTGGTTACTTCAGGCCCTTCTGGCCAAACATTATGATTAACTAAGAAATATGTAAAGTAAAATTTAGCCAAAACCATGGTGAAAAGAGATGTAAATAGTAAAAATATGTATATTAGGTATTTACGTTTGTCTACGAATTTTGGCATTAAGTAATATATGTTGAAATAACTTAAAGACATATGTATAATAAAACCTAGAATAGTAGTTTTTAAAGAATAGACATAATCGTTAAAATAACTACCCCATTTAAAAGTGGTAAATAGAAAATATACGAGCCAGAATATAACATGATGTTTTACTGTTATAGTATAGTTATTACCAGATGTTATATTAAGTGCCGTTTTAATTTTTTGCAGCATATTCCCCAAATTTTATGACGTTTAACTGAGTTG
Source organism: Aquimarina sp. MAR_2010_214 (assembly GCF_002846555.1). Classification (NCBI taxonomy): domain Bacteria; kingdom Pseudomonadati; phylum Bacteroidota; class Flavobacteriia; order Flavobacteriales; family Flavobacteriaceae; genus Aquimarina; species Aquimarina sp. MAR_2010_214. The sequence continues at coordinate 2,513,704 of NZ_PJMS01000001.1, forward strand.
CTTTGTTATTGATCTAAAATTATTCTTTTAACCATATGTTTTGTAAATATTTATGTCATTACTTACTCTTCTTTATAGAACAATGATAAAAAAATAAATGTAAATAGATGAAAATACTTCGCAATATTAAATTATTAGTAATAGCAATATTGATTACTTTTTCATGTAAGAAAGAGCATAAAAATGAGAGTAGTATAGAAATAGAAGACAGTAATTTAGTAGAGTTTGTAAACCCATTTATCGGTACAGGAGGCCATGGTCATACTTACCCCGGAGCAACAGTTCCTTTTGGGATGTTACAAGTAAGTCCGGACAATGGTATTTCAGAATGGGATTGGTGCTCAGGATATCATTATTCAGATTCTCTAACAATAGGTTTTAGCCACCTACACCTTAGTGGTACCGGAATAGGAGATCTTAATGATATAAGATTAATGCCTATTAATAAAACAGTGGATTTATCTACTCCTTTCAAAACAAGAGATGAAATTCCTTTTAAATCTAAGTATTCTCATGATAAAGAAAAAGCGACACCTGGATATTACAGTGTGTTTTTAGAAGATTTTGATATTAATGCCGAATTAACCTCTACTGTTAGAACAGCTTTTCATCGGTATGAATATAAAGAAGGAGACACACAATCTGTGATATTAGATTTAGGATATGCTATTAATTGGGATAAAACACTAGAGTCACAAATACACATCGAAGATAAATTTACAGTTTCTGGGTATAGAAATAGCACTGGATGGGCAAAAAATCAAAAAGTGTTTTTTGTGATGAAATTCTCTAAAGCTATCAATAACTATGATTTATACACAGATACCAAAAAAGTTGAAAATAACAATGCTATTAAAGGTGTAAAGTCGTCTGCACAATTGTTTTTTAATGAAAGAAACAACAATCAGTTGCAGGTTAAAGTAGGGATCTCTTCAGTAAGTGTTGAAAATGCAAAAAACAATATTTCTGCATATAAAAATAAATTTGAATTTGATAGTATTGTAGAAAGTGCTGATTCATCATGGCAAAATGTATTATCAAAAATACATATAGGCACTAAAAATGATTCCTTAAAAACCATTTTTTATACTGCATTATATCATGCTCAAGTAGCACCAGTTACTTATAGTGATCGGGATGGTTCGTTTAGAAAAGAAAATGATAGTGTTGTTTTTGCAAAGAATTATACTGCGTATTCTACACTCTCGCTATGGGATACCTTTAGAGCAGAACATCCATTACTCATACTCTTAGAACCAGATAGAGTTTCTGATATCGTAAATTCTATGTTAGCATATTATGAAAACAAAAATATTTTACCTGTATGGACTTTATATGCTAATGAAACTAATACGATGACTGGGTATCACTCTGTTTCAGTGATTGCCGAAGCATATCTAAAAGGCATTAAAGGCTTTGATATCGAAAAAGCATATGAAGCGATGAAAACTACTATGATGCAAGATGAAAGAGGGTTAGAACATTATAAGAAATATGGTTATATCCCTTATAACTTGCTAGATGAATCGGTTACGATTACATTAGAATATGCCTATAATGATTGGTGTGTTGCACAAGTAGCTAAAACTCTGGGGAAAGAAGAGGATTATGAGTATTTCTTAAAACGATCCGAAGCATATATGTACCTCTTTGATGCCAAGACCGGATTTATGAGAGGAAAATCTGAGGATGGCAAAAAATGGCATGAGCCATTTGATCCCAAATTTTCTGCTCATAGAGTGCATGCTGATTATACAGAAGGAAACGCATGGCAACATAGCTGGTTTGTGCCTCAGGATGTTGAAGGTTTAATAGAATTGTTTGGTAACGAAACTACCTTTGTCACAAAGCTCGAACAGCTATTTACTGAAGATTCTGAAATTACAGGAGATAATGTTTCTGTTGATATTACTGGCCTTATAGGACAATACGCGCATGGTAATGAACCCAGTCATCATATTGCTTATATGTTTAATAAAGCTAATACACCCTGGAAAACACAATATTGGGTAAGCCAAATATTAAAAACACAATATAATACAACCCCCAATGGATTAAGCGGTAATGAAGATTGTGGGCAAATGTCGGCTTGGTATATATTCAGTTCTTTGGGGATTTACCCTATGAATCCTGCATCAGGAGAATACCAAATCGGAAGCCCAATTTTTGAAAAAGCCACTTTAGAATTATCAGATAACCTTAGTTTTAGTATAGAAGCTGAGAACGTTTCAGATAAAAACATATATATCCAATCTGCAACTCTAAACGGAAAAGAATTTGATCGATCATATATTACTCATCAGGAAATAATAGAAGGAGGAACATTGCACTTTGTAATGGGAGAATCTCCTAACAAAAACTGGGGTATACAGAAATAACCAACTCTAAATGAACCTAGCTACCGTAGATATTGTAATAATTCTATGCTATATTATTATTACTCTTCTTTTTGGATTTTATGTTTCTAAAAAAGCATCAAAAGATATAAAATCCTATTTCCTGGGCGGAAATGAAATTCCGTGGTATTATCTCGGACTATCAAATGCTTCAGGGATGTTTGATGTTTCTGGTACAATGTGGACGGTTACTATTCTTTTTGTTTACGGAATGAAAAGCGCCTGGCTTCCTTGGTTATGGCCAGTATGGAATCAGGTTTTTATTATGATTTTTATGGCCGCGTGGTTACGAAGGTCAAATGTGATGACAGGAGCACAGTGGATAACTTATAGATTTGGATCTGCACTTGGAGCTAAGCTTTCTCATATCATAGTAACAGTTTTTGCAGTTATAAGTACTTTAGGTTTTATAGCTTATTTTTTTGAAGGGATAGGCAAATTTGCGATTATATTTTTTCCCTGGGATTTATCTTTTGACCTGGGGTTGCTTGTAGTGGCTTCAGAACAATCTTATGCTTTGATAATTATAGGTATAACCACTTTATACACTTTAAAAGGAGGAATGTATAGTGTAGTGGGGACAGAAGTTATTCAGTTTGTGATTATGACCATTTCATGTTTGGTTATTGGATATATTGCTTTTACTTCTGTTACAGCAGAGCAAATTGCTGCGGCAACACCAGAGAATTGGAATAATGTATTCTTTGATATGAAATTGGATTTGGATTGGACTGGGTATATCGATAGTGTAAATAAAAAGATAGAGAAAGATGGATTCTCTTTGTTTGGTTTTCTATTTATGATGATGATTTTTAAAGGTATTTTTGCCAGCCTTGCAGGTCCCGTACCAAGCTATGATATGCAGCGTGTTTTATCTACAAAAAATGAAGTAGAAGCTTCAAAAATGAGCGCTTTTACTATAGTTGTGCTTTTTGTTCCCAGATATTTAATGATCACTGGATTTGCCGTATTAGGTTTAGTGTATTTGGGACCAGAATTACAGCAAGCAGGAATAGATGTAGATTTCGAAACCATATTACCAGTAGCTATTCATCGCTTTGTCCCAATAGGTTTTAAAGGTTTGTTGCTCGCAGGATTACTAGCTGCTTTTATGGGAACATTCGCTGCTTTTATAAATGCTGCACCGGCATACATTGTTAATGATATTTACAAAAAATATATCAATCCAAAAGCATCAGATAAAACATATGTTAAGTATAGTTATTTGTCATCTATTCTTATTGTATTAGTAGGAGTGATTGGTGGTTTTTTTGCATCGTCTATTAATGAACTTACCATATGGTTAACCTCAGCTTTGTATGGAGGATATGCAGCAGCAAATGTATTAAAGTGGATATGGTGGCGATTTAATTCTTATGGGTATTTTGGAGGAATGCTGGCTGGACTTATTGCAGCAACAATAGTACCCGGAATTTTTCCGGATACAACTGCCATTTACTTATTTCCAGGTATCTTACTAATATCTTTTGTAGGATGTTTTTTAGGAGTTTTATTAGGGAAACAGGATGATATAGTGGTGTTAAAAAACTTTTATAAAACCACAAAACCTTGGGGATGGTGGAAACCAGTAATTAGTGCAATACAAAAAGAAGAACCTAATTTTACGCCTAATAAAAATTTCTGGAGAGATATGTTTAATTGCGGAATTGGAATTATTTGGCAAATGACCTTTGTTTTGATTCCGATGTATTTAATAATAAAGGAGTATTATAGTATGGCTTTCGTGATATTATTAATGGTTATTACATCGGTAATATTAAAGAAAACATGGTATGATAAACTTAAGGCAAAATAATATTTTTTTAAACAGTGATATCATAAATAGAAGTACTATGAAAAATGAAATACCATGGCAAGATAAACCTGAGGGATGTACTGATGTCATTTGGAGGTATTCGGCAAATCCGATAATAAAAAGAGATGCGATACCGACTTCTAATAGTATATTCAATAGTGCTGTTATACCTTTTAATGGTGGTTTTGCAGGAGTATTTAGATGCGATAATAAGGCTGTACAGATGAATATTTTTGCTGGTTTTAGTGATAATGGGATAGACTGGAAGATTAATGAGGATCCTATTGTAATGGAATCAGGAAATACAGAAATGATAGATTCAGATTATAAGTATGATCCTAGAGTCACTTTTATTGAGGATCGATACTGGATTACCTGGTGTAATGGTTATCATGGACCTACCATCGGAATTGCATATACTTTTAACTTCAAAGAATTCTTTCAATGTGAAAATGCTTTTTTACCCTTCAATAGAAATGGAGTATTATTTCCAGAAAAAATCAATGGTAAATATGCAATGTTGAGCCGCCCAAGTGATAATGGTCATACTGCTTTTGGAGATATATTTATTAGTTATAGTCCGGATATGAAATATTGGGGAGAGCATAGAAATGTAATGAAGGTAACTCCTTTTGAAGAAAGCGCCTGGCAATGTACAAAGATAGGAGCAGGTTCTGTACCTTTCCTTACTGATGAAGGGTGGTTGATGTTTTATCATGGAGTAATCAATACATGTAATGGATTTAGATATGCTATGGGAGCAGCGATTTTGGACAAGAATAACCCAGATCAGGTAAAATATAGAACAAAACCATACCTTTTGACACCTTCTGTAGCTTATGAACAAATAGGAGATGTTCCTAATGTGATATTCCCTTGTGCAACTTTACAAGATATAGAGCAAGATAAAGTAGCCATGTATTATGGGGCAGCAGATACAGTAGTTGCATTGGCTTTTGGAAGGATAAGTAAAATTGTTAAGTTTACTAAAGAAAATTCATTGTAAAAATAGTTAAAATGAAGCTAGAACTTTTTGGTATAAAAATCAATAAAATACTTCTTACTATAGTACTGCTTTTTGGCGGAGAGACTTTGGTTTACGGGCAAAGTAATGAAAATAAAGTGTCTCCAAAATCTTACATCGCACATTATACCAAAGAATCGATAAATATTGATGGGTCTGCCTCGGAATCTTCCTGGAGTAAAGCAAAACCTACCGAGTTATTTATAGATATTGAAGGACGTAAAATTCCAAAATATATGACTACCGTAAAAATGCTTTGGGATGATGAGTATTTCTATTTTCTAGCAGAAATGGAAGAACCTCATGTGTGGGGAAATCTTAAACAAAAAGATACTATTATCTTTTATAATAATGATTTCGAAATTTTTATCGATCCAGATAACGATACTCATAATTATTATGAATTTGAAGTTAATGCATTAAATACCCTATGGGACTTGTTTATTACAAAACCATATAGAGAGGGAACCCCGGTATTAAATGATTGGGATGCCAATGGATTTAAATCTTCAGTTAAAATAAACGGAACCATAAATAACCCAAATGATACCGATAATGGATGGGTACTAGAAATAGCTATTCCGTTTAAAGTATTTAGAACATCGTATCATCATAAAAATATTCCAAAAGATAAGTTTTGGAGAGTAAATTTTTCCAGAGTGAATTGGGAGTTTGAACTTCAGAATAATAAATACTCTAGAAAGCGAGATGATAAAGGAAAATTTAAACCAGAATACAATTGGGTTTGGTCCCCTATTGGGATAATTAATATGCACCAACCTGAAGATTGGGGATATGTATATTTTTCCTCAAAAAAAGTGGGAGAACATGATGATTTTACAATACCCGAAGATGAAAAAGTAAAACGATTGTTGTATCAATTATATAGAAAACAAAAAGAATATTATAAAAAGAACAATCGTTGGGCCACAACCTTTAAAGAACTAGAAGCAGGAAGTGTATCTGTTGAGGGAAAAAAAATCGTTAAAACCATAGAAAATCACCAAACAGGTTGGAATATTACAGTGGTAAGCCCACATACAAAACACCTGTTTATTATTAAAGAAGATGGTAAAATTATCCAAAAAGAAGATTGATATGAAGATGCTCAAAATTATACTCTTATGTAGTGTATTTATTAGTGTTAGTTGTAAAACTGAAACTGAAAAAGAAATCATAAAAGAAGTTGTAGCAGAAGTAAAGACAACATCATTTAAGTATTGGACCTGGATTACTGCGGACCCCTCAAAATCAAATGATGATTACAGAGAAGAATTCAAAAAATATAAAGAAAATGGCATAGATGCAGTATTGATAAATACGTTGGCCGATCCTGAAATTTTAAAAAAAATAACACCTTTAGCAACACAAGTTGGTTTAGAAGTTCATGCCTGGATGTTTACCATGAATCGACCAGGTGATGAGGTAGCTTTAGAACACCCAGAGTGGTATGCGGTAAGTAGAGAAGGTAAATCGTGCTATGATACTAGACCATATGTAGATTATTATCAGTGGTTATGTCCTACCAGAAAAGAATCCAGAGCACATATTTTGGGATTAGTAGAAAAACTGGCAAAAGTTGAAGGTATAACCAGTGTGCATCTCGATTATATTAGATATTCAGATGTCTACCTACCTATTGGATTATTACCAAAATATAATTTAGTACAAGATGAAGAATTACCAGAATTTGATTTTTGTTACTGCGATGTATGTATAAAAACGTTTGAAAAAGAACATCATAAAAATCCGAAAGATGCTAAAAATGTTGCTATAGATATGGAATGGAAACAATTTAGGCTAAATCAGATAAAAAGAGTAGTAGATGAAGCTTATGAAGTAGCTCATAAATATGATAAAAAGTTAACCGCAGCCGTATTTCCATATCCCGAAATGGCAGATCATATGGTAAGACAACGATGGGATAAATGGAATATTGATGAAGTATTGCCTATGATATACCATAATTTCTATAATGAAGAAGTAGATTGGATTGGTTTTGCTACAAAACAAGGAGTTAAAGACCTGCAAGGAAAGCAAACTAAATTGCATACAGGAATATACCTTCCTCCAATGAGTGCAGATGACGTATCAAAAGCCATACAATTGGCAAAAGATAATGGAGCTTCTGGAATATCTTTTTTCGACGGAAGTGCAATAACCGATGAACAATTAGAAGCGATTAAAAAATCAAAAAAATAATAGTATATGCAGGTTTCTTAGGTTTATAAACCTAAGAAACCTATCCATGTCAAAATGAAAAAAATAATCTATTTACATATCATTGTTATTGTATTGTTTTGGTCTTGTAATCAAGAGAGAGTTTCAGTAAATCTACAAGAACAATCATTAACGTCTTATGTGAATACATTCATAGGAACAGATGGTCCGGGCAATACATATCCAGGAGCAACACTTCCATTTGGCATGGTGCAGTTGAGTCCAGATATAGGAATTCCCGGATGGGATAGAATTGCAGGATATTACTATAAAGACTCTATAATTAGTGGTTTCTCGCATACTCATCTCACAGGAACCGGAGCCGGAGATTTATATGATATACTAGTAATGCCTACAAATAGTAAGTTTTCAAAAAAAATAAAAGAAAACAACTATAAACCATTCTCTACATATAGCCATGATAAAGAATTTGCAACACCGGGATATTATACGGTAGACTTATTGGATTATGGAATTAAGGCAGAACTTACAGCAACCAATAGAGTAGGTATACATCGATATACGTTTCCTAAAGATACTGCAACTGCAATACATGTAGATCTGGGGTATGCTATAAACTGGGATAAGCCCACTGATACCTATATTGAAAAAGTGGATGAAAAAACTATTCAGGGATATCGAATGTCTACCGGATGGGCAAAAGACCAGCGTATCTATTTTGTAATGCAATTTTCAAAGCCTTTTGCAGCATATAAAGTGTTTAAAGATGAAGAGCAAGTAACTCTTCCTATTCAGGGAGCAGATACAAGAATTGTATTGCAGTATGATACAGCGCAGGATGAACAAATTATCATTAAGGCAGGGATATCTACAGCAAGTATTGAAGGTGCTCTAGCATCATTGAATAAAGAAGCTTCAAAAAATAATTTTGATTATTATAAAAGTAAAGCTCAGTCTATTTGGGAACGTGAATTGCAGAAAATTAAAATTACAACAGCAGATAATGATAAGAAGAGTATTTTTTATACGATGATGTATCAATCTATGCTGGCTCCAACATTATTAAGTGACCCTAATGGAAATTATAAAGGAGCGAATGGTTCTGTCGTAAACGCAAAAGGATTTAATCGTTACGATACATTTTCATTATGGGATACCTTTAGGGCAGCGCATCCTTTATACACTATAATTCAGCAAGAAAGAGTCTCCGATATGATTCAATCTATGCTTGCTCATTATAAAGAAACAGGAACATTACCTGTATGGTCGATGCAAGGTAACGAAACCAATATGATGATTGGATATCATGCTGTTCCGGTTATCGTTGACGCATATTTCAAAGATTTTCAATTTGATACCGAACTAGCTTATAAAGCATGTAAGGAAAGCGCTATGGTAGATGATAGGCAAATAGATATTTATAAGCGTTTGGATTATGTTCCGGTAGAGAAACATCATGAAAACTGGTCAGTTTCTAAAACTTTGGAATACGCTTATGATGACTGGTGTATCGCCATGTTTGCAAAAGACTTAGGGAAAAATGAGGATTATACATATTTCATGAAACGTTCTGAGAACTGGAAAAATTTATATAACGATAAAAATACTTGGATTCAACCCAAAGACACTTTAGGAAACTTTTTCGAACCCTTTAATCCAAAAGAATATACCTCTTATTATTGCGAAAGTAATGCCTGGCAATATTACTGGTTTGTACCTCAAGATATAGAAGGATTAATAAAAAGTACAGGAGGTAAAGAACGATTTACACAAAAACTAGACTCTATGTTTTCTTATGATCCCAAACCAGAAGATAAACTACCTATTTTTAGTACAGGAATGATTGGGCAATATGCGCATGGTAACGAACCTAGTCATCATGTAGCATATCTGTACAATTATGTAAATCAACCCTCAAAAACACAAAAACTAACTCGCGAGATTTTAGAAGGACAATACAGAAATGAACCCAATGGACATTGCGGTAACGAAGATTGCGGACAAATGTCATCCTGGTATATATTTAGTTCCCTTGGATTTTATCCTGTAAATCCAGCACAAGGAGCATATCATATTACAGCACCGATATTTGAGCAAACAGAAATTCAGCTTCCTGAAGGAAAAACGTTTTTAATAACGGCTAAAAACTTATCCGAAGAGAGTACATATATAAAGAGCATAAGATTAAATGGAAAACCACTTGATCGTATGTATATAACACATAAAGAAATTATAAACGGAGGATTTCTCGAATTTGAAATGAGTAATTTTCCAAACGATGAAGTGTTTAAAAACTCATCATTACCAGAAGTAAATAAAATATATTGATTATGCGAATTAACACTAAGTATTACTATGTATCACTTTTTTTAATACTAATAACTTTTAGTTGTAAAACAAATGAAAAAGAAAGAAAAACAGCTGTTGTTAAGGAAGAAAAAGAAATTAAAAAAAGTGTAAAACCCATCGTTATTTCTACCTGGAATCATGGTATTGCAGCCAATGAAGAGGCGTGGAAAATATTAAGTAAAGGAGGGAATGCATTGGATGCAGTAGAACAAGGAGTACGGGTAACAGAAGCAGATCCAAAGAATCAAAGTGTTGGGATAGGAGGATTTCCTGATAGAGAAGGTAATGTCACCTTGGATGCTTGTATTATGGATCATAATAGCAATTGTGGGGCTGTATCTTTTTTGCAGCATATTAAACACCCTATTTCTGTAGCTAGAAAAGTAATGGAAGAAACTCCGCATGTAATGCTTACAGGGTCAGGAGCGTTGCAATTTGCTTTAAGTCAAGGTTTTGTAAAAGAGAATTTATTAACTCCCGAAACCAAAAAAGCATACGAAGAATGGTTACAGAAATCTAATTATAAACCAGTAATAAATATCGAAAACCATGATACAATTAGTATGTTGGCTCTAGATGAAGATGGAAATATATCAGGAGCTTGTACAACCAGTGGTGCGGCCTGGAAAATGCATGGAAGAGTGGGAGATTCTCCAATAATTGGAGCCGGGTTATTTCTGGATAATGAGGTTGGTGCAGCAGCAGCAACTGGCTTGGGAGAAGCTGTTATTCGTACAGCAGGAAGTGCTATGGTAGTAGAATTAATGCGTCAAGGGAAATCTCCTGCTGAAGCTTGTAAAGAAATTGTAGAACGAATCTATAATAAACACAAGAATCATAAAGACATGGAATATCTTCAGGTAGGATTCATAGCATTAAATAAAAATGGAGAATATGGTGGATACAGCTTAAGATCAGGCTTTAATTATGCCGTAAATGATATAGAAAAAGGAAATAGATTAGAAGATGCACCGTTTAAAATGGCTTGGGAAAATTAGAAATAGATTGAGATAGGGTTAATCGAATAAAAGAGCCTTAAAATAATAGTATACCGAAATAGTCAAAGATTTCATACTTGTGCCGAACTTAGACAGAGTATGACTTCTAAACCAATAAATATAAACAGATGAAACAATTCACACTATTCATCATCATTCTAATAGTATTAGGTTGTAAAACGAATGAAAAAAGAATATATGCAGAAGCGGATATTAAAATCATTCCTAAACCAGAAATGATTAAAATTAATCCGGGAGTATTCAAATTCAATGAAAACACCAAGTTTTTTATTTCAAATGAGATATCAGAAGAGTCAATTCATGTTTTAAGAAATAAATTTAAAACAGTAGTAGGATGGGATTTAAAAACAACAGAAGAACAACCAAAAAATAACTATATAACCTTTACGGTTGATGAGAATAGTAAACCAGAAGTATATGAGCTTAAAGCGAATAACAATCGTGTAGAAATCATAGCAAATAGTTCATCTGGTTTTTCATACGGAATACAAACGATACGTCAACTATTGCCTACGGCAATCGAAAGTAAAACCAAATTAGAAAATATAAGCTGGGAAATTCCGAATATAGAAATTAAAGATGCCCCTCGTTTTAAATGGAGAGGGTTAATGCTGGACATATCTCGTCATTTTTTTGATAAAGAGTATATCAAACAAGTTATTGATGGTTTAGCTATGCATAAGATGAATGTGTTGCACCTGCATTTGGTTGATGATCAAGGATGGCGTATAGAAATAAAAAAATATCCAAAACTTACAGAAGTAGGAGCATGGAGGGTGGATCAGGAGAACCTGCATTGGAATGCTAGATTGCCCATTACGGCAGAAGATAAAGCAACCTACGGAGGCTTCTTGACACAAGAAGAGTTAAAAGAGATTGTGAAATATGCACAGTCTAGAAATGTGGAGATTATACCAGAAATAGAGATGCCAGCACATGTATCTTGCGCTATTGCGGCATATCCTCATTTATCTTGTAATGAAAAACCGATAGGAGTACCATCTGGAGGAGTTTGGCCAATTACAGATATATACTGTGCAGGAAAAGAAAGTACGTTTACCTTTTTAGAAGATGTATTAGCTGAAGTTATGGAAATATTTCCCTCAAAATACATACATATAGGTGGAGATGAAGCAACTAAAACCAATTGGAAGAAATGCCAGTACTGCCAGAAACGAATAGCAGAAGAAGGATTACAAAATGAAGAAGAATTACAAAGCTATTTTGTGAAACGTATGGAGAAGTTTATTAATAAGCATGGAAAAAAATTAATAGGTTGGGATGAGATCCTAGAAGGAGGATTGGCTCCAGATGCTACTGTAATGAGTTGGCGAGGAGTAAAAGGAGGATTAGAAGCTACTGCGCAAGGACATGATGTAGTGATGACTCCTAATTCTCACTGTTATTTTGATCATTATCAAGGTCCTCAAAATGAAGAGCCTTTGGCAATAGGAGGATACCTACCACTAAGCAAAGTATATCAGTTTGATCCTATTGTAGATTCAATGACAGCAGAAGAAGCGAATCATATACTTGGTGGGCAAGCAAACTTGTGGTCAGAATATTTACCTACCAAAGAACAATCGCAGTACATGATTTATCCTAGATTAGCAGCCTTATCGGAAGCGGTATGGAGTACCAAAAATCAGAAGAATTGGGATGATTTTTCAAACCGAATACCTAGCATGTTTCAACGATATGAGTATTTAGGAATTAATTATGCAAAGAGCTCTTATTTAATACGACCAGCAGTTGAGACAGATTTGAAAAAGAAATCAGTTTCATTAACATTACAAAGTGAATATACTGATGCAGATATACGATATGCGTTGAATAATGATAGATTAGAGGATACTCCTCTTAAATATGAGCAACCTATTGTATTAACCAAAACCACAATAGTTAAGGCGTCATTATTTAAAGATAACAAACCAATTAGCGAAGTATTTCAAGATACCATAGTATTTCATAAAGGAGTAGCTAGCAATATTGTCTATACCATTCCTTATAGTGATCGATATACAGGAACAGGAAAATCTACATTAGTAAATACCTTAAGAGGAACAAAACATTTTAGAGATGGGCAATGGCAAGCATGGTTAAAGGATGATATGGAAATTGTAATAGATCTCGAAAAAGAAGATACCATAAATCATGTAATTGTAGGGTCGATGGAGCATCAAGGCTCAGGAATATATTTTCCGGTTGCAATAGAAGTTTTTACAGGAGTGGATGGAAAAGAGTTTAAAAAAGTAGGAGAAGTAAAACAAGACTATGCTGCTAATGCTAATATTGAATTAAAAGATTTTAAAATTAATTTTGAAAAGCATACAGCAAGATTTATTAAAGTGAAAGTGGCAAACTTAAAAAAGAGTCCAAGAGGAGGAGATACTTGGTTATTTGTAGATGAGGTTTTAATTAATTGATAATTAATGTTTTAAAATGAATCGGATGAAATACATAAGAACGATTTGCATACTTGTTTTGTTGATTATAGGAAATCTGATGATTGCACAAAATAAAGAACCGACAGAAGAGGAGCGCTTAGCTTGGTTTAAAGATGCCAAGCTTGGTGTATTTATTCACTGGGGATATTATGGTGTAAATGGAATAGCAGAGTCCTGGTCATTATATCATAAAAAAATCTCCTATGAAAAATATATGAAACAAGGTGATGGATTTACTGCTAAGGATTATGATCCGGTAAAATGGGCTAAACTGTTTAAAAAAATAGGAGCTAGGTATTCTGTGATGACTACCAAACACCACGATGGAGTATCGCTCTGGGATACCAAATACAGTACTCTAAATGTTAAAGAAAAAACACCTGCTAATAGAGATTTGATAAGGCCATATGTAGAAGCACTACGGAATGAAGGACTAAAAGTAGGATTATACTATTCTTTATGTGATTGGTCTCATCCCGATTATGATGTAGTATTTCCCAGACCTGATACTAAAAATGATTATCCTCAACAAGGATTGAAAAATCTAACAAGGTGGGAACGGTTTGTTAGATTTTATAAAGGACAATTAAAAGAATTAAGTAATCGATATCAACCTGATTTATATTGGTTTGATGGAGATTGGGAAAAATCAAGTGAAGAATGGAGAGCACAATCTTTAAAAGATTCATTACTATCCTGGAATCCTAAAACTATTGTGAACTCTCGTTTAAAAACATACGGAGATTATAGTACTCCCGAACAAGGGATTCCTGTGGTGAGACCAAAAGGACCTTGGGAATTTTGTATGACCATGAATGATAACTGGGGGTATTTTCCTTCAGATACAAACTACAAACCATTTTCGCAGATTATAAGAACGTTTGTTGAAGTGATAGCCTCAGGAGGAAACTTACTGCTTAATATTGGAATGAAACCAGATGGAACAATCCCTAAAGAACAAGAAGAACGATTAGAAGTACTAGGAAGTTGGATTGATATACATAAAAAAGTTGTTTTTGATACCAAAGCAGGATTGCCATATGGCCATTTTTATGGCCCCACACTACTAAGTAAGGATGCTACAAAATTGTATTTATGTCTGTTTGATGAACCTAAAAACTATATCTCTCTTAAAGGAATTCAGAATAAAATAAAATCAATTAAAGTAGTCGGAAAAGAGCAAGAACTTGCTTTTGTTCGAAACGGAGGAGCGTCTTGGAACAATATTCCGGGAATTGTAAGAATAGAAGTCCCTAAAAAAGAAAATCTAAATACCTATGTAACTGTTTTAGAAGTAGAATTAGAAGGAGAATTGAAACTGTATAGAGGTCATGGGAATGCTGTAGAGTTGAATTAGTAATGGATAATATAGCAGATTAATACATAAAAAGAACTGAAAGATGAAAGGTAAACTAATATGGAGTTGTCTGATAATGATATCAATACTATCCTGTAAAGAACAAAATATAGAAAAGAAAGAACGTAAAGAAGCCGTTCTAACACAGAGTTTGGTAGATTATGTGAACCCATTAATGGGAACCGACTCAGCTTTTGACTTATCTAATGGGAATACTTATCCTGCAATAGCAACTCCCTGGGCAATGAATTTCTGGACACCCATGACTTCAAAAATGGGAGATGGATGGACGTATAAGTATGATGAAAACAAAATAAGAGGAATAAAGCAGACACACCAACCAAGTCCCTGGATCAACGATTATGCAGCATTTTCATTAATGGCAGTTACAGGAGATCTCAAGTATAAAGAAGATGAGCGAGCATCATGGTTCTCTCATAAAGCAGAAACCGTAAAGCCATATCATTATAAGGTGTATTTGGCAGATTATGATGTAGTTGTCGAAGTTGCTCCGACCGAAAGAGCAGCACATTTTAAATTTACTTTTCCTGAAAATGAACAATCATATATTATACTGGATGCTTTTTTTAAAGGCTCTATGGTAAAGATTATCCCAGAAGAACGTAAGATAATTGGATACTGTAGAAATAATAGTGGAGGTGTTCCAGAGAATTTTCATAATTATTTTGTAGCCGAATTTGATAAAGATTTTGAAGTTAATCATATCTGGGACGATGGCTGGAAATTGGCAGAAAACTCAAAAGAGAACGAAGGGGAGCATGTGGGAGCTATAATAGGTTTTAAAACTAAAAAAGGAGAAACAGTACATGTTAAAGTAGCATCATCTTTTATTAGTCCAGAACAAGCACAATTAAATTTGAACCGGGAAATAGGAAACGATACATTCCAACAAACTCAAATAAAGGCCAAAAAGGCTTGGGAAAAAGAGTTAAGTAGAATTAAGATAGAAGATGATAATTTAGATCATATCAAAACTTTTTATTCTTGTCTATATAGAGTATTGCTATTTCCTAGAAAATTCTATGAATTCAATGAAAAAAATGAGATAGTGCATTATAGTCCTTATAACGGGAAAGTGCTACCAGGGTATATGTTTACCGATAATGGATTTTGGGATACCTTTAGAGCGGTATTTCCTTTCTTCAATATGATGTATCCAGAATTGAATAGTCATATCATGGAAGGATTAGCTAATACATATAAAGAATCGGGATGGCTTCCCGAATGGGCTAGCCCGGGACATAGGGATTGTATGATTGGCTCAAACTCAGCACCAATAATTGCAGATGCATTTTTAAAAGGAATCCCTAACATAGATATAGAAACCTTATTCGAAGCAACCTTAAAAAATGCAACAACATCAGAAGGGCGTCCCTTATCCAATGGTAAGGAAATACGTTCTGTGGGAAGAGAAGGAATAACATATTATAATAAACTTGGATATGTTCCTTATGATGTGAACATCAATGAAAATGCAGCAAGAACATTAGAATATGCATATGCCGATTTCACCATTGCTAAAATAGCAGAAAAACAAGGAAAAAAGGATATCGCAGAAACCTTCTATAAACGATCTAAGAACTACAAAAATTTATTTGACCCTACTACCAAACTGATGAGAGGAAAGAATAAAGATGGTAGTTTTCAATCTCCTTTTAATCCTTTAAAATGGGGGGATGCCTTTACCGAAGGTAATAGTTTGCATTATACCTGGTCTGTTTTTCATGACATAGAAGGTTTGATTCAGTTAATGGGCGGAAAATCAGAGTTCGAGAAGCAGCTGGATTATGTGTTTAACATGCCTCCTGAATTCGATGCTTCTTACTATGGGTTTACAATTCATGAAATTCGAGAAATGCAAATTGTAAATATGGGAAACTATGCACATGGTAATCAACCTATCCAGCATATGATTTACCTCTATAACTATGCTAATGCTGCGTACAAAACTCAGGAAAAAATACGTGAAGTATTAACTAAACTGTATTCTGCAACACCAGATGGATACTGTGGAGATGAGGATAATGGTCAAACCTCTGCCTGGTATGTTTTTAGTGCATTAGGGTTTTATCCGGTTACTCCGGGAGTAAATCAATATGTAATAGGAAGTCCATTGTTTAAGAAAGCTACAATTGCATTAGAAAATGGAAATGAGTTTGTAATTAGTGCTCCAGAAAATAATAAAGAAAATTTCTACATCCAGTCTGCTTCATTAAACAGAGAAACATATCATAACAGCTATTTGGATTATGAAGTAATTCAGCAAGGAGGACGTTTAGATTTCAAAATGGCTGATACTCCAAATATAGAATGGGCAAATTCAAAAGAAGAGGTGCCCTATTCTTTAAGTAAGGAGTAATTTAATTTAGAAAAGATTTTCAATGTGTTTAACATTTCGAAAGGATTACATAAAAATTAGAGAGCATGATCAGGGTTATTTTTAGAAAGACATATATTTTGAGAGCATGGATGATAACTGCCCTATTGTTTTTCTCTTGCCAAAAGGAAACTAAAGTAGAAAAAGTAAAAGAAAATAGTATTTCTGAAAAGCAGTCACTTGATATTACACAATATGTAAACCCGTTTATCGGAACCTCAAACTTTGGGACAACTAACCCAGGACCAATAGCAGTAAGAGGGATGGCAAGTGTATCTCCATTTAATGTAGCAGGAAAACAAAATCTTCCTTTAGAAAAAGATAGTCGTTGGTTTTCTACACCTTATGTCCACGAGAATACTTTTTTAACAGGATTTAGTCATGTAAACCTTAGTGGAGTAGGATGCCCAGAACTAGGCGTGATTCTCGCAATGCCAACCACAGGAGCAGTCCAAACCGATCATTCTTTATATGGGAGCACTTATTCTAATGAAGTTGCACAAGTAGGCTATTATTCCAACGTACTGGATAAATACAATATTAAAGTAGAAACAACAGCTACGACTAGAACAGGAGTGAGTAAATATACTTTTCCAAAGGGAGAATCTAATATACTACTCAATTTGGGGTTAGGACTCACCAATGAACAAGGAGGGATGATCAAAATAGTGTCTTCAACAGAAATGGAAGGAATGCGTTATGTAGGATCATTTTGTTATTATAAACCAGAAGAAGCATATCCTGTATATTTTGTAGCTCGATTTTCAAAACCTGCAGATGAATTTGGAGTATGGAAAAAAACAAAGAAATACAAGGGAGTTGAAGCACAGTGGATGGCGTACAATGGCAAAGAAAGAATAAAGAAAGGATATACAAAAGAGGTAGTAGGAGATAGTATTGGAGGATATATGAAGTATCATTTTGAAGCCCCTACACAGGTAGAAATGAAAGTAGGAATCTCGTATGTAAGTATAGAGAATGCCAGAGAAAATTTAGAAAAAGAAACTTCGGATAAAACTTTTGATCAAATACGTGAAGAAACCAAGAGAAACTGGAATCAATACTTATCAAGAATTGAAGTAGAAGGAGGTAAAAAAGAGGATAAAATAAAATTCTATACTGCTCTATATCATACACTCATACACCCAAATACTTTGAATGATGTAAATGGAGAATACCCTAAAATGAAAACCAGAGAAACTTTACAAACAAAAGGAACTCGATATACCGTTTTTTCACTTTGGGACACCTATAGGAACTTGCATCAATTAATGAGTTTGGTATATCCAAAACAACAATCAGATATGGTCAAGAGCATGTTGCAGATTTATGATGAAACAGGATGGTTACCCAAGTGGGAGTTAAATGCTACAGAAACAACAACTATGGTTGGAGATCCAGCAGGAATTATTATTGCAGATACGTACTTAAGAGGAATTAAAGATTTTGACATAGAAAAAGCATATCAAGCCATGCTCAAAAGTGGAGATCAATTAGATGATAACCCACTACGACCTGGAATTAAGGATTACATAGAGAAAGGATATCTCACCACAAAAACTACCAGTAGTGGATCGGTATCTACTACACAAGAATATAATATTACAGATTTTTCTATAGCGCAACTAGCTAAAGAACTGGGTAAAGAAGAAGATTATTTACGTTTTTCAAAACGATCATTAACATATAGAAAGCTTTTTGATAAAGAATTTAATTTGTTACGACCTAAAAATGATAATGGAACCTGGTTATCTCCTTATAATCCTGATACAGGAGCTAATTTTGTAAAAAATCTTGGGTTTATAGAAGGAAATGCCTGGCAATACACCTTTATGGTTCCACATGATATTTCGGGATTAAAAAAACTCATGGGAGGTGATCAACCATTTTTAGAACAATTACAAAAAGTTTTTGACAATAAGCAATATGATATGGCTAATGAGCCTGATATAGCGTACCCTTTTTTGTTTAATTATATAAAAGGAGAAGAATGGAGAACACAAAAAACAGTCAATGAACTCCTGAGAACTTATTATAAGAATACTCCGGATGGGTTACCAGGAAATGATGACACAGGTACCATGTCTGCCTGGGCTATATTCTCGATGATGGGGATATACCCAGTTTCACCAGCCCAACCCATATATACATTTTGTACTCCAAAATTTGAAAAAATTACGATTCATTTAGATAAAAAATATTATAAAAATGATAAGATCGTAATTACCTCTTCTATTTCTGATGGAGAAGCTTTTATTAATACGGTTTTAGTAAATGAAAAAGAGCATCAGAGTTATTTTATCTCACATCAGGAATTAACCAAAACGGGAAAGTTGCAATTCATTTTGAAATAAATAAGATAAGTCAACTTGGTTTTGTTTTTCTATGCTTGGATAATGATCATATCAAACATAGAAATGACTACATAGAAAACTATAATATGAAAACGGTATGATTTGAAAACGGTTGATTTGTCAATATCTACAAAATTTTATGAATCAATTAGATGTTATTTAACCTTTTTGAGTTGTCATTGATCGAAAAATTTATATAAAAAATTAGCATTAGAGTAACATTTGTACTGTCGATATTGAAATAAATTAACTAAAAAAAGATAGTATGGTTAGTAAATTACTGATTTTTTTAACATTTGTGTTGTGTTTGTTTAGTAGTGTAACATTAGCGCAAAATAAAAAAACCGTTTCTGGTATTGTAACGGGTGAAGACGGGATGCCTTTGGTTGGAGTGAATGTGATTGAAAAAGGAACATCTAATGGAACATCTACAGATTTTGATGGTAATTATACTGTTGAAGTTTCTGATTTATCAGGTATTTTGATATTTTCTTCTCTTGGATTTGAAGAAAAAGAAATATCAATAAATGGACAATCTGAAATTAAAGTATCATTAATTGAAGATACTGAACAATTAGGAGAAGTCGTTGTTACGGCTTTGGGAATTAAAAGAGCGAGAAAATCTTTAGGATATTCTGTGCAAGAAGTAAAAGGGACTACTGTATTAGAAGCAAGAGAGAATAATTTGGCGAACTCAATTTCTGGTAAAGTAGCCGGACTTCAAATTGTAAGAGGAAGTAATGGTCCAGCGGGTTCTTCAAAAATTGTATTAAGAGGAAATAATTCTCTTACAGGAGATAATCAACCATTAATTGTGATTGATGGAATACCAATGAACAATTTTACAGGAGCTACCGAGAATGATTTTTTTAACCCTTCACAGGATTTAGGAAATGGTTTAGGAGATTTAAACCCAGAAGATATAGAGAGTGTTTCTGTGTTAAAAGGAGGAGCTGCTGCAGCGTTGTACGGCTCACGTGCTGGAAATGGAGTGATATTGATTACAACAAAGACAGGAAAAACAAGGGAAGGACTAGGGATAACATTTTCTGCAACTACGGGGTTTCAAAGTATATTCTTAAAACCAGAGATTCAAAATTCTTACGGACAAGGAACAAATGGAGTTTTTGAAGACCAATCGGTATCAAGTTGGGGGCCAAAAATTGAAGGACAGTCAGTAGAGGATTGGGAAGGAAAACAGGTTGCGTTACAGGCTTATGATAATTTAGATCATTATTATAACGGAGGATTTAATCAGACATATAGTATATCATTTCAACAGCAAGTTAATGATGCTACATCAGTTTATTCTTCAGTAAACTTTTTAAATGATGATAGTAATATACCGGGAGCTACTCTAGAAAGACTAAATTTATTAACAAGAGCAGTATCAAAATTTGGTAAAAAAGATAATTGGACTACAGATGTAAAAGTACAATATACCAACTTAAAAGCTGAAAACAGACCATTAAATGGAGCAAATATTAGTAATCCCTATCGTACGGTAGCACTGTTACCAAGATCATTGAATATTGCAGAATTTGAAATGCATACAGATCCATCGAATAATATGAGATGGTATTTGGATACGAATGCAGTAAATCCATATTGGTCAATAGAAAAGAATTTAAGCGAAGATTCGAGAGATCGCTTTTTATTAAATGGTTCATTAAAATATGAAATGACCGACTGGTTAAGTGCTGAAATTAAAGCAGGTGCCGATTTGTATACTACTAACACAGAATCTAAATTGTATTCTGGTAGCCCTCTTTCTAATACTGGGAGGTATTCTTTAGGAAAAAATACATTTATAGAGAAAAATTATAGTGCTTTACTTACTGCTTCAAAGAATAATATCATTGGAGAGTTTGGAGGTGTATTGACTTTAGGAGGAAATTTAATGTCCAATAGAGCTAGTGGACTAAGTTCAAATTCTGGAGATCTTGAAGTTCCAAATTTATTTTCATTAAATAACGGAATAAATAATGCGACTATAGAGCAAATTTTTAGTGAAAAAAAGATTAATTCTCTATACGGTTCATTACAGTTAAACTATGGAGGTTATTTCTTTATAGAAGCTACTGGACGTAACGATTGGTCTTCTACATTAAGTAAAGCCAATCGATCATTTTTCTATCCATCTATCAGTACTTCTTTAGTGTTTACAGAAATGTTTAATGAATTGCCAGAGTGGTTGAATTTTAGTAAAATTAGAGCTTCATATGCTTCAGTAGGAAATGATCTGGATGCATATAAACTCTACAATTTTTATACAATAGGAAGTGATCCTAATAATAATACAACAGCTACTAGTGGTGATGTTTTGTTTAATTCTGATGTGAAAAATGAATTGATTAAATCATTAGAAGTTGGTTTTGAAGGACGATTTTTTAATAGCCGTTTAGCTATTGATTTTGCATGGTATAAATCTAATGCTACTAATCAACTAATAGAACTTCCTTTAGACCCATTAAGTGGTTTTAATTCTGAAATAATTAATGCAGGTGATATACAAAATGAAGGGTATGAATTAGGGATAAGTGGAAAAATACTTGATAACTTGAAAGAGTTTTCGTGGGACGTAAATCTTAATTATTCAACCAATAAAAATACAATACTCGAACTTACAGATGAAGTTACAAAATATCGTTTGGGAGGATTTGATAATTTATCAATCTTGGCATTTAGAGGAGGGAATTATGGAGAAATATGGGGGACCAAATATAGAAGAGTAGAAGACCCATCTGATGCAAATTTTGGTAAAATTATTGTTGATGGAGATGGATTGCCTTTGGCAACTGAGGAGAGCTTCAATTTGGGAAATCAACAACCAGATGCTATGATTGGATTTTCTAACACATTTACTTATAAAAATATATCCCTTGGGTTTTTGATAGATGCTCGTTTAGGAGGAGAAATTTTTTCAGGAACAAATCTAGCATTACAAGAAATCGGTAATGCATCTGCAACGGTAGTAAATGGAGGGAGAGAAGATATTTTGGTTGATGGAGTAGTAGATGATGGTAGTGGCAATTTCACAACAAATACAGTAGCTGTTTCTCCTGAGAATTACTGGACAGCAATTACAGGTAGATCTGGTAATTTAGGGATAAATGAAGCTAATATTTATGATGCTACAAACATTAGATTAAGAAATGTAAACTTAAGCTATTCTCTTCCATCTAAATGGTTAGAAAAAATAGAAATTCAAAAGATGACATTAGGAATTTCAGCTAATAATGTTTGGATGATTAAAAGTCATTTAAACGGAGTTGATCCAGAATCGGTTTATGCTACTTCAACTAATGCTACAGGTTTTGAAAGCCTTTCATCTCCAACAACACGTAGTATAATTTTGAATGTATCAGTAAGTTTTTAAAAAATTAAAAAGATGAAAAAAATAGTAAAAAAAACAGCTTTGCTTTTGAGCTTATTGATGTTTTCATGTTCTGATTTTGAAGAAATCAATGTAGACCCTGTAGCAGCTAATGAAAATCAAGTACAAATAGAATATTTTATAAATAATTCTATTGGAGGAGCACAGCAAGATCCACATATTGGAGAACGAGTTTTTGTGTTGTATTGGAAAGACGCAGGACGAATGGATAGAATTGGAACATTATCCGAAGGTTTTCAAAGTGATGGATGGACTAGTGATTATTATAATAGATATGTTTCTAAATGGTTAAACGATATTAATTCTGGAATTAAAATAGCAGATACTCATATTGATTCTGGAATAGATAAGGAATATACTGCTAATTTGAAGCAAGTAGCAAGAATTTGGAGAGCGTATCTTATGAGCGAAATGAGTGACAATTTTGGGCCTATTCCTATTCAAGGTTTTAAAGGAAAAAATCCAGAATATAGTAGTGTGAAAGATGTGTATTATTATCTTTTATCTGAGTTGAAAGAGGCCGCATCAGAATTAAATGCCTCAATTATTAATCCAAGCGGATTAGAAAAACTTGATCCTGCATATGGATACGATTATACCAAATGGAAGAAGTATGCTAATTCTTTAAGAATGCGTTTGGCCATGAGGTTATCTGAAGTAGATCCTGCTAAAGCACAACAAGAGTTTGAAAATGCTGTAAGTGATATGTATATAGCATCATTAGCAGATAATTTTAAGGTTCAGGAAATAGATGATTGGAATTCTTATGGAGGGGTAATGGCTAGACAATGGAATAACCAGTATTTATCTCCAACTCTTAATAACATAATGATCGGTTTAGGAGGTATAACATCTCAGGATTTATTGCCAGTAGACCAACATACTAATATAAAACCAGCAAATTATATAGGATTAAAATTTGAGGATCATTTTACAACAATGACTAATGATCCTTCGGCAGGTTTTTGGTTTGATGGATTACACAGCACTATAGACCCAAGAGCATACGAGATGTATAAAATCCCAGGAGATTTTGACGATCCAGATTTTAATACATACCCTTCTTGGTCGGATGCTGCAACTACTACCAAGAGAGATTTACTCGATGATGCAGACAATGTTGTTGTTGAAATAGATGCTGCATTTACCTGGAATGCTCCAACCACTGGTGACTGGGGGGCTAAAGGTTCGAAAAATAGATTACGATATGCCGGTACATTACCACGTTTATCGAATAAATATAGGAATAGTACTGCCGAACGGGTATTTTTTGCTTCATGGGAATCTTATTTCCTAATTGCTGAAGCTGCTGTAAGAGGGTGGAGTGTCCCTATGGGCGGTCAAGCAGCTTATGAACAAGGGATTAACGAGAGTTTTACTCATTTAAATGTTTCTTCACATTTAAGCTCATATTTGACTTCTCAAGATTATAATAGAGTAGGAACTTCTGTGAGTTGGGGACATGTTATAGAACCACCTACAACTATCTCGATGAATTATATTGATGGCTATACAAGCAGCCCTGGGTCAGTTAATGTTAACTATCCAGAGAATACAATTTACAAAGGAGGTACTGTAAAAAATGATCTTTTAACCAAGATTATTACACAAAAATATATTGCTCAGACACCATGGTTACCCCTAGAAGCGTGGAGTGATCATAGAAGATTGGGCTTGCCATTCTTTGAAAACCCAGCCGTTGAAAATCTATTACCAGATTTACCGGCATTAAATAGCGGTAATTTTATGACTAATAATGTGAAGTTTTATGGACAAAGACTAAAATACCCTTCCGATTTTCCTAATAATGTACCAAATGGATATCAACAAGCTGTTAATCATTTGGGAGGAAATGATGCTGTGCATACTCCCTTATGGTGGGCTAAACAAGAATAAAACTATTGGTTGAAATGTAGTTCTCATAGTGTTTTTTTGATAGTAATTAATTAACCCTCCTGTATAAAAGGAGGGTTTTTAAAGAAACTATTTTTGTTCTACAATTCAATGAATTATTTGAAAGGAATCTACTATAGAAATAATAGTTGATACTATAATAATAGAAAAATGAATAAGTGAGTTTAAGAAATCTAAACATTCATGTAGATAAGGTTTTTTCAATTAAAATATCATCTGGTTTCAGTCTGTTTTTTCATAAATCTACTTTATAAACAATAATAAATAATATGTCAATATTACCAGATTACGAATCCGTAATATCAGAAAGACAGAAAAGCTATAATAAGCCTTTTTTTGTGATTGTTTTTTTGTTTTTTCTGTGGGGGTTCATTACGGTTATGAATGATGTATTAATCCCTCATTTAAAGGCTGTTTTTGAACTTAGCTATTTTCAGGCAGCATTAATACAATTTGCTTTTTTTGGAGCCTTTTTTATCATTTCCCTTATTTATTTCATTACTTCGGTTAGTATAGGAGATCCTATTTCCAAAATAGGATACAAAAACGGAATTATTATTGGACTTATATTGTGTGGAATTGGCTGTTGTCTTTTTTATCCAGCTGCCAATCATCAGCGGTATGAAGTGTTTTTAGGAGCTTTATTTGTTCTTGCTTCTGGAGTGACAATTTTACAAATTACAGCCAATCCCTATGCAGCTATACTCGGAAAACCAAAAACTGCATCAAGTAGACTTAATCTAGCTCAAGGGTTCAATTCTTTTGGAACCACATTGGCTCCAATTGTAGGTGCAGCATTATTATATAAGGTGTTTTCTAATGGTGAAATTACAATAGAATCTTTAAAAATGCCATATCTGATATACGGTTGCCTGTTTTTTGTATTAGCTATTATTGTAAAATTTGTTAACCTACCATCTTTTATCAATACCGAAAAAATTGAGAAAGGACTTGGGGTTTTAAAATTCAGACACGTTGTTTTAGGGATGTTTGCCATCTTTTTTTATGTAGGAGGTGAAGTATCTATTGGTAGTTTTTTAATAAACTTCTTTGGTTTAGAAACTGTTATGGGGATGGAAGAAGCTGAGGCAGGAGTTTTTTTATCCTACTACTGGGGAGGAGCAATGATTGGAAGATTTTTGGGATCGGTATCTATGAGCGAGATGACTGATAAAATAAAAAAGTACTTATTAATGGCTTTGTTATCGGTGTTTTTCTTTTTTATACTCTATTTTATTACTGCAATAAAGATTGAGGCTGGTACATTTTCAATACAATTTTTATCATTTTCTAAAATTTGGCTATTTGTAGTTTTCCTAATTAGTAACTATTTGTTTTTTCTGATAGGAGGTACTAAGTCTTCAAAATTATTAACCTTATTTGTAGTAATAGTTATAGTGCTATTATTAATCATGATTTTATGTAATGGACAGATAGCCTTTTGGAGCGCTATTGCAATTGGAGCATTTAACTCAATCTTATGGTCAAACATATTTACATTAGCAATAAAAGATTTAGGAAAATATACAAGTCAGGCCTCTTCGTTATTGGTAATGATGATAGTTGGAGGAGCATTAATACCATTGTTGCAAGGTATAGTAGCAGATTATATAGGAATTAAATTATCTTTTTTTATACCTGTAGTATGCTATGGATACTTAGTTTTTTATGGTTTAGTTGGATACAAGATAAAACATACACTTTAAAGATATAAAAATGGTTCTAGGAGTAGATATTGGAGGCACCCATATTTCTGTGGCTATAATAGATGAAAATGTACCGGATCAAGTACAGAATATCTATACAATGGAAATTAGTAATACATTGAGTTCAGATCTGATATTAGATAGTTGGATTGGCGTTATAGAATTGGCAATTGATAATTTGGGAAATGAAAAATTAAAAGGTATAGGTATAGCTATGCCAGGTCCTTTTGATTATGAGAAAGGGATTTTTCCTGATAAAGGGAAAAACAAATTTGAGATGTTAAGTAATTTTAATCTAAAAGGTCATATCATCAAAAAATTAAACTTGAAATCTTCTGTTTCTGTTCGATTTCATAATGATGCTGCTTGTTTCGGAATAGGAGAGGCTTGGGTAGGAGAATTGGTTTCTTGTGATAAAGCTATTGCAATTACTTTAGGAACAGGTCTGGGAGCTACTTTTTTAGATAAAGGTATTCCTATATTAGAAGGAAAAGGAGTTCCGTTATATGGTGAGTTGTATCATTTGCCATTTGGGAATGACATTGCAGACACTAGTTTTTCTACGGTGTGGTTTCAAAAACGATATAAGGAACTTACCAATGAAGAAATAATTGGAGTTAAAGAACTGATTAGATTTGAAAAAGACAATATCGCGACCACAAAAATTTTTAAAGAATTTTCAGAAAATTTGGCAATTTTTCTTACCCCTTGGCTACTAGATTTTGAGGCAGAGGCTATCGTGATTGGAGGTAATATTAGTAATGCCTGGACATTTTTTATAGAGGACCTGATCCAAACGTTTAACAAACTTGATATAACCATACCAATTTATAAAAGTAAACTTAGAGAGAGTGCCGCTTTGATAGGTGCCGCCAGATTAATAGATGATGATTTTTTCTTAGAATTATCAGACGAAGATAAATACATCAAATCATGATTTTAAAAAACTTCATTCAAAAGTGAAATACTTATTTGCACCACAATAACCGATAGCCGTTTTTAATAGCGAAATTCAACACGTTAAAATTCAATACCTAAGTCTAAGCATTTTTTGTTATTACATAGCTATCTTTTTTTTAACCACCAATCAAGCCTGGTTTCAGGTTTATAATTTACTATTTTTGGTTTTGTTTCTGCTCTTTCAATTTTCAATTCATTTAAGTTTGCAACAACAGACCAAATTGTTCCAAATTTTTGTTTTCTTAAGTCTAAGCAAACACATTTGTTGGATAATATTTCTTTCGCTTTTAATAAATCCATTTCTTTTATAGACTCCAATTGCTCTTTTAATCCGTTATATCTTTCTATACTCTTACTCCATTCAACTCCACCTTTATCCAAAGACTTCATTTCATTTGTAATGAATTGATTAGTAATAGAAATAAAATTATCATTGTTTCCAGATTGTCTAATTACACTTTTTTGAGGGGCAGATTCTACGACTACAATGTTTCCAGATTTATCTGCAATAAGAAAATTATTTGCCGAAGAGACTTTTGTTTCTCGGATTAGTTTTGCTGCTTGTGCAGTGGTACTACAGTTTTCTAGTACTTTTCTTATGATAAAATGAAAACTGATTCCTGGTTGAACTTCTGTTCCATTTACAAAAGACATTGCTATAGATAGGCCTTTTTCATTAATTCCATCAGAGCGTCCAATAAAAACATCAGATTGACTTATGTATGAATATTTATTTTTTGGAGCAATCAAACTACTTTCTGTAAATTTTTTGAAATCAAAAAGCATGTCATAATTTCTACCAATAATTACTGAATCCTTGTTGTTGAAAGCAAACACACTACATTGTCCTGTAGTGTCAAAAACTCCAAGGCTTAATAGAAATGCTCCTAAATTTTCTGATTTATCGTTAATTCCCTCAGCAAAGCCTTCAATTTCTTCTACCACTTCAGGATAGAATTTTTGTAACTCTTTATAAGATTCAAATCCAAATTCAGTCTTTTGACTGCTTATTTTCGGAAGAGTGAAATTAGCTTTTTCGCGAAGTAGTTTCCCATACTTCAATCCCATTTCATAAAACTCTCCATATAATCGCGGATGATACATCTTTATTCTAATTTTAATGTTTTTCTATAAGTTTACTATTGATTTTTTTCCAAATCAATACTTATAATTTTTATTGTTGTAAAACAGAAGGCAGTATTCTTTCCTTTACCATTCGCTTATAGTTCTTGTTATTAACCAATTTTTTTGAAGTATAAAACTGTAATTAAAACCACACCTAAAAAAGTATTCTAAGAAAAATAGAAAAGTTATATACGTTCATAATGAGTACTATCATCTATCTATAATTATATAAACTAACAAACTATATGTTATCAGGTCTGTAACGAACCACTGTTATCATTTTAGATTTTATCATTTTTTAATGCCTTTAGATAATCTGCTTTTAATTGATTTAGATACCATTGTCTTGCAGATTGTTTCTTTGCAAGGTTTATTGCTTTTTCAAAAGTCTTTATAGCCTTTTCTTTATTGTTATTTTTGAAATATGCTTTCGCTAAATTTGATAGGTATTTAGGTTCATTTGGATAAGAACTACAATTTGATTCTAATAATTTAATTGCTTTAACCGTTTTTGAATTCTTAATATAGATATTTCCTAATGCATTATTGAAATCTGATATGGATGATGAATATTTTGCCTTAACTTCTTTTTCTAATACGAGGAATTCTACTTCGTTTTCATGAAATTTTGTTGTTAGATATTCTAAATGATGCGTAGGTATTTTAAAGTCGTCTCCCATCAATTTTGAATATGCTTTTATGCGGTTTTTGTATTCTTTGAAAGTTTTTAATTTTGATAATTCATCGCTATTAATATCATAGCTTTTAAAAAAATGTTTAAGAGCATTGTTAACCGATATAAGACCTACAGAGTTATGGTTCTCTTCTGGATAATGCTTAAACACAAAGTTTATTCCTAATGGCTCATTTTTATAGTACTTATCTGCAAATGTGAGAATGTCATACTGATCAACAAACCCAAGAACTCCCATGCCTTCTTCATCTCCTAACGATAGATATAAGTGCCTGTTAAGGTTTGAATTATTATCAAAAAAGGCATTGAGTTTATCTTTAGTCTTATAATCGATTTGCCATAAACTTGGGCTTATTGCTATATAAGCATTAAATGATTTTGGACTATCTAATAAGGCATTGATAACAAAATAACCTCCTAGTGAATGACCACTTATTAATTCAAAATTCGCTGTTTTGAATTGTTTTTTTATTGTTGGTTTCAATTCTGTATTAATGAATTTTAAGAACTTTTTAAAACGCCCATTTGGATTTGATACGGTATC
Source organism: Aquimarina sp. MAR_2010_214 (assembly GCF_002846555.1). Taxonomy (NCBI): domain Bacteria; kingdom Pseudomonadati; phylum Bacteroidota; class Flavobacteriia; order Flavobacteriales; family Flavobacteriaceae; genus Aquimarina; species Aquimarina sp. MAR_2010_214. The sequence continues at coordinate 2,543,385 of NZ_PJMS01000001.1, forward strand.
ATTTAAAGTCATGTTGTTGATGTAATTTTCATGACCACTATCCGAAATTCCAACGACTATCATTTCGGGTATTTTTTTACTTATACTTGATAGTTGCTCTACTATACCTGTTACATGATGAAAATTATAATCCCCATCTAACAAATATAATACGGGATACTTGCTATCATTTTCATTAACATAACTTGGTGGTAAATAAATAGTATAACTTCTTGTTTCGTTTAAAACAGATGACTCAATATTATATCGTTCTCCAATAGATATTGTAGTATGTTGACTAAATACATTAAGTCCAAATTGGATTAGGAAAATTAATGTGAGTAGGTGCTTCATAGTAAAAGTCATTTAAAATTATTATAATTGATTTGTAATAAATTGAATGGTCGTTTCAAGGACAACATATGTTTCATTTTTAATACCCTCAATTGTATTTTGAATTACAATATAAAGGGTTATTTAATACGATTTAAACTATTTTCTATATTAAACTCAGATTCATTATTTCTAGTACTTACATTGTCTTGTGCAAAAATTTGAATTGAGATTAAATTCAAAAAATAACAAGGATAATATCTTTGATTTAGTATGCGTGTTTATTTGAGTTAAATAAAATAACTCACCTTCTTGCTGTAAAAAATGACCCCAGTAGAATGTTTTTAGGATCTAAAAATGAATACCAAATACTTGCTATATCCGAAAATCCATGCAATAAAAATATGGTTTCACCTTTTCCTTTAGAAATGATATAATAATCATGACCATTTGCTTTTATAGAATCAATAGTACGGTTGCTTAAACTTTTCATAGAATTATTAATTATAGTTACCTGAAACAGGTATAATATTGGGAGTAAAACTAGAATTTTGTAGATGTATAAAAGTTCATTTTTATAAATGCGAACAAAGTTTAACAATATTTTTTGATTAATCATATTAGGATTCCCTTTGTGACTAAACAGTATTTAATAGATTGAAGCACATATTTATTATTTTACCATTTATCTTTTACTTGAGTTTTATTATTAATAATAAAACCATAAATAATACATCTATTGATTGTATGATATTTTTCGTTTTGTAGTACGATTGAATGATAACTATTGTAACAATTCTGAAGTTTAAATATGGGGTCAGTTGTATAAGTTCTGTACCCGAAAAAGATTCTTAATAAAATATATCAAGAACAGTTTAGAGAATTTGTATTATTTTAATTTTTGAAATAAGAATAGTTAATTTGATATCAAACTTCTGATCTGATCAATTTTGATAGATACTTTAACGCTTCTTTATCACGACTTTTAAAATAAGTATATGCATGTTCAGGCAGCCAATACTTGTCGATAAAATCTATAAATATAGGTAGTAAATGATTACTGTATTGTTTTACTTCTATTTCTTTACCATTTGGTAATTGATGAAGATATGTTTTAAATTCACGATTATATTGCGGAAATTTTTCTTCTAGATATTTCTCGAAATAATGAGAAATACTAATATCGGGTCTTATTTCTTTACCGCCAAAAGCTTTGTTGGGTAATATATAACCTTCTTGTTCAAATCGCCCATACAATCTAATAAAAAGTTCGCTTAATATCGAAAAATAACCAGGCGATATACGATCCCAATTATCATTAAAACGGATTACAAAATTAGGTATTTCTAGCCGCTTTGTAGTATAATATCCTCTAACTCGTATTAGTGGTAAAACCTGATTAGTTATCCATTTTCTGAATTTTTTAGCACTATTTGTAGTGCTTTTAAAAATTAGATAATACAAACCGCTTTCAGAAATCAGGTTCATATTTTTCTTAGTACCATTATGAAATATTTCCGTAGCAAAACGTTCTTCTATATCCAGAGTACTCCACACTTCATTTGGATTCCCTAACTCTAATATCTCTACTACTTCATCAGCGATGAACCAAATTTGATTATTGATCTCTATAGAGGTTAACTGCTGAAAATAATTAGTTTCTTTCTTTGCAATTTTTGTTTTCATCATTCATAATTTTCAGAAGAATAAATATAATCGAGTATATGTTATCCCACTATGATAATTATCAGATTTATTAACCTGTAACTAAAACATCATAACAGTTGACTTATGGGTGAATTTTGAAGATTAAATTTCAATTTAATAGGATGTTCCTAATGACATTGGTCATATTAAAAAAGAAGCGTAAACTGTACATTTGAGAGATAGATCAAAAAGATATATTTATAATGGACACATCTATACTTTTAGCAAAATTTTGGGGTTGGTATTTAATTATGTTCTTCTTCATATTAAGTTTTAATCCAAAACGAATTAAGCAGATTTTTGAGGACCTGAAAGATCAAAAATTTCTAATTATCTCTTCTTTTATAGCAATTATAGTGGGATTACTCAATATCCTTTTTCACAACATCTGGGAACCAAATTGGAGATTTATCATCACCGTTATAGGTTGGATTTCTTTAGGTATAGGATTGTTGCTATTTATCTTTCCAAAAGGAACCACCAAGTGGTTAGAGTTTATCAATATAAAATTGGTACAAGTGTTATACGTACTATTGTTTTTAATAGGAGTTCTCTTGTTGAATGCAGGATATGAGTTAGTACCATATTAATCTTTTAAAAAAGTTTGGATGAAAAATCATTTCAATTCAAAAAATAGTTGCTGATAATGAAAAGAGGAAAAAGGATGATGATAAATATTCTGGTAATATTAGGATTAACGTTGATTACTTGGATAGTACTTACTGTTATTGTGGATAAAAAAGGACCAGAAAAGATTGCTGTTATAGGAATGTCTGATGCCGATCACAAGGCACTGATCGTATATGATCCTGACCCGATTTACAACCTTGATGAAAAAATAAGCAAATCATTTGCAGAAGGCTTATCCGAGAAAGGTTGGGGCTCAAAAGTAGTAACAGTAGCTGCTGCTAAAAATTTTGAAAAAGAGTTTTTTGACTTATATGTATTCTGTGCGAATACCTATAATTGGACTCCTGATAAAGCAATTCGTAATCACATAAAAAATAATGATCATATACAAGGAAAACATGTAGTTGCTATTACCTTAGGTAGCGGCTCTACAAAAAGATCCCAACGTTTACTTGAAGATTTGATTAAACAAAAAGAAGCCGTACTTATTGATTCAAGAACATTTTGGTTAATGAAACCTAACATTGAATCAAATTCTAAAAGATCGAATAGTAAAATAGCTGTAGAAATGGCCAAAACTTTCGGAATAGAAATAGCCGAAAAGATTAGAAATTAATTCGGAATATTCTTGTTTTGTTAATTGATTTGTAATCTGATAGACATCATTTTTTGTCTATACAATTGCCGAAATTTATATTGTATTTCAAACAATTCTTCTACAAAACGTATCATAATTTTTCAGAAACATATGTAACCCAAAAAGAAACTGTATAAACGATCGAAATATTCGAGATAAATCCTGCATTCTACAGTAGTATTAAGTGGTGAAAACCCATTAGGGAACTAAATAGCCAACAAAAAATGCTTTGAAAAGTAAATCCTCAAAGCATTTTTGGATAGGATTTAATCAAAAGTACATTGCTCTTGAATACGCTCATATATACTTTACTTATGATAATAATGTATATAAAACTGTATTCTAATTAGAACAATATTAAAACTGCTTTAAAAAGGTCAATTTTCCAATAAACTGTGTGTTATTTTCAACTGGAGTAAAACCATTATTTTCTGTATTGTTATATACTAGATAAATAAAGGAATTGGGTTTGTATTCCCAACTAAAACGTGCGTTCCATCTACCTTGTTCATTAAATGAATTGTATTGATAAAAGGCTGATAATTGTATTCTAGGGTTTAATGCCAAGCGCAAACCACCGGTATATAGATTGGTTTCCAATTTTTTTTCTTCCAAACCAATATTTCTTAGGTGATTGTATTCATAATCAGCCGATATTGCTAAATGAGGCATTGGAGCATAGCGTATTCCTGATGTTAAAGTTTCCCGATTACCATTATAAAAATTACCCCACTCAAACTTTCCTGATAGTGAAAACTTTTTGGAACGGTCCGAGTTGTAACGAACAAATTGCCTAGTATAGAAATAGCGGTCTTGCGAGATGGAAAGCCCCAACGGAGCAAAATCAAAATTAATGTTCTGCCAAGTAGGGGTCACAGCATACTCTACAAAGCTGTTATCCTTAAAAAATATATATACAGGAAAGAAATACAAACTTGCTTGCTGAAAATTTTCAGGGTTGTCAAAATCGTGATAATATCTTGCAAAAACACCTGGATCCCAACGACGAATCCAAGGCATTTTTTTAGGACGTAAAATGAAGTAGCCTCCAGGGTTGTGCTGTATAACATTGTTCTGATAGACAAATCCCATTGCTGGGTTATAATCGCTACTTACAAAATTGGATTGCCATCCCCAATACATTTTATTGGTGGTATAGCCTACAGAAGCAGTACCTGCATATCCCCATTTGTCGGTCGTTTCATCCTTGGATGTGGATGCCAGATAGGAAACTGTCCACTCATTTTTGGGACGTATCAATCCGTCTATGGTAAGGGTGGTATTGTTATTTTCATTTAATGACAATGCGTTGTTCCTTTCATTTAAACGATGGGTGAGCATTACACCTACATTATTTTCCTTACCATAATTTTGTAAATATCGAAAAACTCCAAAGTTGGCTGCTGCCGAAGCATCGGTATCTCCTTGATGCACATATAACCCGGCAAGTGTCTTGTTTTCATCTCTATTGGTAAAGCGTGCCCCAATATCTATAGGAGCTGGTGCGGCATTAAAACCACCTTGTAGCCCTATTTGTCTACTAAAAAAAGGTACTATGTTTCTCTCTGAAGCTCCTGCCCAAATACCCGAATTTTCAAGAAAAAACTGTCGCCTTTCCGGGAAAAATATATTGAAACGTTCTAAATTGTTTACCGCCCTATCCACATCTGCCTGTGCAAAATCGGTATTAATGGTTAAATCTACCACGGTATTAGGGGAAACCACCCATTTGGCATCACCACCGACTTTATAGTCATTCTGTGAATTGGTTACTGTATTACCACTCTTAGTTTCTTCAAACTGATATAAAGCATAAGGCTCTATACGAATGTTTGCTGATGGTGGAGGTACTTGTAATCCGGTAAGTTTTGCAGCATAAGTCATTCTGTATGGAGAAAAGGCTTGTGGTATCTTAGGAAAAACGGTCTGTTCATAGTCCCTGCGGGCCAATCTAAAAAAGGTAATCCCCCAGTTTACAGGCACACCGTCTTTCGGTTTATCATAGCGGAGTGATTTAAAAGGAATGGCAAATTCGGCATAGTATCCCTGTTCAGTTCGTTGTGTCCTAACCGACCATAAGGCGTTCCAATTATTGTCCGTATAACTATCGTTAAAATTTTGTAAGTCACGTTGATTACCATACGGAGTGGTTTGGAAAGAAACTGCATACTGTTTGGTATTCTGTGCATCTATCTGAATGGCAAAAATATCGTTTTCCCCATAAGAGAAGTCTCGCCGTAAATCCTGAATTCTAATTCCTTTTGTTCCCAATGAGTCTTTACAAAAAGCGCCCACATAGAGGTTTTTATCATCGAAAAGAATTTTTACTTCGGTTTTGTAACGGTAATCTTTGCTTTGTACTGGTTCAATTTTAAAAAAATCGGATACAATTGGGGCATTTTCCCAATCCATTTCATTTAATCTACCATCAATGGTTATCGTTCCAGTTGCTTTTGTTGCTTGTATTTCCTGAGGGTTTTCAGGTGGCGGAAAATTATCGCTCTCTTGTCCTTTAGCATACGGGATGCACATCAGAAAGCTGAATATTACTATATATAAGTATTTGGTTTTCATTGAATCAATAATTATTTAGTTAGCCATTTTTTTCATCTTCATAAAACCCATTATTCCAAAGAGTAAGGAGATAAGGGTAATCTTAAGAAAACTATATAGCACCATACTCCAGCGATTATCATTTTCTTTCATTTTAAAAACAGGACGCTCAGAATAGTCTTCTTGCATGATGGGTTTGTCCTAAAAAAACTGTCAAAATAGAACGAGGTGATTTTTAAGGTTGTGAAAGTAGAAATTTATTAAAGTAGTGATGATTTTTTTAGATTAGTATAATAATACTATTGTGTCAAAAAATATACACTTAAAGAAACAGTATGAAAATGATTACACTAAAAAAGGAGGAGGCCTCGAAAATAGATTGGTAAAATTTGTAGCAGTACTATAAACAAAATTATAGCGACTTATTACTTCTTTTTGAAAATGAAATTCGTAATTATTGCCTATATAGTTTTGGGCAACATCATTAATAGCAGGAGTAAGATTATTGACGGTAACAAGATCACAAACTTCACAATGTTCAATGGTATTATCATCATGTGTAATCACATGTAGACCCGCCACTTTCAAAGAAAGAAAAATGACAATAAAAGTATAGGCAATATAATTTTTTAAATGGCCTATTTCCATAGTAAACAAACCTAACAATTTTTGTTTTATTAAAGTGTTAAATGTTTTCAAAATTATCAAGGCATTTGGAACAGAACGATTGTATCTTAATATTTTAAGTCTACGACTATTTTGAATACAAGTTTGTAGTTATAAATGTATGTCTATGATATTTTATGTGTTTAGGTATAATATATGCTTGTTTTATTTTCTTCAATAAATGGTTATTGATTACAGGTACTTTTATTGTAAAGCATTTTTATGTAAAATGAAGTTAAAATTTAGATATCAACCATAATCTAGTTTTGGTAATTTATCCTTATGACACTTAAGCTACAATAGTTTTTCAAATTACCCCAACATTACCTATACATCAATATTATATTTTAGGTTGTGAGTATAGTATTTTTATGATTTGTTAAAAGATCAAAATCATTATTAACGATTGTTTTTATTTGAAACTAGTGCAATTTTTTAATTTTATTGATTGTCGTATAGTTTTTGTTGTGGTTATCTATTGGTAAAATGGAAAGAGGCATGATTATATTTGAGAAACCAAAAAAACAACTAAAAAATTGACACAAACTCACTATCAAATTTATGAAGCTATATAACTATTTACTCATCATAAAAGTTTTGAATGAGTAGGTTTGAAAAACCTCAAAAACTTTAAAATAGTATCACTGTATCTTAGACAGTCGATTTTAAATAAGTAACAAAAAAAACCTTTTAACCCTAATTATTTAACTATTATGAAAACTACAAACAGTAGCACGATTCCGTGGCTGCATTACACAACTCATTTTCAAATCGTATTAATTTTAATCTTTTTTCTAACTATAGACAATTTATGCGCCCAAGTGAATACTGGAGGGAACTCTAACACTTCGAACCATGGCAAGCAGATTATTGGTTATATTACTAATTGGGATGCTTGGAAACAGCCTACAGCAGGAGTACCAGCTCAGGGAGCATTAACTCAATTGAATATAGACTATTCTAAATATACAATTCTTAACTATTCATTTTTTGGAGTAGCTAATGATGGATCCTTACATAGTGGAGATCTTCGAAATAAGCAAATATATCAGCCAGGAGCTGTGCAACAACCTGGGGATATACTATATAGTGACGTATATAGTAGTTGGGATTTTTATATTCTGTTTGGTGAAGTAGAACCCATACAGTATATCAGTGAAGCAGTAAAGAAAAGAGCTGAAGCACTAGGATATCAGGTAACTGTAGGTGGAAATACCTGGAGTCACCCAGAGTGGGGGCTAAGTGGTAATCTTCCACTGCCACTTCCTAAAGAAGGTAGTGATGGAAAAGGATTATTAGAACTAGCTCACCAAAACGGAGTAAAAGTTATGGCCTCTATTGGTGGATGGAGTATGTGTAAGCATTTTCCAGAAATGGCGGCAGACCCTGCTAAAAGGGCACGTTTTATAAAAGATTGTAAAAAGCTCATTAACATGGGGTTTGATGGAATTGATCTGGACTGGGAATACCCTGGGCCATTCCCTGGAATGAATTTTACAGGAACAAATGCGGACTATGTTAATTTTGAGAACTTAGTTCAGGAAATTAGAAATGCAATAGGCCCAGATAAACTAATTACTGCAGCTATGGCTGCAGATCCTAAAAAAATTGAAGGATTCAATTGGTCCAAGTTAGTCAGTACTATGGATTATTTTAATATGATGACCTACGATTTCAATGGAGGATGGTCTAATAAGGCAGGGCATAATGCACCTGTATATCCTTATGATGGGGCAGAGGTGCCCGATTTTAACTGGCAGTCTACATTAAATAAGTTAACTTCTAAAGGAGTACCTTCTAATAAAATAAATTTTGGAGTTCCGTTTTATGGTAGAGGTGTAGTGACTAAAGGAAATGCTGCACTTAATGCCACTACTGTTAAAAGAAATGTTACTATACAACCCGATGGTCCTGTAAGTACAGCTGCCGATTATACAAATTGGCCACAAGAAGTCTATGATGGTACACCAAATTACTTTTTTATCAAACAAAAAACTGGGGGAGGAAGTGGCTGGACACGACAGTGGGACGACCAGGCTAAAGTGCCTTATATGACCAAAGGTAATTTCTTTTTGAGCTATGATGATGAAGAATCTATAGGAGTTAAGGCAAAATTTATAAATGATAATAACCTGGCAGGTACCATTGTATGGACAGTCTATGGGGATTTGGAAATGAGTGGCTCAGTTCAATCTTTTGGTAACAAACTGAAAAGATGGTCAAATGTGAAATCACCACTAGTTAATAAAATAAATGAAGTATTTGCATCAGGAGGAACAGGAAATCCTCCTCCAACGGTTTCAATTACTTCACCAGCTCAAGGAGCAACATTTATTGCAGGAGCCAATATCAATATCAGTGCAAATGCCAGTGATAGTAATGGAAGTATTACTCGTGTAGAGTTTTATAATGGATCTTCTTTATTAGGACAAGATAATAACGCACCTTATACATATAACTGGAACAATGTTGCTGCAGGAAATTACTCTATTATTGCTAAGGCTTATGATAACGAAGGGACCAGTACATCATCATCTGTTTCCATTACGGTAAATGGTACGGGAGGCAATAAGCTTCCTATAGTAACAATTACAACTCCTCAATCTGGTGCAATCTTTACCGCTGATGCAACGATCAATGTTACTGCTAATGCTTCAGATACAGATGGTACCATTAGCAAGGTAGAATTTTATAACGGAAACAGTTTATTAGGGCAGGATACCAGTAGTCCATACAATTTTAATTGGAACAATGTAGCAGCAGGAAGCTATACTATTAAGGTAAAAGCTGTTGATAATGAGGGTGGTGAAGGTATTACTTCTGTTTCGGTTACTGTAAATGATAATAGTGGAAGCTCTTGTACAGCACCAGCTTGGGTATCAGGACAAGCTTATAATGGAGGTGATATAGTTTCCTATCAAGGACATGAATATAAGGCCAAATGGTGGAGTAACCAGAATCCCGTTGGAAGTACTGAATGGGATGATCTGGGAGCATGCGAAGGAACCCCTCCGGATAATACTACTTGTACAGCACCAGCCTGGGTATCAGGGAAAGCTTATAACGGAGGCGAAGTAGTTTCTTATCAAGAACATGAATATAAAGCTAAATGGTGGACCAATCAGAATCCAGTGGGGAGTACTGAGTGGAAAGACCTTGGAGTCTGTACCAATGGAGGAGGGGGAGCACCTCAAGTTTCGTTAACATCACCTAATAACGGACAATCTTTTATTCAGGGAAATACTGTTGCGATTAGTGCTTCAGCTTCAGATAGCGACGGTACTATTACCAAAGTAGCATTCTACGTAGATGGTAGCATGATTGGTCAGGATACCACAGCTCCTTATACCATTAATTGGACGGCTGCCTCTGGTAATCATAGCATAACAGCTAAGGCAACAGATAATAGTAACAAAACAACTACTTCTACAGTAGTAAACATTAGTGTTACTTCAGATGGGGGATGTACTAATAATGGTTTTAAAGTGATTGGGTATATGCCTAGCTGGCAAGGTGATGCAAATTCTATTCAGTATGATAAACTTACACATATCAATTATTCGTTCTTACTGCCTAATAGTAATGGAAGTCTGCAACCTTTGGAAAATGCTTCAAAAATGCAGCAAATAGTTACAAAAGGACATGCTCAGGGAGTAAAAGTATTGATTGCTGTAGGAGGATGGATGAATGGTAATGATTCTGCCTTTGCAACATTAGCTGCTAATCCGTCTACAAGAACAACTTTTGTTAATAATCTGGTCAACTTTGTAAATCAATACAATTTGGATGGCGTAGATATGGATTGGGAATATCCTCGTGAAGGAAGTGAACCTCAAAATTTTGAACTCTTAATGCAAGAGCTTGGACAGGCAATGCATAGCAGAGGAAAATTATTAACTGCGGCTGTAGTAGTCTCAGGATGGAATGCCGATGGAGTATTGAATGGTGTATTTGATGATGTTGATTTCTTAAATATCATGGCATATGATGGGCCTGATCATTCAACAATAGCACAAGCTAAAGGAGGATTAGATTATTGGCTGGGTCGCGAACTACCAAAATCCAAAGCCGTACTCGGAGTTCCTTTCTATAGTCGTCCGCAGGCACAAAGTTATGCGTCTTTATTGGCCCAAGGAGCAAGCCCTAATAGTGATTCTTTCCAAGGAAATAACTATAATGGAATCCCTACAATAAAAGAAAAAACCAAAATGGCAATGCAACGAGCAGGAGGTATTATGATCTGGGAACTATCTCATGATACTAACAATCAGGCAACTTCATTACTCACAGCAATTAATCAAGTTGTTGGTAATCCATGCAGTAGAAATAATACTTCGTCTACAGCCAGAGTAGCTAATATTGTAAATAAAGAAGTTAGTAGTGTAGACATTTATCCTAACCCAATTATTGGAGATTTGATGAATGTAAATATTGAAACTTCTAAAGTTAATTCACATTTCAATTTACAGATATTCAATGCTAGTGGAATCAAAATGTTAGATTTTAAAAGTACACTTACAAAAAAAGGAAATAACTACAAATCTTTTGATGTAAGTAAACTTCAGGAAGGTCTATATTTTTATATCATTTCTTTACCTAAAGAAATCATAAATGGTAAGATTATTATAAAACGATAATCTAGTTTTTAACCATTCGGTGACATACTTAATTTAGGTATATCATCGAATGGTTTTCTTATTGAACTCGTCTTGATTTTTTATGATATCTTACAAAATCACGAAAGAATGCAATTCTTAAAATCTAATTTATGAACATAAATAATAATATTATAGTAAAATATATTGCTGTACTTCAATGTGTTTTTTGGATGCATATGGGATGTATCACATATGCGCAAACACCTGTGACACAAAATGGACAACTTCGTGTGTGTGGAACACAACTCTGTAACCAGTATAATAAACCTATACAGCTTAGAGGTATGAGTACTCATGGCATACAATGGTATGGCTGGGATAATTGTTTAACAGAGTCATCACTTGACGCTTTGGCATATGACTGGGATGCCGATATTTTACGTATCTCTGTATATGTACAGGAAGGAGGTTATGAAACAGATCCTGTAAAATATACCAATCAGGTAAGTCGATTAATTAATGAAGCTACAGAGCGAGGAATGTATGCGTTAGTAGATTGGCATCAATTAAGTCCGGGAGATCCTAATACCAATTTAGAAAATGCAAAACGATTTTTTACTGATATTGCCAATTTACATAAGGATAAAAATAATATCATTTATGATGTTTGTAATGAACCTAATGGTTCTGGTGTTACCTGGAATCGTATTAAAACCTATGCAGACCAGATCATTCCGGTTATTCGGGCAATAGATAACGATGCTGTAGTCTTGGTAGGTACCCATGGATGGGCAACCTTTGGAGTTTCAGGTGAAGGAAATTTACAAGATGTGATTAATAATCAATTACAGTTTGATAATATAATGTATACCTTTCATTTTTATGCAAAAAGTCATAGAGATACTTACTTAAATACATTGGATAAAGCTTCAAATCAATTACCTGTATTTGTAACCGAATTTGGAAGTCAGGAATATACTGGTGATGGTCCCAATGATTTTACAATGACCCAGCGATATATCGATCTTATGCAACAGAAGAAAATTAGCTGGACTAGTTGGAATTATTCTGATGATTTCAGATCAGGAGCTTCGTGGAAAACAGGTACCTGTTCTGAAGGTCTCTGGACTACTGATAAACTCAAAGAAGCGGGTAAGTGGATACGAAATAAAATAAAGTTTCCGGCCGATGATTTTCCGGGAGGAATAGGAAATTCTCCTCCAACGGTTTCAATTACCTCACCAAATCAAGGAGAAACGTTTATTGTAGGCGCAACGATCAATATTACTGCTAATGCTTCAGATACGGATGGTACCATTAACAAGGTAGAATTTTATAACGGAAACAGTTTATTAGGAAAAGATACCAGTAGCCCGTACAGTTTTGATTGGAGCAATGTAGCAGTAGGAAGCTATACTATTAAGGCTAAAGCTATTGATAATGAAGGAGGAGAAGCTACTGCTTCTATTTTGGTTACGGTGAATGATAATAACGGAGATTCCTGTACGGCACCAGACTGGGTATCAGGACAAGCCTATAATGGAGGTGATATAGTTTCCTATCAAGGACATGAATATAAAGCCAAATGGTGGAGTAACCAGAATCCCGTTGGAAGTACTGAATGGGAAGATCTGGGAGCATGCGATGGAACTCCTCCGAATAATAATACTTGTACAGCACCAGCCTGGGCGTCAGGGAAAGCCTATAATGGAGGTGATGTAGTTTCCCATCAAAAACATGAATATAAGGCTAAATGGTGGACCAATCAGAATCCTGTAGGAAGTACTGAGTGGAAAGATCTTGGTGCCTGTACCAATAAAGGAAATAGAGCAACTCGAGTTTCGTTAACGATTCCTACTAACGGTAATGATGGTGTAGTGACAACTTCAAATATAAGTATGATTGAAAGCAATAAGAAATCTGATCGAGATATCGATGTAAAAGTGTTTCCGAATCCTTTTGAAGACTTGTTGTATATACGCTTACCTAAGATTTTGTCTGAAACTTATAAGATAACATTGTATAATAGTACGGGGATAAAAGTATTAGAATATCAGGAAAGTAGTAATAATAAGATCATCAAAACTTTTGATTTAAATACACTTGAATCAGGACTATACTTTTATAAGATCAAATTATACGATGAGACTTATTTAGGAAGGATTGTTAAGAAGTAAAAATGATCTAATTAATTTAACACACATTCAAACTTACTTGTTAAGGCTAGAGAGATCAAATAAAATTTGTTGATGAGTCGACAGAAAGCAATATCGTACTATAGTTATGATGGTTCTTGAATTTTGGAAAATCCTGGGCTCTTTTAGTGTCCAGGATTTTTTATGATATCACAATAATATGATTGTCTTTTCATTGGTTTGAAAATAGTGCGAAACTCCTGCAATTTTATATAATCTTTTAGTAATACTAAAAAAATCTATAGTTTAGATGATGTCAAATCACATTAAAAAAAGGCCATAGATTTTAAACTATTTTACCTGCACTTGCTTCCCACAAAAAAACTGGAAATATACAATCATCTCTCAATGTTGCCCCACCAAAACGCCATCGGAAAGGTAGTAAATCGATTTGAGGAGCAATGAAAAACCATCAAACAGATACTATTGGCAGAATAATCCTTGTCAAATAAACTAAAGAAAAACATTTCGAAATCCAATGAAATAAATCAAGTAAAAAGAAAAACTATAAAAAAGTAAAGGTAGTAGCCTAAGCTACTACCTTTAAATCACATTTAGGTTAAGTTTTTGTGATCCTTATTAAGGATATCATATATTTTCATCTAGTTATTTCTTAATAAATCGTACTATATTACCTGTATTAAGATCTTTAACTAGATAAATACCAGAATTTAATTGTTCTACATCAATTCTACTTGGAGTTTGACCATCTTTAAGATTTCCTTTCATGACTTGTTTTCCATTAATGTTATATACTTTAAAAGAAGTCTCCTTAGAAAAACCTCTTAGATTAAGAATCTTCGATGTGGGGCTAGGGTAAGCTATCAGTTGTGTATTGATTTGCTTCTCATTCGAAATTTTGACATTTCCTAACCAGGTGATTTTGATCCAATTAATATTCCATCCTCCAGATTGAGCAAATAATCCTAATGAATATGTGCCTGCATTAGTAGATACAGTATGCGAAACTGTCGTCCAATTTTGCCATCCTCCTGTATTAGGAATATTTACTTTACCAAGAACCGTTGTTCCTGCATTAAAATCGGCAGATAATACACCCTTATCTACAGTACTAGCAACACGATATTCTATACGGTAATTCCCCGAAGATGGAAAATTAACGTTTGTATATACCATCCAATCACCTGTATCTATATAACCTACATTTTCTCCACCTTCTGAACAATTTTCCGTTTGTACGCCTGACATATTAGAATAATTTTCGGCTTCTACAAAAATATTAGATTCACCACCACTTGATTTAGAAACCTTAATAGACGTCACTTGATCATTGAAACCATCGTCAACCAGACAACTAGTATCACCTCTCTTTACAAGTGAAGTTCCTGTAAAGTTATCATCAAAATAAAGTGTAATTTGATACCCTGGCTTTACTTTTAATGAAGATATAGCATTATCCTTAGCTCCCAATCCAAGTAATTGGTCTTTTGTATACCTACCTTCTCCTAAACCTACAGCATATCCTCCATACGAACAGTCCTCATAAACAGTAGCCACTCCTGAATTATTTCCTCCGGGATTAATCGGAAGTCCTTTTGCCTCACGAAGAAGTTGGAAAAGATGATCTGGACGCACTACCTCATAATTACCATTGAGAGAACTAGCTACATTTTTAAAGTTTGATGGTTTTACATCTGACCATGGTTGTGCTTGTATAATGATAAACCTGGGTTCTGCTCCATTCCATCCTGCTGCTGCAGAAGCAATATGATCTTTCATTACTTGTTCTCCTGTACAGTAATTACATGAAAGAGGCTTACCTGGAAGGCTTTGGTTATAAATACTAAGAGACCCACCAGTATTTTGACCTGTTATACCTAATAACGACGGAGTATGTGTAGCATAACTTTCTCCAACATTTTGATTAATCCCTCCTGTTATGGTGTTCCAAACAGTCACTACTCTAAAACCTGCACGATTATTATACTCTTCTGTTTTAGCTAAATATTCATTTAAAGAACTTTGATTAGGAAAACTATTAGGGTAGGTGTAGCCCAGTCCAGAAGGGCCAGAAATTAGATTATCGTTTTCTGTGGCAGTTTCATGATAAAAATTTAGAGCTCCTGGCATTGCATCAAGCATAGCTGGAGACAAAGTCCATCCAATAGGAACCGATCCACGATCAGGATTATTCCATAATTTACGCATAAGATGTTCAACATACTGCAAGTTATCGCCGTCACTTAATATAAAAGCGACATAGATTTTATTTTTCAATATTGGTTTTGCAGGTATTGGTTTAACATTGACCTTACGAGGCATACCGCTATGCACTGTTAAATTGGTGCAATAATCACTAGGAATAGTAGCAATACCATAGCTAGATGCTCTTGTAATACCTACACTTTCTTCTGGCCACCAGCCCATGTAATTAGCTCCGGCAGGCATAGAAGACAAAAAGCTATTGAGTAATTTACTCTCTTCTGATACTTTTGGATCGAGCCAGATTACAGCAGTACCCAGTGCCGATGCATATTCACGTAATGAAGCTTTATGTGCTTCGGGATTTAAACCTATCAATAGGCGGTGATCAATATTAGACCAATAGGTATCATAGAGTGTTTGATAAACTTGTATTTTACTACTAAATTGCCCTCGCAAATCAAGTAAAATAGGTAGATTATAAGGTGCTGATGTTAACCTTGATAATAATGATGGTGAGACAATAAGAGCTTTTTTATTTTTTGCTAGCATTGTTGCTAAATTGACGGTATGTATTTGTGCAGGATCATAAACAATCAAGCCAGAAATTTCATTAAGATACTTGGTGATAAGCTCCCATCTGTCTGAATGTTCTGTCCAACTTAGTCCTAATGACTGTAACCATGTATATGGTCCTTCTGCTAATGCATCACCCTCATAAGAAAAGATACGCGGTTTTATTCGATTAACAAGACCTTTTAGAGATGCGAATAAGTACATCTCATCGTCAGAGTTGTTTTGTTGTACACTAACCCAATCAATCTTTGTATAAGCCTTACCATGCCAAAATACACGCAGTTCAATAGCTTGATTATCTGCGGGCATTATAAACGGTAATTTAAAATTTGTATAATTTCCGGCTCCAGAAAATTGCTGTCGAGTAATTGTTTGAAAAGCAAGCACTTTTCCTGTAGTGTAATTCCTTACATCTATATCAACTATAGCGTCATTATTGGCTGTATTATTATCAACCTTCATTCTAAACTCTGCTGTATTGGGGCCTGCAGGAATACTTTTGTCATAGGGTCCGTATGCCATATGATCATTTGGTGCATCAATCCCAGTTTGACAAAGCCAACCATCTGTCTCCAAACGCCCAGTCTTATGACTAATTGATGTTCCTTCTGCTTCCCAACGCCAAATTTTTCCATCTTGCACAGTTGATCCATTAAGGATTATTAAATCTTGATGTTGTGCTGATGGTGAAAATGAAGGAAGAATTTGATTACTCGGCCATGTTATTTGAGCCTGAGATGAAAAAGTTAATAAAAGAAAAATCAAATAAAGAACTGAAGTCACTTTATTCTTTGGTTTTAAGCGATTGTAATTTTTCATGATTCATTAATTTTAAAAATTATCTAAGTTAGTTTAGGTGCCAATTGTAATTTGTGAATCATCCAATGTATATGATAGTATTACAAACTGAATAATTCTTTAATTGCAAAAAAAAAAATGAACTGTATAGGTTAATTACTCTAAATTTTTATGCTACAAAGAAAATGGTAGGAATTCCAATTCCAATTTCATATTGGAATGAAGGAAAGAGGCTTTAATTTCTAATAAAACCAAACCTCCGTAGTCATAAATGCAGAGGTCTGATTTTAAACTTATTTTACTTTAATCCAAGCTTATTTTTTTAATAATTTAAGACTGTGGTTATTAGAATTACTGTATAATTTTAAAAAATACAGTCCTGTTTCTTGCTGACTCAAATCTATATCGATTACTAACGTATCTTTGCTTATTGATTGATTAAGAATAACTCTTCCTGATACATCTAATACTTTATAAGCATGATAATGTTGTCTTGATGGTAATTGTATATGAGCTTTATCTATTATTGGGTTTGGGTATACAAAAACTTCAGAACTTTTATTTCTGTTATTTTGAAAATCAAAGGATTTGATATTGTTACAAGATCCTACTATAAAATTGTGAGGATTCCCTGCAGTATTATTCTCTCCTCCAGTCGGTAAACTATATGTGTAGTAGAAATGAACTTTTTCTCCATTACTTGCATTTATTTGATGAGCAACATTTGGAGTAACACTATGTCCAGGGTATGGCCCTGTTGCAGAAACACCATAATATAAAATACATACTCCATTACCCATTCCGGTTATTTCTGGTATAAAAGTAATTGTAGGGTTTTTAATGTCTGATGAAATCGCATAGCTATATTGTCCATTCGTTGCAGTTCCTGAACAAGTGTCGGTATTATCCCCTGTAGTAACTTCTCTAAATTCTACGAAGTTCAAGTTTAATCCGCTAGCGTCAAAAACAACACGTAATTGGTGTAACCCATTACTAACAGGCACATTGGTAATAGTTACTGTTTGATAATTTTGCCAACCTCCTGTTACAGGTACTGAAGTCTGATCTGTTATTGAAACTCCATCCAACTCTAAATGAAAACTTCCATTTCCACTAGGTGAGGCTACTCTAAAATCGATATCAAATTTACCTGAAGTTGTTGTACTATTAACAGTATATTCCAACCATTCTCCGGCTCCAATCCATCCTATATTATAGCCTCCTGAAGCATCTCCTGTTACCTCAATATCTACATCGTCATTTTTATAGGCTCCTCCTGTATTTCCGGTATCTAAGTCGTGGTATCCAACGCCTTCTCCTCCTTCATTATAATCTTCAACCTGAACAATACCGGGCAAGTTAATTCCTGTAGGGTTATTATTTCCTACGACAGTTATATCAGCGTTACCAGAAATCGAACCATGTGTTGCTGTAATTGTGTGAGTTCCTTCTAATGATCCTGTAAATAAACCTGTTGAACTAATAGACCCTCCTGTTGTATCCCAAGTATAGGTAGCATCATATGCGTTTCCAAATTGATCGTATCCCTGAGCAGAAAACTGTTGTGTTTGTCCTAAATCAATAGTACCGCCAGAGGAGGTAACTGTAATAGAAGACAACACTGGGGGGCTTGTTGATCTGGGTCTCTAGTTAAAATTCTAAGGTTATCGATATAAAACGTATCTCCGGATTCTTGTCCCGGGTTAAAAAGCAAAACTATATTGTCAACTTGTTGATCAGTGACAATCAAATCGGGAGTAGCTGTTAGAACAAACTCTAAAGTATGCCAGCTATTTTGTTCTTTTACAGCAGCTTGATAAATACTATGCCTACCAGAAGGATAATTTTCTGTATTAGATAAAGATCCTGCTTCTAATTGCCAGCTAACCACGGTGCCTACCGGAGCACTAGTATATACATCCATTGCAAATCTTTTTTCTTTTGCAGTATAAGAACTGGCATCCTTTATATATCCTGTATCAAAAAACAAGACATCATATTTTTCGGTAGTATCCCTTACATATTGCCCTGCTAATGACGAATTATTTACAGTATTAGCTCCTGGATTTCTAACATTGGCAGTATATACACCTGTTGTAGTAGTATTTAATGTTAAGTTATTAGATCCATTATAATCATGAATCATTTCTGAAAATGTATACGTAGGAGGTAATTTGGTCACCCCATATCTGAAATTATCAAAATAATAAGTCTCTGTTGTATTAGAACCGGAATCAAAAAGTATAGAAACCTCATCGACAGAAAGATTAGAAGTCGCACCATCAGGAGATGATGTATAACTAAAAGCAACAGTATGCCATGCATTTTGTTCTTTTACAACACTACTATATTGACTATTTCTACCTGCCGGAAAGTTATTGGTCGAAGCTACTTTGTTTTCTAAACTAATTAATATTTCAGTACCTACAGGTGCAGATGTATAAACATCCATAAAGAAGATATTATCTTTATTTATAAAAGGACCTGTATTTTCCAGTACATCTGTAGAAAAACTAACCACATCATATTTCTCAAAAGAACCTCTTACATATTTAGCAACATTAGCACTATTATTTATAGTATTAGGGTTGGGATTAGTTACGTTAGCGGTAAATTCTCCATTTTCGAAAAAATTAGTCATCTGATTAACTCCGTCATAATTAGCCATAATTACCTCATCTAGTAAAACAGGATCAGGAGCATCCATTTTTCTCATATTATCTATATATACAGTATGGTCTGTATAACTATTAGGGTCAATCAATAGAACCAATTGGTCTGTTTCAAAAGCTCCTACACTAGTATCTGGCCTATCTACTAATTCGAATTCTAAAGTTTCCCATTGGTTTTGTGTTGTAGTTTTAGCACTATATCTACTATGTCTTCCTGAAGGCCAATCTCCCGAAGAAGCTGTGCTTTTTTCTATTTGTAGCATAAATTCTGTACCAATGGGAGCATCACTATAGACATCTAGCCAAATCGTTTTTTCTCCTGAAGTATACTCTAAAGCATTTCCGATATTTGATGTAGTCATGTATAAACCATCATATTGGGCTCCTGCTGCTCTTATATACTTCCCGACAGTTGAAGAGTTATTGGTTGCGTTTGATCCCGGATTGGCAACTGACTGACTTAATGCTCCATCAGTTTTTGATGTATATGTTAAATTTCTATTTCCTTCAAAATCGTCATAGACAAAATCTAATGTTTTTTTTGGATTTACCGAAACACTCATTTTGTAATTATTAATGCCACAATTGGGAGTATTTACACTAACCTTAACATCTCCGCTAGTAGTACCCCAGTTAACCAAAATCGATTTAGTCCCCTGTCCAGAAGTAATAGTTGCACCGTTAGGCAAAGTCCAATTATAAGAGGCTCCGGTTATTTGGGTTATGGTATATGTTTTTCCGGTTTCTCCTTCATATACTTTATTATCTCCAGTAATTTGAGTATTAAATGTTCCGTTATATACACGAACATAATCTACCTCCATCTGAGTAGGGTAGTCTGCTGGTGATGGAGCAACATTACCTGTATATGGAGTTCCTAAACCACCTACTGATACATTAAGAATAATGTACCAATCTCCTTGATCAAAAGGCCAGGGGTCAACGGTATTTGCTTTAGTAACTGTATGATATAGAGTATCATCTACATACCATCTTATAACCTCTGGTTCCCATTCTACCGCATATTCATGAAAACCTGCTGAGAGATCTAATCCAGCATGATACTCTCTACCGTTATATTGATGACCGCCATTATTATAATGTACAGTTCCTCCTATATTTGTAGGATTCTTATGTTGTGCTTCCATAATGTCTATTTCTCCGGTAGACGGCCAGTTACCATTTTCTGGCAATAACCAAAAAGCCGGCCATATACCTCCGGCAGAAGGAAGTTTAATACTTGCTTCATATCTACCATATTTAGAACTAAACTTACCTGAAGTTATTAATTTTGAAGAGGTATATTGTTTTCCTCCATAGTTCTCAAGCTTTGTAGTAATAACTAATTTGCCATTCTGAATTGTTGTATTTTCTGATCTAAAATACTGTTCTTCGGCATTACCCCATCCACAGATCCCAACATTACAGCCATCTCCAATGTCAAATTTCCATTTATTCAAATCAACAGAACTACTTGAGAACTCATCATTGAAGATAAGTTCTGAACATTGTGAATATCCATTTGTTACCAAAAATAAATACAATATCATTTGGATAACGATTATTTTAAATAGGGTGTTTCTTTTCATAATTAAAAATAGTTTACGTTAAATGTTATATAGTTACAATAGTTTCATTCATGGTAAGCTCTATTATAGATAAGCATGACTAAGAATACTCAACTCTCAAACGACTATTGTTTCAGAATCAATATTATTTATTGTAATTCAAAATTAGATTCAATTGTTTTATTAGAACTTCCTCCTACAAAGACTTTAAACTCCCCTGGTTCTACAACCCATTGACCACTATTGTCATAAAACCCTAAAGTTTCAGAATCTAATTCAAAATGTATTGTTTTAGTCTCTCCCGGTTGTAATGAAATTAGTTCAAAACCTTTTAATTCTTTTACTGGTCTGGTCACACTGGCAAAAAGATCTCTTATATATAATTGGGCGACTTCTTTTCCTTCGTATTTACCCGTGTTGGTAATATCAACTGAAACTTTTATTTCTGGGTTATTTATAGAAGAGGTGTTATCGACTTCAAGGTTTTTATATTTAAATGAAGTGTAACTTAAACCATGTCCGAATGCATATAATGGTGTGTTTTTCTGATCTGAATAATGTGACCAAAAAACAACATCAGGAGCAGGTAATGTAGGTCTTCCTGTGTTTTTATAATTATAATATATCGGTATCTGTCCTACACTTCTAGGAAAAGTCATAGGTAGTTTTCCGCTAGGATTATAGTCTCCATATAGTACCTGAGCGATTGCATTACCACTTTGTGATCCTAGGTGCCATGCTTCTACAATTGCAGGAATATTCTTATCTGCCCAAGTAATTGCCAACGGTCTACCATTTGTTAGTACCAAAACTATATTAGGGTTTTCTTTATATACCGTTTCTAAAAGTTCTTGTTGTACCCCAGGCAAGCCTATTTCAGTTCTGCTTCGTCCTTCTCCACTTTGAAACCCTATTTCTCCCAAAACCATAATAACTACATCTGCATTTCTTGCTGCTTTTACAGCGTTTTGAAATTCACTCTTATCCGTTGTATTGATTTTAGTTTCGATTCCAAATTTAGTCTCTCCAATAGTGACATTTGCTCCTTTTGTATATGTTAATATGTTATCTTCATACTTTTGCATTCCTTCCAGAACTGATATAGCAGAATTATCTTCGGCTCCTATTCGCCAGCTGCCCAGTGGACTATTTTTATCACTAGCCAATGCTCCTATTAAAGCAATTTTTTGCCCTTTCTTTTTTAATGGGAGAGTACTATTCTCATTTTTTAAGAGTACAATTGATTTTTTAGCGATGTCTAAAACTGTTTTGTGATTAGAGGCACTTCCAATTATTTCTTCTTCTCTTTTTTTATTGCAATATTTATATGGATCATCAAAGAGTCCTAATTCAAATTTTATTCTTAAAACTCTTCTGGCGGCATCATTTATTAATTTTTCATCAATTTTTCCTTCTTCAACCAATTCGGCTAGATGGGCAGCATACAGATATGACTCCATGTCCATATCAGCCCCACCTGATATCGCCATTTCTGCTGCTGCTTTTCCATCTTTAGCATATCCATGTGCGACCATTTCTCCAATTGAGCCCCAATCCGAAACTATAAATCCATCGAATTTCCAATCATTTTTAAGAATATCTCTCTGCAGAAATTTATTACCAGTTGCAGGAACTCCATTAAGTTCATTAAATGAGTTCATAAACGTTCTAACTCCGGCTTTTATAGTAGCTTTAAAAGGAGGGAAGATGATATTATTTAATGTAGATGTTCCTATATCTACGGTATTATAATCTCTCCCGGATTCTGCAAATCCATATCCTGCAAAATGCTTGGCACACGCTACTATTGTATTATTTGCTGAAAGGTCATCTCCCTGAAAGCCTTTTACTCTTGCTTCTGCAATTTTAGACCCTAAAAACGGATCTTCTCCTGCACCTTCCATGACACGTCCCCATCTGGCATCTCTTGAAATGTCTACCATTGGTGCAAATGTCCAGTTTATACCTGCTGCAGATGCTTCTTGTGCAGCCACCTCGGCAGATTTTTTGATGGCTTCCATATCCCAACTTGCAGCTTCTGCCAGTGGTATTGGACTTATTGTTTTATATCCATGAATTACATCAAAACCTATGATTAAAGGAATTCCTAATCTCGATTCTTCTACAGCGATCTTTTGTACTGTTTTGACGTCTTTAACTCCTCTTACATTGAGCATAGATCCTACCAAACCTTTACGAAGATGATCATACTTTTTTGCAGCAATCCCTTCTTCTGGTTTTGGACCAGTTAAATCCCAAAAACCATTATATTGATTCATCTGCCCGATTTTTTCTTCAAGTGTCATTATTGAAAGCAGAGAATCTACTTTTGCTTCTATAGCTTTATTTAACTCGACAGAATTGATGTTAGAAACTAAAGGTTCACTAGTATTTACCGATTTCTTACAGCTTACCAGAAAGAAAATCAAAGTAATTACTATAAAATTGATATTGTTATTTCTCATTAATAGTTTAGAAATTTTGATGTGTTGACAAAAAGTTGGAAGGGTTATTTGAGGATGATAACCCTCCAACTACGAATGAATTAAAAAACTAATCCATACTTTTTATTGATATACTTTTACATAATCAATTTCCATAGTTGACTCAGTGAATGTTGGGTCTATAGTTTCTCCCATATTTCCTCCCATTGCTATGTTGAAAATGATAAATTGATTAGCATCAAAGGGCCATGTAGTGGCATCTTTGATGGTTGGGTTATACGTGTAATGTATTTCATCATCAATCAAAAATGATATCTCATCTCCAGACCAATTCACAGAATAGATATGAAATTCGGAAGATACATTACTTACTGTTGTACTACCTGTATTTACTGTGTTTCCACTACTTGATGTTGTGTGGATTGAACCATGAATAGTATTTTGATTATTTCCTACATGCTCCATAATATCAATCTCGCCACAAGCGGGCCATATAGCGGTTTCATAATTAGCGCCCAGCATCCATAAGGCTGGCCAGGTACCACCTCCTTCAGGCAATTTGGCCCTAACATCTATTCTTCCATATTTGAAATCGTATAATCCTTGTGATTTAATCCTTGCCGAAGTATAATTACTACCACTATAGCTTTCGGATTTTGCAGTAATTTTTAGCATTCCATCTGCAACGATTATATTATCTGTTCGATTTGTATAATATTGTTTTTCATTATTTCCCCAGCCGTTAGTTCCTGTACCTAGATCATAGATCCAATTGGCTGCATTAGGAGGTCCGTTAGTATTAAACTCATCAGACCATACCAGATTTGTATAGGTAACATCAACTGTATTACCTGTAGATGGCTCTTCTGAGGTTATTATAAACCACCAGTCAAATTCAGTATTACCATCTGTTGTTCTTAGAAGTAATTCATTTTTAACAGAACGATCAAAAATTTCGTATGTATGAGTGCCGCCGGTATAATAACCTATAAAACCTAGTCCTGTTAAGCTTATTGTTTCGATACCTCCTGGGGTTATTAAAATCCAGTTTTCGGTATAATCGCTATATGTATAGTTTTCGACATCATCTCCATTTACAGTACCTGAACCCGAACCTAATTCATCAATAAGTCCTTTACGACCAAAAACGGTTCCTGTAACATCTTCTGTAGGATCATCATTTGTATTGTTTGTGATATGAGTAAATGTTCCATCAGATTTAAAAACATAACGATCATCATACATTCCGGTAAGTTCTTTTTCATCCGGATTAGCACTAAACCATTCAGTTGGGGTTGTGCCACCTACGGGACCGAGGCCGAAATGCCCCTTTTTTTCAGATTTAATTCTCCAGGTTTTAGAACCGTTTCCGATTAATTTTTCTAATAAGTCAACAGGCGGTGAATAAGTAGCTAACACATTAACAGCTATAGATGTCGAAGAAGAAATCCCTCCGGTGCCATAAGCAACAGCAGATACATTGTAGGTGTTTACACCTAAATCTGAAAAAATAACTGATGCTGAACCTAGTGGAGCGACAAACTCATTACCGTTATATAGAATTTTATATGAGATCGCATTGTCAGCTTTAACTTTAAAATTTACTACGCCACTCCCGTCTCCATTAGGATTAGTATTATTAGCTCCTACAATCTCTACTGTTATTTTTATATTGGTAGGGGCGATTATTGCTCCTGCCGATAAATCATCTTCCTGACATCCTGTAAATGCTATCAACATTACAAGAAAATATGTTAAAATAAAACTACTGTTTTTCATGCTTTTTTTAGTTTCTTAATTCTATACCATCATAATAATATTCAGTGCCTGTACCACTGTTTCCAAAATCAAAGAAGATTACTATTTTTACATAATCTGCTGCAGGAGCGTCACTAAAGTCATATATAAGCTCTTCCCAATCATTTGTAATCGTATTGGTAATATCTACTTCATGAGTTATACTTGCGTCAGCATTCTCTAATTTCAACTTAATTACAACACCAGATGTTGGAGAATACGTTAGTACTCTTATCTTATTATATGAAGTTAAATCGAGCGGTGATACTTCAAAAAGAGCACCTGCCCACGTTTCTGATCCAGATGTTTTTGTTAGCTTTGCAGCAGTTGCTGTTGAATTTATTCCTCCTGTATTAGGATTTGATTCTACTGTTATATCTGCAATATTTCCAAATACTGTAAATGTTGGGGGAGTGCCTTCAAAATCTTCAATGGGTAGAGGGACTAATTCTATATTGTCAAAATAATAAGTATCGTCATTTCCTGAATTTCCAAAGTCAAAAAATAATACTATTTTGTGATACTCTTTTGATAAATCCAAAGCACCAAAGTTAAATACTAAAGTTTCCCAACCGTTTGCAACTGTATTGATAACATCTACTTCTATTGCGGTGTCAGGGTCGGTAGCATTTTCAAGTTTCATTTTTACTGTAATTCCACTACTTGGAGACCAGGTGTTGATCTTTATGCTGTTGAGTGAGGAAAAAATTATCGGGTCATCTAATTGTAAAGCTGTTCCTGCCCATACTTCTGATCCATTTTGTTTAAAAAACCGACCTACTGTAGCACTAGTATTGATGGTAGATATATTTGGATTAGCCACTACTGATCCTGTTGCTCCTCCAAAATCAATATACGTATAATTTAAGGATGTAGATTCAAAATCAATTGGTAACACTAGTGGGTTAGCAATTAATATTGTTTCAGTAACCTCTGTTGTTACTGGTCCTGAGCTGAAAGCAACTATTCTAATTTCTTTATTTCCAGTAGTTTGATATGTGTGAGATATGGTACTATCTACCATTAATTCTGTAGGTGTTTCGTTAGGGATATCACCAAAATGTACTTCGAATTTAGTAGCATAATCGGCTGTTGCCGAAACATTTATAGTAAATGTGTCTCCTGGATTGATAGTGATTTTTGGGACTAAGTTTTCTGGGGCTTTAAAAGAGACTACTACATCTTGTGTTACTTCTGTCTTTAATCCTGTAATACCAGTGCCTACCAATTTTAAAGTGTAAGTGCCATCAGCATATATATGCGTTATATTTTCTCCGAGATTTACTTTTACCGGCTCTTTGGTGTCATCTCCAAAATGAATAGTAAAGAATTCTACAGCATCCCCATTTGGAATTATTGTAACCAATCCAGAATTATCTTGTGTAGTTTGTACTAATGCAGATATATTAGATGGAGCGTCAATATTGTCTAGAAAATCAACAGTATCATCATCGTTACAATTCCAAAAGAGTAGTACTGATAATATACTTAAGCCGACTGTATATTTTAATGTTTTCATCTGTTTCAATTTACTGTTTTAGTATCCTGGATTTTGTGACCATCTATTACCTGTCAATTGTATTTCTATTGCTGGTATTGGAAATACTTCGTGTTTTCCTTCAATAAATCCTGGTATTTCCTGAGCAGCTCTACCAGTTCTAACCAAATCAAAAAAGTGATGTCCTTCTCCTACGAGTTCTACTCTACGTTCCTGATATATTGCATCTGTTAATGTATTTCCTGTTGTGGTAACATCGGCTAATGAAGCTCTTGTTCGTACTCGGTTTAGATATATTTGAGCTTGACCATTATCACTTGGTGTTTTTCTATTGTGGGCTTCTGCCGCCATTAATAGTACATCTGCAAATCGAATTGCTCTGTAATTATTTGGGTTTGTTAAATTAGCATCTCCAGTATTTAGATCACCTTTACGAGCAATATATTTTCGATTAAAATATCCGGTGTGTTCGAAACCTATAGAAAAAGTAGCTCCGGTATCGGTCGCCCATGCATTGATATCAAGAATGGCTACATCTTTTCGTATATCACCAGTTTCAAATGCATCAACGACTTCCTGAGTAGGTACATTAAAACTAAAACCGGACTCAAATAATGGTCCTGAATAATTTCGTACACCATTGAAACCAATAGCTACATTACCTTCACTACATTGCAAACATTCAAACCCTGCGCCTTCTTTATCTGTATATTGAATTTCGAAAACAGATTCTATATTGTTTTCTCCTTCATGTTCAAAAATAGAATTATAGTCGGTTACCAAATCATAAGGACCTGTGATAACCTGATCTAAAACGGTTGCTGCTTCAGAGAATTTATTCTGAAATAGATATACTTTCCCTAATAATGCAAGCGCTGCTCCTTTTGTTATTCTGCCTACTTCTGCTTGAGTAGCTGGTAAGTTATCTGCTGCGAATTGCAAATCTTGCTCCATCAATGCATATACATCTTCTTTTGGTGATCTATCGATATCGGATTCTTCTCCGAATAGAATTCTTTTATCAATTGCTAACGGCACATCTCCAAACCATTTTACCAATTCGAAATAATAATATGCTCTTAGAAATCGTGCTTGACCAATTATTGCTTCTTTTCCGGGGAAATCAATTTTATCTTGAAATTCCATAATGAAATTTGCTCTATTTACCCCAGCATACATCCAATTCCATATATCTCTGAGTTGTGCATTAACCGGAGTATGTGTCATTTTATCTACTTCTTGTATCCCAGGTACATCTGATGAGCTTTCTCCTCCTGCTACTGTATTATCTGAAGCGATTTCCCCCAACATCACATTCAAGTACGTAGATTGAAGTAGATCATATGCTCCAATTAAAGCGTTCTGATAATCTTCTTCGTTATTAAAAAAATCTTCTGAATTTTGGTTCTCTGAAGCTACATCAACAAAATCATCACTACAAGAGGTTATTATTATTGATAACACAAAAAAGATTGCTGATTTGATACTATATTTTATCTTTTTCATCTAGTTTAAAATTTAAGATTTAGCCCTAATAAATATGTTCTTGGTACAGGATAAAACCCTTGATCTATACCTCCTCCAATTGGTGCCCCTGATGATGCTGAAGGGTCATAGCCTTTATATTCTGTAAATGTGTATAGATTATTTACCGAAACATAAATTCTAAATTTGTCTATACCAATTGATTCTATATGTTTATCAGACATTGTATACCCTAGTTGTACATTTTGAATTCTTAGATATGAACCATCTTCAACATAAAAACTAGAAAATAGACTATTAGAATTAGGACCTGTAGTCACTCTCGGAAAAGAGTTGGTTGTTCCTTCTCCGGTCCATCGTCCCAAAAAACTATTACTTCTATTTACTAAATTTTGATTACGCTCATAATTTCTTACGATATCATTACCTAATGAAGCATAGGTATAAGAAGAAAAATCAAAATTCTTATAGTTAAATCCAACATTAAGCCCCATAGTTATATCTGGAATAGGGTTCCCGATATTGGTTCTATCATTAGAATCTATTTGTCCATCTTTATTAACATCTACATATCGTAAATCACCTGGAGCAGCATTGGTTTGAGTAGCGTGATTGTTTACTTCTGTCTGATTCTGAAAAATTCCATCTGTTTGTAATCCATAGAAATATCCAATAGGTTTACCTGTTTCCATACGTGATGGTGGGTCTTGACCTACACCAAATGAGCCTCCAAGAACAATGTCGTTTTTGCCACTAACAGTTATGACTTCATTTTTTAGTGTTGTGATGTTGTAATTGATATTGAATTTATAAGTCTTAGAAAATCGATCGTTGTAACTGATCTGAAACTCGTATCCTTTGTTTTCTACAGTTCCTGCATTGATTACGGGAGGTGAAGAAGCTGGAGCTGCAGATCCCAGAATACCAGAAACAGGTACAATTACTAATAGGTCTTCGGTACGCCTTTTAAAATAATCAAATGTAATCTTCAGCTTATTATTAATAAACCTTGTATCTAAACCTATATCCAGCGTTTTTTGTTTTTCCCATTTAATTTTGGGATTAGAAAGTGCTCCTATAGCCAATCCATTAACTATCTCACCATCTATTACATAAGTACCTTCTCCATTTAGTAAAGACACAAATCTATAATCAGGAATTCTATCGTTACCTATAATACCATAACTGGCTCTTAACTTAAGAAAGTCTAACCAACTAGAAGCTTTCATAAAAGATTCATCTGATACTATCCAACCAATAGAGCCAGAAGGAAAATATCCAAATTTGTTTTCAGGACCGAATTTTGTGGATCCATCTCTTCTTATAACGGCTGATAACAAATATTTACCTTTAAAATTATATTGTAACCTTGAGAAATAAGACAATAGCCTGGAATCAAAATCTCTACTTCCGTTTATATAGTTATCGATTACATCAGAAGCTTGTGAAATATTGGCATTTGTATAGGAGTTATCTGGTACATCATAACCAGTAAAACTAGTGTATATACCTTCGGTTTTAAAAACAGACATCCCCAAAAGCACTTTTAAATTATGATTATCGGCAAATGTATTATCGTAGGTTATAAAATTATCCCAGGTATAATCCCTAAATATATCTTCATCCTCAGTAACATTGTTCCGATCTACATTGAATACTTTACCGGAGCCATAAAAAACTTCTGGGAAAAACTTTTTTCCTGATACTTCTGCATAATTAAATTGAAAGTTTGATTCTACAGCAAATTTTTGTAAAAAATTATATTTCAATCCTATTGTAGCTCCTATTTTATTAACTCTGTTATCGTTAAATGTGTTTGCTATTTGTGCTACGGGATTAATAACTTCATTACCTAATCCTTCAGCCAATGTATAGTCTCCATTTTCATCTCGTACAAGTAAATTTGGACTCATGTTTAATGCATTAAATAAAACCGAACCCAATGCATTCTCTGGCAATGTCTTTCTATTAGTTTGTGTGAAAATTGCTGATGTGGATAATCTAAAATTCTTTAAGAATTCTAAATTATACTTCATTCTTCCTGTAAAACGGTTGAAATTAGTATTACCTCCTCCAACAATTCCATCTTGGGTTAAATAAGAAGTTCCTGCAGCATATGATGAATTCGTTCCACCACCATTAGCACTAAAATTGATATTAGAAATCACAGCAGTTCTAAAAATTTCATCTTGCCAATCTGTTCCTCTTCCTAATATAGATAAATCAGAAAACGGTGGTGTGCCTCCTCCGGCAGCAAATGATTCGTTAATAATTATTCCGTATTCTGTAGCGTTAAGTGTTGGTATCTTTCTAGTAGCTTCCTGAAAACCTGTATATGAATCTAGTTGAAATTTTAGATCCCGGTTTTTTCTTCCTGATTTTGTAGTTATAAGTATCACTCCATTAGCAGCTCTAACACCATAGATTCCGGCAGTAGCATCTTTTAATACATTAATACTTTCTACATCATTAGGATTAAGTACGCTTAAATCTTCAATTACGTTTCCATCAACTAGAATTAAAGGTTTGCTATCTACATTTGTAGATATTCCTCGAATAGATATTGTAGAGGTGCTTCCAGGAGAACCAGACTGAGAGGTTATATGAACTCCTGAAACTTGCCCCTGAAGAGCTTGCTCAATTCTTACGACATTCGCCTTTTCTATGTTTTCTGATGTTATAACCGATACAGCCCCTGTTAGTTCTTTTTTCTTTTGAGAACCATAACCAATAACTACTATTTGTTCTAGGGATTCATTCTCTTCGTCAAGTATTATATTAATAATAGAATCTTCTCCAACAATTATCTCTTGAGAAGCGAAACCTATATAGGAAAATGAAATAATATTACCTTTAGATATATTGGTTAAGAGATAGTTTCCATCAAAATCAGTTGCGACTCCATTATTAGTATTTTTTACAAAAACATTAACTCCTGGTAGTGGCATACCATTATTATCTACTACATTACCTCTAATTTGAGTTTCTTGTGCATTAATAAATGTTGTTAAAAACACAACTATTAAGAAATACATATTCTTCATCTATCTTTTTGTTTGATTTATTCAAATCTAAAGACAAATGTTGAAGTAGCTTCAGGATAAACCACAACAAAAATCATACAGGATTAAAAAAATGCTAATAAATTATGATGTTTGTCGGTGTAATAATCAATAATAGTAACAAATGTTTGGCAATTTTGTTTTTTCTGAAAAGTAGAAAAAAATCATAATTATAATCCAATCCTAATACTTGAGTATAGGTAATGTTGAGGTTTTTTTTAGGAATGTTGTAGTGTTAAATTTCAAGGATGTAGTTTACCAAACTCTGTTTGTGCTCCAAATTAAGTTTTTTCCTTAGTCTGTATCGTTTAATTTCTACACTTCTTACTGAAATATTGAGTAACGGAGCAATTTCTTTGGAAGATAAATTAAGCCTTAAGTAGGTGCAAAATCTTAGATCATGAGGCGTCAAATCTGTATGCTTAGTCTTCAGTTTCTTTAGGAAATTTTTATCAACACTATTAAATGCTTCTTCAAAATGTTTCCAATCATCTTTATTGTTTAAATTTCTATCAATAATTTTTTCTACATTCTTGAGCCCTTCTTTTCCTGATTCGGCTTTCTGAAGTTCTTTTTTTATGGTATTAAGGATTTCATTTTTTTTAATGATATTCATAGTAGATGAAGCAAGTTCACGGTTTTTGCTTTCTATATCCTGAGTTAGTTTTTCATTATTAAGTTTCATGATTTCTCTTTCATTTTCTAATTCTTTAAGTTCAAGCTGTTTTTTGTTTTCTTCTACTAATTTCTGTTTTTGTTTGGTATAATAACGTTTATACATTTCGTGCATTAAAAGCAGTATAATAAGAAAGAACAAAGAATAGATTACAATTGCCGACACAGAAAAATACCAAGGTCTATCGATGGTAAAATTATATTCTGCTATATTTTTACTTAGTATATTACCTGTTTTAGCCCTAACCATAAAGGTATAGTCGCCAAATGGTAAATTCTCGAAAACAGCCTGTGAATTTGTTGTCCAGTTATTCCAATCTTCATAAAAACCATCTAATTTATATTGAAACTCAGAAATCAGATACTTATCATATTCTGGAACGGTATAGGCAAAAGAAACTGTATTCAAGTTAGATTTAAAAATAGGTTGTCGCTCTCGCTCTAATAAAGATACATCAATAAATGCTTCATCTTTATATTTTACAGACATCCTATCCAACAAAATACTATGTTCTTCAAAATTGATTTTGGATACATCCAGAATCATATACCCATTAGTTGTTCCTAATAAATATTTGTTGCCATTAATATGAGCAATATTTTCAAAACCAAACATTTCTTTTCGCAAACGTCTTGGGATTGGTATTTTGGTAATTTTTAGATCATCTGAAAATTGACTTTGCGAAATATGACAAATATTATCTTCAGAAAAACCCCATAATTTTCCAGTATTATCTTTTATTAATTTACCAATACTATAATTTTCGTCTTTTGAAATCTGATTGACTATATTTTCTTTAACAAATCTCTTGGTCTTTTTATTATATATATAAATACCTTGTTCATGAGCATATATAATATTTTCTTTATACTTAATCACATTTGAATTTTCTCCTTTTTCTATTGAAGAATCTTTGGTCACATCTAATATTCTGGAGAATTGGTCATCTATTTTTACTCTAAAAAGCCCTTTATACTCATGATTTACCCATGCCTCATCTTTATATATTTCTATAAACCTTGCAGAATAGTCAAATCCCTTTATTTTATGCTTCAGACTCCAACTATTATTTTGTTTTTCTAATAAATAAAGCCCTGTGTAGGTACCTTGCAATAACCAATTTGGATGCCCCAAAATTGTTTTAAAATTCCAACCACCAGTAATCGAAGAAATCAATTTAGATTTGTTATCCTTTATAAGGAAGCTTCCTGAGTTATGACCACAAAAAAGCGAGTTGTCGTATACAAACAAAGACCATACTTGACCATTTGTTCCTTCAATAAATTTAAATTGTTCGTCAGAATTAATTTTTTTATAAAATACCCCTTGATTAGTTCCCAGATAAAGGAAACCTTTAAATACTGTAGAAACATATACTGTGCCTATATCCTCTTTATTATTGTTAAAAAGTTGTATTGGAGAGTTTATATTAGCACAATTAATACCGTTATCAAGCCCTAACCAAATATTTTTATCCATATCTTCAAATACTGATAAAATAGTATTATTACTAAGCCCTGTACTTTGATTAATCTGATATATTATTTCTCCTTCTGAAGAAAGATGAATAACCCCTTTGGATATAGTTCCTAAAACGAAGCTTTTATCTTTTAGTCGTATACTGCTAAATATTTTTATTTTTTTTAATAACTCATCAGCAGGAGTTTTCCATTTCCGTATAGTATTATCAGAAAGCTCAAAAAAACCACTAGAACTTGTAAGGATAAGAATTCCATTATCGGTTTCAGAAATATTGACTACTTTTTCTTTCTCATCAATTAAAAAATCCGATATGAGTATCGATTCACCTTTTTCGATCTTAAAAATTCCATTTTTTACATCCTGATAATAAATTACTCCATTAACATTAAACATACTTAGAATTGCTTCTTCAGACTCTATGATATTGACTTCTTCACTGTCAGTATTATAGACGTAAATCCTATTGAGTGACTGAAACAATACCCAGTTTTCTTGATTTACGATATACCAGAACTCCTCGTTTTCGATTAAATGTTCTTTTAAAGAATCACTTAAAGATGTATACTCTAATTTTCCAAAATCATTTTTCTCCCAATACCCAAAATTCATATAAAAACCTGTATATATACGATTATCAACCGCATGTACAGATCTCATTACAGTTTTATTCGGTGTTGGGTACAAACTCCAACTTGATCCATTAAACTCTAATAAACCTTTATTGTTACCTACATAGATATATCTATTATCAGACTGAGAAATAGACCAATTTTGAGTTCCTCCACCATAAGTTTCTGGCAAATACTTTTCTATTGGAGGTAACTCCTGCGCAGACATTATTACTGAAAGCAGAAATAAATAGAAAAAGAATATTTTTTTTTGGTAAAACAATTTATCTAAAATAAATATAAGTAGATATGACGATTATACATACAAACACTCCTACTAGTTTAGTGTACTTCCACGGGGTGATATCTACTTCCTTAGTATATTGTTGTTCGTAAGCCTCTTTTCTTGGATACAATTTACCAATTATTAACATAATAGCTACATTTAGAATAAAAAGAATAGCCATTACATGAAGAAAGTGAGGGAAATCACCTTTCATTATAGTGTTATCTAATATGATATACATTATATAAAGTATAGCGCCTATTATTATGGCTATATTAGCTGCAATTGCGGGTGTTTTTTTTGTTAAATAACCCACTATAATTATGGTAAGAATAGGAATACTATAGCATCCATTTACTTGCTGTAAATATGTGAATATACTTTCGGCTTCTGACAGAAGAGGGGCAACTAACATGGCTAAAACAGCCAATAAAACCCCAAATGTTTTTCCTGCTTTTACTACTTGTTTTTCGTTAGCTTCTTTATTGATATATTCTTTGTAAATGTCAACTCCAAATAGCGTTACAGAGCTATTCAATGCGCTATTAAACGAACTTAATATTGCCCCAAATAAAACTGCTGCGAAAAAACCTACCAAGGAAAAAGGTAATACTTTACTTACTAACCTAGGGTATGCTTCGTCAGCAGATCCAAGATTTCCTTCAAAAAGATGATAAGCAATAATTCCTGGTAAAACTACAATGACTGGCCCTAAAATCTTAATAAATGACCCTAAAAGCAATCCTTTTTGACCTTCCTTAAGGTTTTTAGCGCCTAGAGCTCTTTGAATGATTGCTTGATTTGTCCCCCAATAAAACAATTGTACGAGCATCATCCCTGTAAATATTGTTGCAAAAGGAATTGAAGATTTTGCTCCTCCAATGACCTTGAATTTATCAGAGTTTGTTTCCATCAAAATGCTAATTCCTTCTATAATACTGCCTTTTCCAACTTCAAGTAACCCAAAAACCGGAATCATAATACCCCCTATCAATAACCCTACAGCATTTATAGTATCAGAAACTGCTACTGCTTTTAGTCCCCCAAAAATGGCATAAATTGATCCAATTACACCTATTCCTATTACACAAAACCAGATAGAAGTGTTTTTAGACACATTTAACAATTCCGGAACATCAAACATTGTAGTTATTGCCAGTGATCCCGTATATAATACTACAGGTAAGAAGACTACAACATATCCTGTTAAAAATAATCCTGAAGTGATTGCTTTTGTTGTTGTATTATAACGACGTTCTAGAAATTGAGGAACTGTAGTAATTCCTCCTTTTAGATATCTTGGCAAAAAATAAATAGCTGTAATTACCATTGCAATAGCGGCTAATGTTTCCCAAGCCATTACTAAAATACCCTCAGTATAAGCTTGCCCATTAAGCCCTACTATTTGTTCTGTTGATAAATTGGTGAGTAATAATGACCCTGCAATTACTACAGCATTTAGACTACGCCCACCAAGAAAATATCCTTCTGATGAAGTTTCATCAGTTTTTCTAGAAACTATATATGATATGATTGCAACTAAAAGTGTAAACCCTAAAAATGAAGTAATGCCCATGTTAAAATTTTAAAGATTTGTTAATTATCAAAACTATATATATTACTATAAAACTTGATCAAAAAAACATCATTGTATAGTTTTTGTATAGTTATTTTTAAGTTTATAGTAACTCAGAATATGATTTTTTCTTTGATTCACCTCAATTATCTGATAAATCACATTATAAAATTCTAAAAAACAACTATACAAAAATGCAAACAAGCTTTTATCCCTTCAAACTCCTACTTAATATAGCTCTTTTGGAAATAATAATTTTCTAACATGTCAATCTAATTAAATGACAAAAAGGAGTTTATGAACCAGATAAATTAAATGAGTTTTTACGATACATCCAGTATTTTAAAAAAAAGATTGTATAGTTTTATTAGTATTAAAAAATAATTTACAGAATCTCTCGGCAAATATTTTATCGATTATTTGATCGTATTCTTTGCAACATTTATCAATCAAATAGGAGATTTGGGTAATTTCAGTATAAATAATCTCAAGAAAAATCTTTTTCAGCTACATATTAATCTATTCTAGATAATTCAAAAATATCATCAAACATTAATCTAATTCAGAGAATATAAGTTTTTAGTGAATTTTTTTTAGAAGATTAACCTTGCATATAGTAAAATCTCTACAACATTACCTATACCGAATCAATATCAATCTACTTGAACGTTTATTTATATTACTTTCTTAAAACTTTGTAAACATATCTATTTAAAAGAGTTTTTATAAAGAAAAGAAGGTTTTAACATCTCTTTTTCTCTAGGTGTATGTTTTTTGTTGTGGTTCATTTTGATACATCTACACACTTCTTTTCTAAATTTACTACAGTCAGAATGAAAAGTGTTAAATGATTATTATTTCAATAAAATAACCCTAAAACCTTGTTTTCATGAAACAAATTTTTCATCCTTTCCTAAAAGGAAAAACAATCATGCTATTTTTATTTTCTTTTTTGTTTGTTTTTTCTTCACAAGCTCAGATTAAACATTTGATAAGCTATATAAACTCCTGGGGTAGTAACTCCAATCGGGTTGATTATGATTATCTAGCGCATATTACCTATCCTTTTACCTTAACAGGATACTTCAAGAGACAAATTATCTAACTTAAATTACACAATTGACATGAATATAATTAAAGCATTACTTTTTCTGACTTTTCTCATAATAATATGCCCTACAGTTAAGTCCCAAAACTGGAATTTAGTTTGGCAAGATGAATTTAATAACAGCATTAGTTCAGATTGGGTTTTTGAAACCGGAAATGGTTCTTCAGGATGGGGTAACAATGAGTTGCAATATTATCGCCGTGAGAATGCCACTGTAGAAAATGGTAAATTAGTTATTACTGCCAAAAAAGAAAATTTTGGAGGGCACAATTACACCTCTGCAAGAATGAAAACTCAAGGTAGAAAAAAATTCAAATATGGAAAAATAGAAGCACGAATAGCTTTGCCTTCAGGACAAGGATTGTGGCCGGCTTTCTGGATGCTAGGAAGTAATATTACGTCTGTAGGTTGGCCAGCTTGCGGTGAAATTGATATTATGGAACACGTAAACAATGCTCCTGATATTCATGGTACGATACACTGGAAGGATCATAATAATAATTATGCATCTTATGGAGGGCATACTGCGGCGAATGTAACTAATTATCATGTGTATTCAGTAGAATGGAATGAGAAAAGCATTACGTGGTTTATTGATGGAAATCAATATCATATAACAGATATAAGTAATGGTGTTAATGGGACAAGTGAGTTCCATGATAATTATTTTCTACTGCTAAATTTAGCAGTAGGAGGTAATTGGCCGGGATTTTCGGTTAACAACAGTAAATTACCGGCACGTATGTATGTAGATTATGTACGAGTGTACCAATCTGGTGGTGTAAACCCTAATCCTACTACTGGAGATGTAACTCTATATTTGGATTGCCCGCATAAAGGATTTTCAGTAGGCCTTTCTGAAGGAAGTTATACAAAAGCACAGCTAGAGGCTTTAGGAATGCCCAATGATAAAGTATCTTCTTTACGTGTAAAATCAGGATATAAAGCAACATTGTATTGGGATGACAATTTTAAAGGCGCTAGTCTAGTCAAAACTTCTGATGATAGTTGTTTGAACAATGATGGAAGTTGGAATGATAAAATGACTTCTATAATTGTTTCCAAAACAAATGATGGCGGATCCAGTCAGGCGATTGAGGCAGAGAACTATACTAATATGTCTGGTGTTCAGAAAGAAAATTGTTCAGAAGGAGGGCAAAATGTAGGGTACATAGATACAGGAGATTGGATGGCATATACCAATATCAATTTTCCCACTTCTGGGAATTATCGTATTGAATACCGTGTCGCCAGTTTATCAGAAGGAGGGAAGTTATCGGCTGATCTGAATGCCGGCACAACGGTTTTGGGCGCATTAAATATCCCATCAACAGGAGGTTGGCAAAACTGGACTACAATATCACACACAGTAAATGTAAATGCCGGAACTCATTCTTTTGGAATATATGCTGTATCCGGAGGGTGGAATATCAACTGGATAAAAATAACAAAACGAAGTAATGCTAAAATAGCACTTGATACGAAGACCGATACAGGAGAGGACTTAAATTCAAAAATAACTATATATCCTAATCCCATAACTGATGAATTAAATATCAAAGGGATTGTTAGTACATCAGAGATATCGATTGTAAATATATCGGGTCAATTAGAGAAAAACCTACTATTAGAAAAAGGCGACAATTCTTTAAAGTTTGATGTCCGTTCATTAAAGCCAGGAACTTATTTTGTAAGAATACATAATGGAATAGCTTTAAAAGTATTCAGATTTATGAAAAAATAAAATAAGAAGCAGGAAACTTAGTTTCAGTTTCCTGCTTTTTTTAACAAATTACTTAATTAACACAAACCTCAATAGAATGAAACTTATTAATTCTTTGCTTACAATTTTAATGATGAGCACGACACTCTTTTTACAAGCTCAGCAAAATAAAGATCATTTGATTCTTGGTAGTATTCAATCATTCAAGGAATCTTTACAACAAAAAGTCATAGCACAAAAAACTTTAAAAAAAAGCAACAATAATCCTATTTTATCAGTTCGAGTTCCCAGTGGAAAACTCCTTGATCTTGAAATCAGGTTTCATGAGAAATTAAATGAAAAACTTACACTAACGGGTAAGGTTTCAGGAGTTGAGAACAGTAATTTTTCCATCAACTCAAATGAAATGATGCTTACGGGGCATATTTTGCTGAATGATCAAAAAATAGCATATACCTATGCTACTACAGCAAATGGTTCTGTATCAATTACAAAAACTGATATTAATGAAGTACTCTGTATAGGGTTGCCTCGGGTTTCTAATGAAAAGAGTTCCCAAAAAACAAAAAAGACAACTAATTCTGAAGCAAAGGCAGCGGTAAATAATCTACAGAGCAATCCAGGCGCTGCAACTTGTATATATCTTGACTATGATGGTCATTATTTACCTGCAGGTTCTAGATGGAACAAGGGTAAACCCATCAACGCAGCACCTTCGGGATTTTCTAATTCTCAAATTGTGGAATCTTGGGAGGTTGTAGCTGAAGATTTTCGCCCTTTTAACATTAATGTTACTACAAATAAGGCTGTTTTTGATTCATATCCATATAAGAAAAGAATGTGGTGCGTATTTACACCAACCAATACAGCAGCTCCAGGTGCAGGAGGTGTTGCCTATATGAACTCATTTGGTTTTATTGAGAATGAAGTGTGTTGGGTGTTTCAGGGAGGAGCCAAATTTTCTGGTGAGGCCGCTTCTCATGAACTAGGTCATACGCTAGGTCTGGGGCATGATGGTCGTACGAACCCTAAAGAAGAATATTTTGCAGGTCATAACAGCTGGGCACCTATCATGGGTGTAGGGTATGGAAAACCTATCTCGCAATGGAGTCGTGGAGAATATGCAAGTTCTAATAATACTCAGAATGATCTTTCTATTATGGATCAGTTTATTGATTTTAGAAAAGATGATTATGGGAATAATTTTTCATCTGCTACTACTTTAGTAAGTGATCAATCTGGAAATATCGGTCAGAAAAATGGTGTTATTGAAAGAACTTCAGACAAGGATATGTTCTCTTTTAATTGTGGGACAGGAAATGTTAGCATAGATATAAAAACAGTTAACAGGCATGGGAATTTAGATATTTTAGCAACATTATATGATGGCTCTGGTAAATCAATAGGTGTTTTTAACGGAGGAAGTTTAAATACCAAACTTGATGCCTATCTCCATACCGGAAAATATTATATTTCGGTCGATGGAACAGGATCAGGAAACCCTGCTACAAATGGATATTCAGATTATGCATCTCTTGGAACTTTCCAGATAACTGGAAAAATACCGCCATCTGTCGCTTCTACTGGAAATGTGACCTTATATCTAGATTGCCCATATAGCGGGTTTTCAGCAGGCCTTTCTGAAGGAAGTTATACAAAAGCACAGCTAGAGGCTTTAGGAATGCCCAATGATAAAGTATCTTCTTTACGTGTAAAACCAGGGTATAAAGCAACATTGTATTGGGATGACAATTTTAAAGGCGCTAGTCTAGTCAAAACTTCTGATGATAGTTGTTTGAACAACGATGGGAGTTGGAATGATAAAATGACTTCTATAATTGTTTCCAAAACAAATGATGGCGGATCCAGTGAGGTGATTGAGGCAGAAAATTATGCTTCTATGTCTGGTGTTCAGAAAGAAAATTGTTCAGAAGGAGGGCAAAATGTAGGGTACATAGATACAGGAGATTGGATGGCGTATACCAATATCAATTTTCCCACTTCTGGGAATTATCGTATTGAATACCGTGTCGCCAGTTTATCAGAAGGAGGGAAGTTATCGGCTGATCTGAATGCCGGCACAACGGTTTTGGGCGCATTAAATATTCCATCAACAGGAGGTTGGCAAAACTGGACTACAATATCACACACAGTAAATGTAAATGCCGGAACTCATTCTTTTGGA
Organism: Aquimarina sp. MAR_2010_214; assembly: GCF_002846555.1. Lineage (NCBI taxonomy): Bacteria > Pseudomonadati > Bacteroidota > Flavobacteriia > Flavobacteriales > Flavobacteriaceae > Aquimarina > Aquimarina sp. MAR_2010_214. The sequence continues at coordinate 2,584,390 of NZ_PJMS01000001.1, forward strand.
ATATATGCTGTATCCGGAGGATGGAATATCAACTGGATAAAAATAACAGAGCAGAATACTGCTCGATCGTTTGATTCATCTTTAGCTCAAAATGCAAAGCTTATCAAAGGAGTAAAAGAAATAAATACAACTAGAATATATCCAAACCCTTTTACAAAATCAATCCAATTTAAGTTTGGTAAGAGCCATGCAAATGTTACTATTTTTGATGCTTTAGGGCGCATAGTAATGGCTTTAAAAACTATTGAGTCAGGTAAATCTATTGATCTTTCTAATCTAGATAAGGGATTATATATGGTCACTATAGAAAAAGAAGGAATTAAAGAAACAAAACGTATAATTAAAGAATGATTTACCCCTAAAATGCCTACTGGTTAATTATGTGAATAGTGGATAAGAAGGTTATAAATGTCAGAGTATAGATTGTTGTTTTAAGCACTAGACCTTTATCCATTATTCACTATAATTACTTTAGTTAGTAAAATTTAAGAACTGGAAAATTTAATATCGAATTTTTGAGCTGACACAAGACTGAAAAGTTATTAATTCATAGGCTCAGTAATAAAGATAAAGCCTGTCTTTTTAAAGAAAAACACCTTTTAAAACCTAAAATACAATCATGATTAAGCTACAAATTGACTCTAAATCTCAAGATTTCCCTAGGGACATCTATATAAGTGAATTATCGGCAGTTATTAGAATAAAAAAGCAAAATTTTATCTCCCTTTCTTTATGGTTTTGTTTATTACTTTACCTAATTACTCAAGCTGTAGTTTCGCAAACTATCATGTTTGATGATTTTAACTACAACGCCATAAACGATAGCGAGTTTGGAAAATTTAATAAATGGAATGTAATTAATGGCGTAAGCGGTCCTCCAGAAGGTGGATTGTATTTAGCCAATAATGTACGCTTCAAAAATGACCCTAATAATAATACCAACCGTCTTATGACTCTTAGTACCACTGTAAACGGTCAGACTAAGGCAAGCACACACTCTCGTGTTGAAACAGCTGGTTTTGAATATTTTGAGGGAACCTATTCTGCAAGGGTATACTATTCTGACCTTCCTTATAAATATAAAGACGCTAATATTCAGACATTTTATACCATAGTAAGTAGCGCTTTAGGGAATGATGGATCACGGTACAGTGAGTTGGATTTTGAATATATGGCTTCAGACAAATGGGGAATATCCAAAGACAATAAAGTAATGTATCTAACCTCTTGGAACAGATATATTCCAGACCCATGGCAAGCTTGGAAACGCTATTTCGCATATCAAAAATCTTTTGAAGGCTGGCATGTATTTACTGTTTCCTGTACAGATGGTGAAAATGTAAAATATTGGATTGATGATGAATATATGGGAGCTATGTCTACTACTGATAATGACGGAAGTTCGGTATATCCTAGAAGCAATATGCAGGTTGCTTTTGCGAATTGGATATGGAATAATGTTGTAGGAGATAGTTCTGAAAATCGCACAACCACAATGGAAGTGGACTGGGTATTATTTTCCAAAAATCAGGAATTACTTCCTCAACAGGTTAAAAATTTAGTAGGCACTTATAGGTCACAAGGAATAAAAAGAAGAAATCTTGCAGGTCAAACCTTTATTGACACTCCTAATCCTACTACCGGAAATGTGACCTTATATCTAGATTGCCCATATAGCGGGTTTTCAGCAGGCCTTTCTGAAGGAAGTTATACAAAAACACAACTAGAAGCTTTAGGAATGCTCGATAATAAAGTATCCTCTTTACGTGTAAAATCAGGATATAAAGCAACATTGTATTGGGATGACAATTTTAAAGGCGCTAGTCTAGTCAAAACTTCTGATGATAGTTGTTTGAACAATGATGGAAGTTGGAATGATAAGATGACTTCTATAATTGTTTCCAAAACAAATGGTGGCGGATCCAGTCAGGCGATTGAGGCAGAGAACTATACTAATATGTCTGGTGTTCAGAAAGAAAATTGTTCAGAAGGAGGGCAAAATGTAGGGTATATAGATACAGGAGATTGGATGGCGTATACCAATATCAATTTTCCCACTTCTGGCAATTATCGTATTAAATACCGTGTCGCCAGTTTATCAGAAGGAGGGAAGCTATCGGCTGATCTGAATGCCGGAGCAACGGTTTTGGGAACATTAAATATCCCATCAACAGGAGGTTGGCAAAACTGGACTACAATATCACACACAGTAAATGTAAATGCCGGAACTCATTCTTTTGGAATATATGCTGTATCCGGAGGATGGAATATCAACTGGATAAAAATAACAGAGCAAAATACTGCTCGATCGTTTGATTCACCTTTAGCTCAAAATGCAAAGCTTATCAAAGGAGTAAAAGAAATAAATACAACTAGAATATATCCAAACCCTTTTACAAAATCAATCCAATTTAAGTTTGATAAAAGCCATGCAAATGTTACTATTTTTGATGCTTTAGGGCGTATAGTAATGGCTTTAAAAACTATTGAGTCAGGTAAATCTATTGATCTTTCTAATCTAGATAAGGGATTATATATGGTCACTATAGAAAAAGAAGGAATTAAAGAAACAAAGCGTATAATTAAAGAATAATTTATACAAACCATGTTTTAAAACTGTAATCAAACAATCACAATTCTAAAACTTGGCTACTCAAAGATAACCAGTACTTATACAACAATGATACTAGGTTTAAAATCTTTTGAATTACTACAAACTTTAAACTTAACAAAATGAGAACTAAATTTAACAATGGAACAACCAATATCCTCTTTATTGGTTTAATAATGCTTCTAGTTTCAGTAACCCAAGCACAAACATTACCCTATGAAATTACTAACAATTCAGAATATCCTGATAACGAGGTTTTTGTAGCAGTAGTTGGTATTACAGATGGTCATGTATGGGTAGATCCAGCAACGGGCCAGGTTAATCGTATGGATCGCGCTAACAATACAGTTCAAGGACCTGTGATTGATGGGAATCAAGGGCCGGGAAATAATGGATTATATGCTAACTGTTTTAGAAAATTGAGTGATATCCCAAACAAAACTATCAATATTCCTAAAATAGCAGGGTGTAGGATTATGATTTCATTTAAAAGTCAATTATATCTTTACTTTTTTGGTCACTCGGGTGCTCCTAGCGGATATTCTGCTCCAAACCTGGCCAACCCAACAGATCCAAATCAAGGAATTAAATTTGAATTAATCGAATTAACTTATAATGATATTGGCCTATGGTGTAATACGTCAAGAGTAGATTCTTATCAATATCCTATGGGTCTTGAAGTTTGGGGAGACAATTTTTATAAAAAAGTAGGAGAATTAAAAAAACACAATGATATTTTAACCCAGTGGCAAGCATCGGCTCCTAATGAATATAAAAGTTTACTAAATACCAATGAAGGAACTATTCATTTTCCTACTAAAGTAGAAACATTTCCCAAAAACTTCATGGATGGTTATATTAATGATATTTGGTCTAAGTATGTTAATCAGGAACTTGTATTTACATCAGATGCCGGCACATGGAAAGGAAAAGTGCAAAATGGAAATCGATTTGTATTTAATAGAGAGAGTGATGGTCAAGTAGCAATAATTCCCGGTAAGCCAACTACGATAGAGGCTATGGAAGGAAGTGGAGTTATGGCATCAGGAGAGCGGTGGGATTTGGTAGTACAATCACAAATGGTTGCCGCAATTACGAGACATGCTGTGGATTTAAATGTACCTTCGGGAGTATTACAAGATTTTGGAGATACTTCTAAGTATTATAAAACATGGCCATATAATTGGTATTCTAAATTTTTTCATCAAACCGATATTAGTTTCGAGAGCCAAACGTATACTTTTGCTTATGATGATGTTTATAATCAGTCTGCTACAATACATACTCCAAATCCTAGAAATATAAAAATTACACTTGGTGGTCTTTATGGAAGTTCTAATCCTGATCCTACTATCGGAAAAGTAACTTTATTTTTGGATTGTTCATATAGTGGGTTTTCAGTAGGTCTTTCTGAAGGAAGTTATACAAGAGCGCAGCTAGAAGCATTAGGAATGGCCAATGATAAAGTATCTTCTTTACAGGTACAATCAGGGTACAAGGCAACATTGTATTGGGATGATAATTTTAGTGGAGCTAGCTTGGTAAAAACTTCTGATGACGATTGTTTAACGAATGATGGTAATTGGAATGATGAAATGAGTTCTATAATTATATCTAAAACAAGTGGAGAATATAGTCAGGTTATTGAAGCAGAAAACAATGTTGTAGAATCCGGAACGCAAACTGAAACCTGTTCTGAAGGGGGACTTAATATAGGGTGGATTGATACAGGAGATTGGTTAGTATGGGATGTTACTATTCCTGTAAGCGGATCATATACTGTTGAATATAGAGTGGCAAGTCCAAATAACAACGGAAAGATCCAATTAGAGCAAGCAGGAGGCACTCCTGTTTTTGGAACCCGTTCTGTACCCAATACAGGAGGGTGGCAAAATTGGACCACAGTATCTCACGCTGTTAGTCTAAATGCTGGACAGCAACAAATAGCAATTAAAGCGTTAACCGGAGGATGGAATATAAACTGGCTTAAAATTATTAGTATTGATAATAAGGTATTAGAAACGATCAAATCAAACGATAGTAGGAGAAATAAACCAAAATTAGTGGTTTACCCCAATCCTTTTACTAATCAGATTAAGTTAAAATTCGATGGTAAAGATGCAAGAATCACAATTTTTGATGCTTTAGGGCGTGAAGCATTGCCTTCTACAACTATTCAATCAAATACGTCAATTGAGCTAACCAATCTTAGTAAAGGGGTGTATTTTATTAAAGTAGATATAGATGGCGAAATAACAACGGAGCAGCTTATCAAAAACTAATTTAACCTATGTAAGGAGTATACGATAGTTGAAATTATTGGTGACGAAAATATTTTTTTTCTCAGTGTTATTTACTTTTGATCCAAAAACTTTAACTTGTGTAATACTCAAAAGAGTCCTGCTGAAACAGTGGGACTCTTTCTGGTTTCGGAGAGATTTAAACTAGCAAATAATAGTTGTCATTTTTTAGATCGATATCTCACACTCTTTTTGGTAAAACACCTAGCAACGGTCTTGATTTGTTGATGCTAATTAATTTTATAGAGGTCAGTAGTTAGTTACTTATTAATTCTTTGTGATATATTTTATCTCCTTGTACCATTTTTGTTATTAAGTTATTGAAGATCGTAGCTTTACTTTGAGATCTGTTTATCCTAAAACAAAACTCATTAAAATATCTATTGAGATTCTCATCACTTACCCAAGAATAGGTTGTCCTAATCCAAGATTTAACTTGGTGTATCATCGTATGAAGTGCTTTAAAATTCAATCCCCTATTACTGGGTAGTTGAGTTATATTGTATGCCTTTGAAATAGGTCTATATCCTCTCCATTGGTCAGTTGTGACATTAGCCTCTCGGCTAATATGATTAACAAATATGTATTGTAGTGATTGCGCTGAAAAATCATTTATTTTCATAGCGTACATCCTCTTAACTTTACCGTCTTCTGTAAGCTGAACCGCTGTTACAGCCTTCTTTTTCTTACCGTCATAGCTTCTGCCTGTTTTGCCTTGATCTCTACCACCCAAAACAAATTCGTCAACGTGAACATCACCATCCATTGGATTATTCCCACCTGAACCCATAGCCTCCCTAACTTTCAACATAAAAAGTCTGGCTGTCTTTTCTGTTACGCCATAGCGCACACCCATATAGCTTGCAGATAAACTTTTAGTGGTCGTGGACATCTCAAAGCAAATAAAAAATGCTTTTCTTACTCCAAACTTTACCTTATGGAAAAGTGTATTAGCAGTAGCCGATTCGATGTGACCACATATGTTACATTGCCTCGAAAAATCCTTACGAACTTGGCAAGCTGTATGATTACATCTCAAACACTTATAATCCATTTCTGACTTCATTGAAGCTAGGTATTCCTTGCAATCTTCATCGGTTTTGAACCGATCAGAGAACTCTAGAAGATTTTGACCCTTAAAAACATTCATAAAACTATATATTTATTGATCTCCAAGTTAAGTATTTATATACTGACCTCTATAATTTTATTTATCTTTTTTGTTATATTGAGTTAACTGTGAAAATCAGTTTAAAACCTTTAAAATAATTAGAAATAAAAAACCCGAGCATAAAGCTCGGGTTAAATATAGTTTAGTTAAGAGGGGTAAAGGGTTATTTCTTAACAAATCTGGTTCTTATTGGTTTTTGTCCATTATCTACTTCTAATATATAAGTTGCAGGTTTAATATCAGTAATAGAAATGTTACCTCCATTTAATTTCCCTTGTTTAACAACCTGCCCAAAAATATTTATAATTCTATACGTTAAGTTCTCTGCTTTAGCATTTCTTAATTTAACTTTAATATAGTCTGATGCAGGGTTAGGATAAACCATTACTTCATTACCAAAAGTTTGAGTATTTACATTAGAAAAAGCTAAGCGATTGGTAAGAGCTGTGCGATTAGTAGAAGTTGGACTATCAATAATAGTAACTGTATAATCTTCTACTTCACCTTCTTCAAAAGTTTCACAAGCAGTTTGCTTACCTCCTGATTTAAATATGATACGCATTCTTGTTTTACCTAATATAGCGTCCAATGGAACTGCAATATCATTCTTAACATTCATATTACCATTATCAGAGGTAACGTTTACTACTTTTTCATTAGACTCAAAAATTCTATTTTTATTAAAGTCAATCCAAACTCCCAAAGAGTATTTATCGGCACTATTAGTAAAAGACTCTGATTTTATACGAATATTATGAGTATTTCCTTTAGTTACAGTAGCAATTTTTGCTGTAAAATCACTATAACCAGATCCATAACTTTCAGTGCTTGTAATTCCTCCAAAAGAAACATATTTTATGGTATTAAAAAGAGAGCTATTTCCTTTAGAAACACAATAAGGAGCATCTTGAGTTTTAAATGTTACCGCTTTACTTGCTTTAGAAACATTTCCTGAATTATCTTTAGCTTTTACATTAACTGTATACGTAGTATTTGGTTTCAAATTAGGTACCTTATAAGTGGTGCTTGTTGTAGAACCTAAACTGGTTTCTCCGTTAAACACTTCGTACTGAGTTACTCTAAAATTATCTTTAGAAGCACTCCAAGAAATAGTAGCACCTGTTTTTAATATATCGGACACAGCAAGGTTAGTAGGAGCTGTAGGAAGTTCAGTATCTTTTGGAACAATAATTACAGTATAATCTTCTACTTCTCCTTCTTCAAAAGTTCCACAAGCATCATCTGTTGGTTTTTCCTTGTTATTTAAAACAACACGCATTCTTGTAGCACCAGTTTTTACTGATGAAGGTACTATAAAAGTTCCACTAACTTTAGCTTCTTTAGATGCCTCAGTCCACACTTTTTCTCCTTCATCATCAAAATTTCCATCTTGATTATAATCGATCCAAACTCCATATACCGCTTTAGAAGCACTGATTTTAGGAGTAATGGTAATGGTGTTAACAGCTTCTTTTGCCAACTTCGTTGAAATTGATGTGTAGTCTACATATCCTTTTCCGTTGGTAGAAGAGTTGTCAATACCACCCAATACTACTTTTTGAATATACTGATCTTTTGCATTGATTGCTTTAGACTCACAAAGCGTTTTAAATGTTACCGTATTACTATCTTCGGAAAAATTTCCTGAATTATCAATAGCATATACAATTAATGCATACGTAGTATTCGGTTTTAATCCAGTAATATTATTAAAAGTATTCGTTGTAAAAGGACCTACACGTTTTTTTATTTTATTATCATATAGGCTATATCGAATATTTTCAATATCATGTTCAGAAGCATCCCAGGAAAATTTAGCACCTGTTTGTGTTATATTAGTTACTACAAGATTACTAGGAGCTACAGGAATAATATTAATTGTATAATCTTCTACTTCTCCTTCTTCAAAAGTTCCACAAGCCGTTTTTGGTTTTTCTTTATTGTTTAAAACAACACGCATTCTTGTAGCACCAGTTTTTGCCGATGAAGGTACTATAAAAGTTCCGCTAACTTGAGCTTCTTTAGATGCCTCAGTCCAAACTTTTTCTCCATTATCAAACTTTCCATTTTGATCATAATCAATCCAAACCCCATATCCAGCTTCAGAAGTAATACTTTTAGGAGTAATGGTAATTGTATTAGAATCTCCTTTTGTTACCCTAGTTGAAATTGATGTATAGTCTGAATATCCGTCTCCGCCAGTAGAAGTTTTATTAATACTACCCAATACTACTTTGTTGATATACTGATCTTTTCCATTGGTTGCTTTAGAGACACAAAGCGTTGTAAATGTTACTGGATTACTTGGTTTAGAAAAATTTCCTGCTTTATCGTTAAGATATACCTCTACTGTATATGTAGTGTTTGGTTTTAAATTAATCATCTTAAGACTCTTATAGAACCTATCCTTGGTATCAATTCGTTTTGAGTCGCTAGTATTGAAAACTTTAATCCCACCTATATCTTTATTAGTTTTTTGAATATCATCATAAGTAAGAGTGGCACTTGTTAATGTTATATAAGATACCTTAACATTGCTAGCAGGCTTAGGAGGTGTAACATCACTACCTTTTGGAACGATGTTAATTGTATAATCTTCTACTTCTCCTTCTTCAAAAGTTTCACAAGCCGTTGTTGGTGCTTTCTTGTTATTTAAAACAACACGCATTCTTGTAGCACCAGTTTTTGCCGATGAAGATATTGTAAAAGTTCCGTTAACTTGAGCTTCTTTAGATTTATTTTTAGTCAAGACTTTTTCTGTTTCTTCAAACTTCCCATTTCTGTCATAATCAATCCAAACCGCATACCATGCATCAGAAGTAGTACTCTTAGGAGTAATGGTTATAGTGTTAGCCTTTTCTTTAGCTAGATTAGTTCTAATTGTTTCAGATGTTACGTAATCTGAGTACCCCCCTGTTTCAGTAGAAGTGTTGTCAATATTACCCAATACTACTTTGCTGATATACTGTTCTTTTCCATTGGTTGCTTTAGACTCACAATAAGTTGTAAACGTTACTGTATTACTTTTTTTAGACAGATTTCCTGCTTCATCTATAACTCTTAAAGATACCGTATAAGTAGTGTTTGGTTTTAAATCAATCAACACAGCAGAAGTCTGAGATATACTCTCTGGTTTAAATTTATAGCCTTTTGGATCTATATCAAGTTTTATACTTTCTATTCGACCACCATTTGAATAAGCATCCCAAGAAAGTTTAACACCAGTTTGTGTTCGATTAGATGCTGTAAGATTAGTAGGAGCTGTATGCGGTGTAACATCACTACCTTTTGGAACGATGTTAATTGTATAATCTTCTACTTCACCTTTTTCAAAAGAACTACAAGCATTATTTATTTTTTTATTACTTATCGCAACACGCATTGTTGCAGAACCATTTTCTACAGTTACAGGTATAGTAAAAGTATCGCTAGCTGAGGCTTCTTTTGATTTATTTTTAGTCAAGACTTTTTCTGTTTCTTCAAACTTCCCATTTCTGTCATAATCAATCCAAACCGCATACCATGCATCAGAAGTAGTACTCTTAGGAGTAATGGTTATAGTGTTAGCTGTTTCTTTAGCTAGATTCGTTCCAATTATTTCAGATGTTGCGTAATCTGAGTACCCCTCTGTGTCAGTAGAAGTGTTGTCAATATTACCCAATACTACTTTGCTGATATACTGATCTTTTCCATTGGTTGCTTTAGATTTACAAAGCGTTGTAAATGTTACCGTATTACTTAGTTTAGATGTATTTCCTGCAGCATCTTCAACGGTAATATTTACTGTATGTTCAGTGTTCGGTTCTAAACCGGTTAATATCATAGAATTCTGCGGAGCAGAAGTTTCTATAGTACCATAGGTAAAACTTTTTGATAGATGAGCTGTCACATATTCTATAGAACCTTCTGAGGCAGCAGGTTTTGTCCATACAAGTTTAACACTTGTTTGTGTCACATAAAATACTTTAAGATCACGAATAGCTGTATGCGGTGTAACATCTACACCTTCTTTAACAATAGTAACGGTATAATCTTCTACTTCCCCTTCTGCAAAAGTTCCACAAGCCGTCAGTGTTCCATTATTCTGTAAGACAACACGCATTGTTGTTTTACCTAATTTTGCTGTTGAAGATACTGTAAAAGTTCCGCTAACTTTAGCTTCTTTTGATTTAGCTTTGTTCCAAACTTTTTCTCTTTCTTCAAATTTTCCATCTCTGTTATAATCAATCCAAACCGCATACCATGCATCTGAAGTAGTGTTTTTAGGAGTAATGGCAATGGTGTTAGTTGCTCCTTTTGCCAACTTCGTTGAAATTGATGTATAGTCAGAGTATCCACCGTCACTGGTTGAGTAGTGATCAATAGTACCTAATTCTACTTTTTTGATGTATTGATTTGTTGCATTTGTTGCTTTAGCAATACAATGCGTTTTAAATGTCACCGCTTTGCTTTTAAGAGAAGTATTTCCTGCAGCATCTTTCGCTAATACAGCCAAAGTATATGAAGTTTTTGGTGTTAAACCATTAATAGTATAAGAAGTCTCCCTTGTTTTATGGATAAGTTTTCCATCTCGAAATATTTCGTATTCAGCTACTCCACGATTATCTTTAGAAGCCTCCCAATTAAGTTTACCACTTGTTTGTGATATGTTGGACACTGTTACGTTACCAGGGACTGTTGGAGATTCAGTCTCGGTAAATTTTGAAACAATATTAACCGTATACTCTTCTACTTCACCTGCTGCAATAGTTCCACAAGCAGTTGTTGGTGCATCGCCGTTCTTTAAAATAACACGCATTCTTGTACGACCAATTTTTACCGATGGCGGTACTGTAAAAGTTCTGCTTACTTGAACATCTTTAGATGTCTTAGTCCAAACTTTTTCATCTGTATCGTCAAAATCACCATCTTGGTTATAATCAATCCAAATCCCATATCCTGCTTTAGAAGCAGTATTTTTAGGAGTAATAGTAATTTTGTTAGCAATTCCTATAGCTAAGTTCGTTGCAATTGATGTGTGATCTGAATATCCGTCTCCGCCAGTAGAAGGGTTGTCAATACTACCCAATACTACTTTTTGAATATACTGATTTGTTGCATTCGTTGCTTTAGAAGCACAATAGGTTGTAAATGTTACCGTATTACTTGTGGCAGAAACATTACCTGCTTTATCTTTAGCTCTTACAGTTAATGTGTAAGGGGTATTTGATTTTAAACCAGTAATAGCAGAGTAGGCATTCGTTGTAGTGCTTAGAATTGTTTCTCCACTAAGTATTTCATATTCAGTTACTCCAATATTATCTATAGAAGTTGACCAAGAAACCCTAGCACTTGTTTGTGTTACATTAGATGCTGTAACATTACTAGGAGTTGTAGGGGATTTAGTATCTGTTGTAATAATATAAATGGTATGATCTTCTACTTCACCTTCTGCAAAAGTTTCACAAACATTTGGTGCGGCTTCTCTCTTTAATACCACACGCATTCTTGTTTTACCATCTTCTACTGTTGAAGGTATGGTAAAATTTCCAATAGCTTTTGCTACCTTAGATGGATTCATGCTCCATACTTTTTCTGTATCTTCAAACTTTCCATCTTTATTATAGTCAATCCAAACTCCATATCCTAATTTATAACGGGTATGATTAGGAGTAATCGTAATTTTATTAGATTCTCCTTTTATGACATCGGTTAAACTGTATTTAGTTTGATCTATATATCCCGTTCCTGCGATAGAAAAGGTATTAATACAACCTAACTCAACTTTTTTAATATACAGTTTATCTTTACTAGTTGCTTTTGCGGTACAATAATCACTAGCTCTAGTTTTTACTGTTACCGCATTACTAGCTGCAGAAATATTTCCAGAATTATCTATAGCTTTTATAGTATATGTGTTAGATTTGTCCGTTGGATTTGTTAAATTAATAGAAGTCTTTTTTACAGTATCTATAATTATGCTTCCATTCTCAATTACTTGATACTTAACTTCTCCCTTTATATTATCTATAGAAGGTTCCCATAAAAGGTCAAAACCTGTTTTTGATATATCATCACCCACTTTAAGATTCTTAGGAGTGGTAGGGGGTATAGTATCTTTTGGTACAATAGTAACGGTATAATCTTCTACTTCACCTTCTGCAAAGGTTTCACAAGCTGTTGGTGTTCCATTTTTCTTTAATACCACACGCATTTTTGTAGTACCGATTTTTGCTGACGGAAGCACTATAAAGGTTCTACTTACTTGAGCATCTTTTGACTTAAGTTTAGTAAACACTTTTTCTGTATCTTCAAACTTTCCATCTTGGTTATAATCAATCCAAACCCCATATCCAGCTTCAGAAGCAGTACTTTTAGGGGTAATAGTAATAGTATTAGTAGCTTCTTTTGTTAATTTTGTTGAAATAGATGTATAGTCTGAATATCCTTTTGTGTCGGTAGAAGGATTGTTTATAGTATTTAATACTACTTTACTGATATACTGGTCTTTCCCGTTGGTTGCTTTGGACTCACAGTAGGTGGTAAAATTAACTGAAGTACTATATGCGGAATTTTCAGAAGCACATTTACTTTGTACTTGCACTTCATATCTGGTTAAAGCCGATAAGCCTTTAATTTCAAAATAATTAGGGCTATCTGTCGCTGTTTTTGTCTTCCATAAGGGAGTTCCTACTTTACGATATCTAACATTATATAACTCTCCTAAAACTTTATCCCAATTTACTAAAACTGAGGAAGTGGTTATACTAGATGTAGATACTTTTTTCGGTATGACTGCATTACAAGTTTTTGATGCATCATCATTAATACCAGTAATAATTAAAGAAAAATTTTGATCCCCCCCAGTTAATGTTCCTTTATGAGTAACCGTAATGGTATAGGTTCCTGAGGCACCATTAACAGCTATCCTTTCAAAAGGGTCTACATTATTATCTGTTTTAGCGTTGGTTGTTGCTCCTGTTAATTTGTATGGCAAGTAAGTGGTGCTATTTTTAGAAATTCTTAGATCTAGATCATTTACTAAAACAGGTGTTCTGGAGTTAATTACTTTAGTTGCAATTCCTGGTCTATCGGCCCAGGAGATAGAAGCTAATAACGGATTTGTTCCATCTGAGGTAACGGTAATTTTATAGGTTTGCCCTTGTTTTAATTTTAGTTCTTCAATTCTTGCTTCTTTTCCTTTTTGGGTAATGGTTTGTGCTGCCTTTCTTGCATTTAATACTCCCCAGCCAAAAATAGCATCAGGCCCCTTAACTCCGGCATCATCTGCGGTATGTAAAGCCAAGCCTTTTAGGGTGGCTGCCTTCATATACTTTTTATGAACATTTTTATGATGCTGTTGTAACAATAATAACGACCCTGTTACACTTGGTGCAGCCATTGAAGTTCCTGTTTTTTCTCCATATGCTTTATTATTACTTGAAATAGTTGAATAAACCTTATGACCTACTGCAGTAATATCCGGTTTAATTCTAAAATCGTCTGTAGGACCTTGACTACTACTACTATCTATTATAGCAGAAATGAAATTACCGTTTTCATCAACATGTACATCTTGAGCATTAGCAACTAGTAAATTATTTTTAGCTGTCGAATGACTTACTAATTTGTCAAACCCAAAACCACTATTTGGGTTTTTATTTGCGGTATTATCCGAACCAGAATTATCCGCGGAAACTACCATTAAGTATTTTGAGGCTTTAAACATAATATTATCCCATCTGCTCGATTCATCAATATACCCCCCAAAATAATATAGAGGTATATCCACTGCTCCAGTTTTATTATTTCTAAGTTTCGTATTATATGAGTGGTTAGAAACTAGCATACCCTTCATAGACTGCTTTGTTACTTCTGCCTCATCATTATTCCAATCCGAAATTTTTGCCTTGATATGAGGAGCTACACCTTTTGCTTTTGCTTCCACCCCTGAGGCTACAATGATTCCTGTTACATGCTGTGCGTGATCATCCAATTCAGAAGCTTTATCATCTATCATAGAGACACGGTTGTTACCTCCCGCTCCATCAAACTCCTGGTGTGTAGTACGTACTTTTCCTGCGTCCCAAACATAGGCTGTCATCCCTTGCCCCATAAGATTCAATCCTAGAGAACCGCCTGATTGTAAATGATTTATTCTTGTTGATTTAGTAGTTTTAATACCATTAGTAGTATTGTAAATAGGTTTTCCATCTACTACTTTTTGAAGCTCTATAAAAGTACCGTCTGCTTTTTTTATTCTAATTTCCCAGCCGTGTATTTTTGCTAATCTTAAGGCTTCCTCTTTTTCTCTTAAGGCTATTGCTTCTAATTCTTTTTGTAAAGCTTTAAGCTCTTCTAGTTCTTCTTTGGTGTAGAACTCTTCGGTTTCTTGTTTTATTTCTGTTTTTTCTGGTTTTTCTTTTGTTTGTGCGTATGATTCTACTTGTAAACCCAGTATAAAGATTATACTAGCCAATAGAACTTTTGTCAATAGTTTTTTGTTCATTTTTATAGATTTAAAGAGTTAATTATTTTTTAAAATGAATGATTATATTCACAACAATTAAAAAACAGTTTACCCTATTATTTTAATATTTTAGGCTCTATTTTATGATAGCATTGATAATTGTAGAAATGATGTATTTAGTTGATTTATAGGTATTTGTATTGTATTGAAACAAGAATGTGTCCTCTTGGATATTTCTAGGACTTGATTGTGAAATTATAATTGAATTCTTGTAAATTCATGTCGGTAACCTTATAGGTCTTTAACAGAAGTTTTGACATGTATTTTTAGGCGGTATAGTAGTTCTTTTGAGTGTTTCACTTTAACTTGTCTTACATATCTTCAGTAGTATCAATAACGAAATGGTTCTGCTCATCTTCTCTCAAATACCTTGCTTTTATGACTTGGGAGATTATAAGTCTATATTCTAGCTTTAATTCTTGATAGTACCATTTCAGCTTTGAAATCGTGCATGAGTAAATTAAAATGTTTTTTGTTTAGTCAAGACAAAATAATCTGAATATAGTTGTAGTTACAATTCTATTTTTTAATGTAGAAAAAGTAAAAAAGAAAGGGTGTATATGTACTATTTCAAAGCTGAAATTGACGACTTTACTGCTGAACCTTGACGTGTAGAACTAAAAAAAACCGTTCATTTCCTATTGAAAATGAACGGTTTGTATTGGTCGGGGTGGCAGGATTCGAACCTGCGACCTCCGCGTCCCAAACGCGGCGCGATAACCGGGCTACGCTACACCCCGAGGTGTATATTTCCCTTTTGAGGGTGCAAATATAGACAAATCATTTAAAATAAGACCATATTAAAGTATAAAGTAAAGATTTTTTTTATCCTTGTTTTAAAAACTAGTGAAAACCCTTTTTATGCCAGACATAAAAAGGTTTGATATAGGTGTGGAGGTATACTATTACCCATGATAATATCATTCTTTGTAAATTTTTCCACCTTTCCATTCTGTAACAACAGTCTGTTCTGAAAGCATAGTACTGTTATCTTTTAATTTGAGAATATTACTCCAGATAGTGTTATAGAAGTCTTAGGGATATCTCTTATTATTAGCGGATCAGTAATTACCAACCTGAGTTCGACGTAAGAAAATCACGTCAATTCGATCTGATACTTCGACATAGCTCAGTACAGGCTAGAAGATTGTATCGAGAATAGTGATTTTCTATCTAAAAAAGCTATTCTCGATACAGCTTTTCTCCATTTCATTCTGAAAAACCACTCGAATTGACGCTTTTTATAACATTTTAGCTTAGCTCGAACTCAGGTTACCAGGGTTATTTTATCTATTAAAATCGTTTAAAATGATAAAAATTTTGTAATGAGATAAAAAGTCGTCGATTTAGCTTCAAGATTATTATATTTGCAATCTAATTTTCGGGATGTGGCGCAGTCCGGTTAGCGTACACGGCTGGGGGCCGTGTGGTCGCAGGTTCAAATCCTGTCATCCCGACACAGAAAAACCCTTTGTTTTCAGTAGATAGCAGAGGGTGTGTTTCTTCTTCATGTCAGGGGTCGTCAGTAAAGTCGTCAGTTTTTAGTATATTTGGATTAGTACCAAAGTATACATACGAAGATATGCATAAGTTTAAAAAAGCTCGTTTAATTAAATCTAAAGCTGCAAAAGGCAACTACATAATGTATTATGTATGGGATGTTCAGAAGAATGATTTAGTAAGAAAAAGACTTTATATACCTAAGAAATATAAGTCAGATGAAGAAGAGTTAGCATTTGCAAAAGATCGTATAAAAGAAATTAACAAACTTCTTGTAGAGGGATATCATATAGACCGAAAGAAAGTATCAAGAGATATAGGTGAGAATGAAAATACATCTACACAAACCATTTTTTCAGTAAGAGAAGCCGTAAATAGATTTATTGAGATAAAAAAGGCTAAGAAACTTTACAAACGAGGAATAGGTTTTTATTCTAATACTCTAGAACGCTTTTTAAATTGGCTAGAGGGTAGGGGAGTTGATAATGTTTGGGTTGGAGAATTGGACTATCAATTAATACAGGAATATTTTTTCTATCTACTTTCTCACAGAAAGAATAGTGCTAAAACCTACAATAATACACTTGGGGTACTTAAGACTTTCTATAATTTATGCCTTAAACAAGAATGGGTCGAAGGTAAAAATCCGTTTGATAAAATAGAAAAACTACCAAATAATTATGGAAGTAAAAACAAACCTTTTACTGATAAACAAATAGCAGATATTAAAGAGTATACATTAGAAAACGATCCGTATCTCTGGAAGATTATTTGTTTTGTGTACTATTCATTTATGAGACCTTCTGAGATCCGTCGTTTAAAAGTTCAGGATATCGACCTAGAGAAAGACTTGATCTGGGTTTCTGGAGAAACTAGTAAAACAAAGAAAAGAGATGTATTACCTATTGTTCCAGGTTTAAAAAGAGTTATTTTAGAAATGAACCTTGAAAATTATAGTTCTGATGATTATTTATTTAGTGCAAACCAAGCTCCTTCTTCTATCAAAATGGGAGAAAACTATACTGGTAAACATTTTAGAAAAGTAAAAGATCATTTTGAGTTTGGTAGTGATTATACCTTATATGGTTTTAAACATACTGCTGTGGTTAATTGGTATCAAAAAGAAAAAGATATCCGCAAAATCCAAAAAATGTGTAGACATTCTAGTATGTTAATGACAGAGCGTTATTTAAAATCACTTGGTTTATTAGATGATAAGAATGCCGTTTCTGAGTTGCCTGAGATTTGATTTATTGAATAATAACAACTTAAGCGATTTTATTATTGAAGTGATTTAAACTTTTTTGATCAATTGAAGTGTTTTCTTACTTCATAGCAGCGCTACTGAGTAATAAAAAGACGAAAATTGAATAAAAAAAGAGCATTTTTATAGCGAATTGGAAAAAAGTTTAAATCACTTCATCTTCAAAAAAATACGTTTTTAAGTCTAAACTTATCTTTATCCATCAAAAGAGTTACCCTTTCTATCATATGCATTAATGCCTTTAGAGAATCTAATCTATATTGGCGATAATATAATGCAATATTCACAAATTTTTAAAACTATTCTAATTTTCAGTCTCTATACAGGGACTATATATCATACTATGGCATCATTCGATACGATACAATTTAAAAATAAAATTATTCCCGAAATCATTATTAATGAAGCCAGAACTGCACTATCACATTATCCCGAATTAGAAGAAGTTTCAATTGAGTTTAAATTTAAGTCTTCTTTAAAAAAATCATTTATGAAAGCGCAACCAAAATTCTCTTCAATCTTCAAATCAAGAGAGAAAAGAGCTTATATAATTTTGATGAGTAAGATCTTCAAAATTGATGGTATGCAACTACCTATCAAAGATATCCCAGAAAATGTATTAATAGGTTGGTTAGGTCACGAATTAGGTCATATTATGGATTATCACACAAAAAGTAGTTTAAATCTGATTCTATTTGGTATACAATATTCGATTTCTTCAAATTATATTAGAGAGGCAGAACGTATTGCAGATACTTATGCGATAACACATGCTATGAAAGATTACATTTTGGCAACAAAAAAATTTATTCTTAACCATAGTTCCTTATCAGAAAAATATAAAGCACGTATTAGGCGATTATATCTGTCCCCTGATGAAATATTACTTTTAGTAAAAGAACAAGAAGTAAACTAATCAAGATTTTGAATACACTCAACTAACTATTATTCAACTAAAAAAGAATACAAATGAAAGCTATACTGGAAAAAGCGGAAAATTACATATTTGAACTCTTTAAAGATAAATTACCCAAAACATATTTGTATCATAATTTCCTGCACACACAAAGAGTTGTTGAAAGTACGCAAGAAATTATTAAAAAATCTGATATTAGCGATAAAGACTCAGAAGTCCTACAAATAGCAGCTTGGTTTCACGATGCAGGATACATTCATGGATCAGAAAATCATGAAAAAGAAAGTGCAAAAATAGCGATGAAATTTTTGTCGGATAATAAGATAAGCGAAAAGAAAATTGACATTATACAAAACTGTATTCTAGCTACAAAATTTGACAAAGAACCAAATACTATTCTCGAAGAAATTATTAAAGATGCTGACAGTTCCCACTTAGCTAAGGATTATTTTACTGAAGTTAGTGAACTACTACACCAAGAGCTAACACTTCAAGGAGTATCAAAACTCTCCGGAAAGGAATGGAGAGCAGAAAACGTAAAACTATTTTCTGAACAGCATCGATATTATACTCGATATGCAGTCGAAAAATGGGAGCCAGAAAAAAATAAAAACTTATTGAATCTTCTTAAAAAGCAGAAGAAAAATAAGAAAAAGCGACAGAAAGAGGATCTTAAAGCAAAATTAAAAGCCAAATACAAACATGAAAGCCCAGAGAGAGGGATACAAACGCTGTTTCGGGTTACGTTACGAAATCATATTAAACTAAGTGATATTGCAGATACAAAAGCAAACATTTTACTTTCCGTAAATGCAATAATCATTTCATTGGCGCTTGCCAATTTGATTCCAAAATTAGATGCACCATCCAATAGGCACTTAATGATTCCTAGTTTAATACTGGTGCTTTTTAGTGTAGCGGCAATTATTCTTTCTATAATGTCTACTCAACCCAAAGTGACCGGGGGTGAGTTTACCAAGGAACAGGTAACAAATCGTAAAGTGAATTTACTATTCTTCGGAAATTTTTTCAAAATGTCTTACGATCGATATCAAGAAGCGATTGATGAAGTTATCAATGACAAATCATACGTTTATAAAATGCTTACTAAGGACCTTTATTTATTAGGTTTGGTGTTAAAGAAAAAATATGCGCTGCTTAAGATTACATACATAGTATTTACCATAGGAATTATTCTTTCGGTAGTTGCATTTATTGTCGCTTTTGCCGAAATAGACCTTGCAGAAAAAGTAGTAGAGCCAATCATTTTAAAATAAAAGGAAAATGGAAATCATAGGATCAATAATAAAAAGCGCAATTGATTTAAAAAGTGCGCTAACTTCAGAGTCTAATCATATTGAAGCGCAACAAAAAGTATTGGAGATGCTATTAAAAATAGCTTCTAATACAGCTTTTGGTACAACATATGAGTTTAGCAAAATTCTCGAATCAGAAAACATACAAAAAACATACGCAGATAAAGTGCCTTATTTCGACTATCATCAGTTAAAGGAACAATGGTGGTATAAAGTAATCGCAGGAGAAGAAGATGTTACCTGGCCAGGCTCACCTGATTATTTTGCGCTTAGTTCAGGGACTACAGGTAAAAAAAGTAAGCGTATTCCTGTAACCAATGATATGATCGAAGCCATTCGAAAAGCAGGAATCAAACAGGTAGAAGCTTTGTCAAAATTTGACCTATCCGCCTCCTTTTTTGAAAAAGAAATTATGATGTTAGGGAGTTCTACTGATTTAAAAGAAAAAGATGGACATCTCGAAGGTGAGATTAGCGGTATTAGTGCCAGCAATATTCCTTTTTGGTTTGAAGGGTATTATAAACCTGGTCGTGATATTGCTAAAATCGATGATTGGGATAAACGTGTGCAGCGTATTGCGGAAAAAGCAAAAGATTGGGATATAGGGGCATTAAGTGGTATCCCATCTTGGATGGAACTAATGCTTCAGAAAGTTATTGAGTATCATAACGCAGAAACCATACATGACATTTGGCCAAATTTGCAAGTATATACTTCTGGAGGAGTAGCTTTTGCACCTTATGAGAAAAGTTTTAATAGCTTATTAGAACATCCGATTACAGTAATTGACACATATCTCGCTTCAGAGGGATTTATAGCGTATCAAGAACGTCCTGAAACCGATGCGATGAAGTTGATTACGGATAACGGTATTTACTTCGAATTCGTTCCTTTTCAACCAGAATATATCAACCAAGATGGTTCTTTAAAACAGGATGCGCCTTCTATCACATTAGCAGAAGTAGAAACCGATCAAGATTATGTTTTATTAATGAGTACCGTTTCTGGTGCATGGAGGTATATCATTGGGGATACTATAGAATTTACTGATGTAGCGAGAGCTGAAATCAGAATTACCGGGCGTACTAAGTTTTTTCTAAATGTTGTAGGCTCGCAATTATCGGTAAATAAAATGAATACCGCTTTACGCCAAATAGAAGAAAAATTTGATATCGAAGTCCCAGAATTTACACTGGCGGCGACTCGAATTAATGATGAGTTTCATCACCATTGGTATTTGGGCACAGAAACTTCAGTAGAAAATAACATATTAGCAGAAACGCTCGATGAGGTACTTAAAAAAGCTAATAAAAATTACAAAGTTGCCAGGAATAAAGCATTAAAAGGAATAAAGGTGACTACTGTTCCATCATCAACTTTTTCAGAATGGAGCGGAGCACAAAAGAAGAAAGGTGGGCAAGTAAAAATGGAACGCGTGATGTCTGAAGAGAAGTTTGCCGAGTGGGAAACTTTTGTTTCAGAAAATATTTCAAACTAAAAACGATCTATATATGAACTACAAATACATAGCACTTACGATACTTACTGTTTTAGTTTCAGGTTGCGCGCTTTATGAACCAAAATACAGAGAACCTTTTGATGAATCTGTTATACCCAAAGGAAATGAAATAGAAAAAACTTTTTATCTAATTGGTGATGCCGGATATGCAAAGCCTGGCCAAAGTACTCCGGCACTAATAGCCTTAGAAAAATATTTAGAAGATCATAAACAAAAAGGAAATTACACCATCTTTCTTGGCGATAATATTTACCCAGATGGGATGCCAAAAAAAGATGAAAAAGATCGAAAACTGGCGGAGCATAGATTAGATGCTCAGATTGGTGCTGTTAATAATTTTGATGGGCAAGTATATTTTATACCGGGAAATCACGATTGGTATAATGAAGGCTTGAAAGGATTGGAGCGTGAAGAAAAGTACTTTGAGAAGAAATTGAAGGATAAAAAGGTATTTAGACCATCAAAAGGTTGCGCATTAGAAAGCATTGAAATTACAGATAATATCCAACTCATTATTTTAGACTCACAATGGTATCTTGAGGATTGGGATAAACATCCGACGATTAATGATAACTGTCCCGAAATCAAAACCAGAGAAGCTATGTTTCTTGAAGTTGAAAGTGAATTTAAGAAAAATCAGGATAAAACAATTCTTTTTGCCTTACATCACCCATTATATACTAACGGAGTACATGGTGGTAAATATGCACCCGTTAAACACTTATATCCATCACAAAAAAAAGTACCTGTACCAGTTTTAGGATCATTGGCAATGCAAATCCGTACTGCAGGAGCAATATCTACCCAGGACAACCAAAATAAACAGTATAAATCCCTGGTGCGACGATTAGAAACACTTGCCAAAGGATCAGAACGAATTATTTTTGCTTCAGGTCACGAACACTCCTTACAGTATATAGAGCACAAAGGAATCAAACAGATAGTTAGTGGGGCAGGAGCCAAAAATTCGTATGCTACCTTAAGTAATGATGGACTTTTTGCATATGGAGGTCAAGGCTTTGTGAGACTAGATGTCTATAAAGATGGTTCTTCTTGGGCTTCATACTATGGAAGTGAAAATAATGAGCCTAAACTACTTTTCAGGAAAGAAATTTATAAAGAAATTCCAGAGTACGATGTGAGCGTAATTCCTGAAGTAAAACAGCAAACTATTGCAGCTTCTGTGTATGAAAAAGAAGGTACTGATAAAACTGAATTTTATGAAAGTATTTGGGGTGATCATTATAGGGATTTATACGGAAAGAAAATTCAGGCTAAAGTAGCCATTTTAGATACACTTTATGGTGGGTTAGAAGTGGTGAGAAAAGGTGGAGGGCATCAAACTAGATCTTTACGGCTTCAGAGTAAAGAAGGTAAGCAATATAATATGCGAGCACTGAAGAAAAGTGGTGTCAAGTTTTTACAATCTACAGTTTTTCAGAATAATTATGTAGAAGAATCCCTTGAGAATACTATTTCAGAAGATATTTTGCTCGATTTTTATACAGCTGCGCACCCTTATATATTTACGGTTATTCCAGAGTTATCTGATGCAGTAGGTGTTTTTCATACCAATCCAAAAGTATATTACGTGCCAAAGCAGCAGGCATTGGGAAAATATAATAGCGAACACGGTGATGAATTATATATGATTGAGGAACGACCAGAAGAAAATCATAAGGATCTAGTTTCTTTTGGAAAACCTGATGATATAGAAAGTACATCAGATGTTTACGAAAGGCTGCGTAGAGATGAAAAATATAAAATTGATGAATCTGCTTATATACGAGCTAGAGTTTTTGATATGTTGATAGGCGATTGGGATCGTCATCAGGACCAATGGCGATGGGCTGAATATGAACTAGAGAATGGAGATCATATTTTCAAACCTATTCCCAGAGATCGAGATCAGGCATTCTCTAATTTTGATGGAGGCTTCTTAGGTACATTGAGAGGTCTTATGGGATTTGCAAATCAATTTCAGGTGTATGATGATGAATTAAAAGACGTAAAGTGGATAAATGCATCTGCTACAAGGTTGGATCGTACACTCATTCGGAATAGCGGTAGAGAAGAATGGTTAAAGCAGGCAAAATTTATACAAGAAAACCTCACAGATATAGCTATAGAAAATGCTTTTCAAAATATTCCTTCTGAAGCAAAAGGAGAAGACTTGAATACTATAAAGAGAAATTTAAGAGGAAGACGACAAAATATAGTTGATATAGCAGATCGGTACTATAATTACCTTACCAGTTTAGCCATCGTTACAGGAACAGATAAGGATGATCTCATTCATATAGAACGTATGAAAAAAGGAAAAACTAGAATAACAGTTTCTAGAATCAAAGATGGAGAAAAAGGAACTATAGTAAGCGATAAGACCTTTGATAAAAAAGACACTAAAGAAATCTGGATTTATGGGTTGGATGATGATGATGTCTTTGAATCGAGTGGAAAAGCAGATAATCCAATTAGAATCAATATTATTGGAGGACAAAATAATGATATTTATAGATTCAAAAAAGGACGTAAAATTACTGTATATGACCATAAAAGCAAACCAAATACGATAGAGAAAAAAAGAGGAGCCAAAATTCGATTTACTGATAATTATCAAATCAATAATTTTGATAAAAATGAAGGTGTAATAACTACTTCTTCAGTATTACCAGTTATTGGCTTTAATCCAGACGATGGTATTCGTATAGGACCAATGGCAGTATATACGATTAATGGTTTTCATCGTAATCCTTTTTCAAGCAGTCATAGCATTTCAGGTGGATATTATTTTGCCACGCAAGGTTTTGATCTGGGATATCGAGGAGAGTTTGCTGGTATACTAGGGGATTATAATCTATTGATTGATGCAACATACACCAGCCCAAATTTTGCTGCAAACTTTTTTGGTTTCGGAAACGAGACTGAAAATAATCAAGATGAATTGGATTTTGATTTTAATAGAGTAAAATTAAGCACCTATGGAGCGTCACTGGGAGTAGTTAAAAATGGACGTTTAGGTAGTTATTTTGAATACAAAGGTTCTATCGAAGGTATAAAAGTAGACGATACTCCTGATCGTTTTATAACTCAGGAAGCAAATCTACAAGATCCTGAAACCTTTGATCGTAAATGGTTTGCTGGATTAGATGGAACTTATCGATACGAGAGTTATGATGTAGTAGTAAATCCAACACGCGGAATGAAGTTTGAAGTCAATGTAGGAGGAAGAATGAATGTTGAAGAGACCGATAGAACTTTTGGATATATCAGACCTTATCTAGGATTTTATAATGCGCTAACTCGAAACCGTAAACTGGTTTTAAAAACTGCAGCACAAGGACAATTTAATATAGGAGAAAACTATGAATTTTATCAAGCAGCGCAGCTAGGAGCCGATCATCTATTAAGAGGATATAGAACAGAGCGTTTTACAGGGCAATCTTCACTAGCCGGTAGTGCAGATATTCGATACAGTTTTAAGCAATTTAAAACCAAAATTTTACCATTGCAAGTAGGTGTATTTGCTGGTGCAGATACAGGTAGAGTATGGTTATCTGATAATGATACATCAGATAAATGGCATAGCGATTATGGCGGAGGATTTTGGATCAATAGTGTTAATGCGATGAGTGGAACCTTTAATCTATTTACAGGAGAGGATGGAGCTAGATTTTCATTTTCTTTTGCATTTAAATTTTAAAAAATAATATATGTTTTATAAGTTTATTCTATTTCTTACCATGCTAATTTATACAACTACTATTCAGGCTCAGGTATCTGATCTTGCAAGGTTAGAATATACTTATTTTCCGCAGCGTAATAGTGATAATTCCTTTAGGAGACTTAGAGCATTCATAAAGTACCCAATCAAGTTAAACGATCAAGGGAGTTATTTGGTGCCAGGAATTGAATATCGTAATGTAAACTTTATATACAGGGATGACACTAATTTTGACACCAACGATTTAGAACGATTTAGTTCTTTTGAAGGGAATTTAGCATATACTTTTAAATTAAAAAATGATTGGCGTTTTGCTTTAGAGGTAGGAGCTATTGTTGCTTCTAATTTTGAAATGAATAGAATAGATACTGAAGATGTATTGTTTACCGGTTCTATATACTTTGTGAAAAATAAAAAGGAAGATCCCCTTGTAGATAAACCATGGAGATTGATTCTGGGAATGCGTTTTTCTACTACTGCGGGTAGACCTTTTCCTTTGCCTTTTATAAATTATTATAGAAATTTTCGTCCTAATTGGTCCTTTGTTTTAGGAGTTCCAAAATCTAACATTAAATATTGTTTTAAAGAGAAAAACTTTATACAAGGCTTTATTACGTTAGATGGTTTTTTTGCTAACATTCAGAACAATCGAAGTTTTATAGACATAGCAACCTCAGAAGAGAAAATAGCTAATAACATTTCTATGACCATAGTACTCTCGGGACTTGGATATGAAAGATACCTTACCGATCATTTGGCGTTATATGCCTATACAGGATTTACAATTATAAATAATATACGATTACGTAACGATAATCAGGAGGATATATTGACTATAAACGATCAAAATAGTTTATATCTTAGGGCAGGGTTGAAATTTAAGATATAAATTTAATAAAACATAAATCCGACACCAGCTGATAACACAGAATTGTGTATTTCTGAATCATCGATAATTTCTGAGAAACCATAACTATATCGAGCTTGTATAAAAAAACCATTTTTAAATTTATATTCTATACCAGAAACTAATTGAAAATCAAATCTGTTACTAGTATTTGTGTTTAAATCGAGTTGACTTCTTACTAGATCAATGCTAGCTTTTTCATGAACCTTGAATCCTAGTTGTAGACCTCCTTGTATATTAAAACCTTCAAATAAATAGGCTTTTGCCAAAACAGGTACTTGTATGTATCCTATTTTTAGAACTCCTTGCTTTGTCGTGGGTGATTGCTCAAATTCAAATCCTTGTCTTGAATAAACCGTTTCTATCTGGAATCCAAATTTTTCAGTAAGCATAGCCTCTATAGCAAATCCAACATAAAAATCGATTATAAACTCTGGGTTATCAATATTCTTAGCACTTACTGTCGCAAAGTTAACACCTCCTTTAAAACCCAATAATGCAGATTGTAAAGGGCGATCCTGGGCAAATGAATTTATACAAAACAAAATTGTGGCGATCAGAGGTAAAAGTATTTGTTTCATTTTATAATATCTATAGTTGATGCTTGAAGTTAATACCAATCTCACCGATTAGTTAACTCTAATCATATATTGTTTAACCCTTCTGAGATTCTGAACTACAAAAAAAGACCTACCAAATCGGTAGGTCTAATTATTTTTATAGTATGAAGTGGTTTAAATTTCCTAAAACATAAATCCAATACCAGTAGAGAATACTGAATTATGCGCATCAGTATCTTCAACTATCTCAGAAAACCCGTAAGTGTATCTTGCCTGAATAAAAAATCCATTAGTTAATTTAAACTCTGCTCCTGCGGCTAGTTGAAAATCAAAATCTTTGATTTGATCAGTGTTGAAATCACCACCATCTCCTGTAGGGTCAGTATCCACCTCTTCATTGATCTTAAAACCAAACTGTGGCCCTGCGTGTATGTTTAACCCTTCAATTAGATAAATTTTGGCCAGAATAGGAACTTGGATATAATCAATCTGAAATTCTGCCTTTGGAGTGAGTAGTGTTTCTTCAATATCAAATCCCTGCCCAGAATAAAATGCCTCTCCTTGTAAAGAAAACCTATCAGAGATAAAGCTTTCTGCAACCAAGCCTGCATAAAAACTGGTTCGAGATTTAGGACTTTCGAAATCATCACCTGTTATAGTAGTAAAGTTAACTCCTCCGCGAACTCCTAATTGTATTTGTTTGTCAGAATCCTGCGCTATGGTAGTAGCACTACATAAAATAATACTAAAAAATAGAATTGTTTTTTTCATCTTTTTTGAGTTTTGATTATAATTTTTGTTTATCCAAAATTACTTTTAACTCCTAGTATGAATTAACCCATTTAACACTGTTTTTGACTCATTAGGCAATAAAGATAAGGTTTAACAAGTTTTAAGAAATCGGGGAATACTTGCCTTAATTATAATAAAGGGCTAAAAAAACGTGCGATACCCTCGGATAGTTTTCGTTTTAATGATCTTTTTTTATAGGTTTCATAATTTAATAAAACACTCTCTTTACAATCAGCAATAAAGTCTGTGCAGATACTTTCTGCGATTTGGGAATCATAAATTAAAGCATTGGTTTCAAAATTATGCTCAAAACTTCGATGATCAAAATTTCCCGAACCCACCGATGCAATTTCACCATCCATAATAATTACTTTACTGTGCAAGAAATCATCTTTTTGTTGGTAGATTTCGATCCCTAAAAACAATAATTCTTCAAAAAATGATAGCATACTATATTTTGCTAACCAGGAGTCTGATTTTTTTGGCACTAATAATTTAATGTTTACTCCACTTAGTGCTGCTATTCTAAGGGCTTCTAGCATCGCATTGTTTGGAATAAAATAAGGGTTAGAAATATAAATGTATTCCTCTGCGAGATTAATCATCGTAATGTATTGCTGCATAATCGAGGGATGGTCTGCATCAGGTCCACCAGCTACAATCTGTACCACTACATCTCCTTGTTTTTCAATTTCGGGGAGGTAATTATTGGTTAGTAATAACTCTTCGTTACTTGCGAAATAATAATCTTTTATAAATACTCGATGTAGGCTATCTACGGCCGGACCATTTAAATACAAATGTGTATCATCCCAAATGCCTAGTTCTGATTTAGGGCTAATATATTTGTCCGAGATGTTAACACCTCCAGTAAAGCCAATTCTACCATCTATAATGATAATTTTTCTATGATTTCGATAATTTAAAGTAAATAAAAAACTTCCAAAATGTAATGGCATTATTGGATATACATTTGCCCCTATATCTTTAAGTTTTTTAATAGCTTTTTTACGAAGAGCGTAGCTACCTATGGCATCATATAGAATTCTTACTTCGACATTATTTTTTAGTTTTTCTTTTAATAGAGAGTATAGTTTATCAAATAATTCTCCTTCTTCAAAAATATAGTATTGTAGATGTATAAATTTCTCTGCTTTTTGTAAAGCTTCAAAAATAGTATCAAAAGTTTCCTTTCCATTCTGTAATACAACGACTTCATTTGCAGGTTGAGCAACAAAATTGGAGCTACTTCGTAATAATTTTGATAGTTTTTGGTTTTTCTTATTTTTAAAGTGAACCTGTTGCTCTTTTACAGATTTGCCTCGATACGTATTGTCATATAAACGTCTTCTTACGGTTTGTTTTAATTTGAAGAACTTTAACCTTCTGCGATTGATACCAAAAACAATGTATAACACTATCCCAATAAAAGGGAAGATAAGGACAATTAGAAGCCAGCTTAATGATTTGATAGGTCTTGAACCGTAAAGAATGATGTGTAAAATTGATAGTATAGTTAGAATACAATATAGGCTAATTATAATGATCATATTGATTTTTCTTTAAGGTGAATTGAATTTTACGTCTAATTCTGAATAAGTTACTGTTTGTATTGGATTACTAAAACTAAATGTAATAATATAATTTTATTAAAAGTAAAAATTAATAAGTTAAGGGGGGCATTTAAACATAGAAGTGATTTAAACTTTTTTCAATTCGCTATAAAAATGCTCTTTTTTACTCAATTTTTGTCTTTTTCTTACTTCGTAGCGCTGCTATGAAGTGCAATCCCGAGTACTCGGGACAATTGACCAAAAAACAACTATTTTTCGCCAGAATCAAAAAAGTTTATACCACTTCATATAAAATCATTCTAGTTTACAACCGGAACAGGTTAATAGGTGTTTTTTTCAAATATGATTGATTTAGTGAAGAAAGATTTAGTATCAATTAATACTTCTTAAAACAATTTGACTAACGCACAATTTGTGAGAAACCTAGATTTTTAAATTCTGAATTGATTCAAAAGAGTTTCTAAACTAAAAAAAATAATACTATAAAACTTGAATTGAGAGAAATGATTGGTTAATAAATATGGGTTATTAATATTTAGAGAAGATTATCTTTATCTGAAACATTTTCTTCAGGAATTTCGTTGAAAAATATAGTCGGATTTGAGTTTTCTATAGAATTATTATTTAAAATAAAAGTTCCTCTTGATCCATCAATGGTTTTTAGAACAAATAATATAGAGGTGTTTTCAGGATTTTTAGCACCTTCAAAGAGATATCTTGCGATTACAAATACTTCATTTGGTTTAAATTCTTTCGAATCTGAAACATCAATGAGTTTACCTTGATCTAATATGTAGTCTGAAGTATAACCTTTCCTTTTGTAAATTTCTAAGTATTTATTTTCGTTGGCACCAAAATTTGATTCCATTAATCTATAATTTATGATCTTAAAAATGGCAATAAAGTAAAAGTGCATTAAGAAAAAAAGAAAAATATAACAAGTGTTGCTACTTTTCTATATTTAGTTTTATAAAAACGCTTTTTTTAAATCTTAACATAGCTAAGAATCTATTAGTGATTTAGTGCAAACAGGTAATTACTTACGAATTACCTGTTTGTAAAACTGTTTTTACCTTATTATGATTAATTGTCATCCGTTGCATCTTCGACAGCATCTTTAACTTCTTCTGCTCCATCTTCTACTGCATCACCCACTTCTTCTACTGCATCTTCTACTTTTTCTCCGGTAGTTTTCTTTTCTCTACAACTTATTGTAGTTGCAGCTATTATACAAATTGCTGCAAATGATAATAATACTTTTTTCATGATGTTTATTTATAATTTGTTATGCTTTGAATCTTTTACCAAATATGAGAGATAAAATAAATAGTACTATAAATATGAAAAATAAAATTTTAGCAATACTGGCAGCTCCTGCTGCAATACCACCAAAACCAAATACTCCTGCAACAATAGCTAGAATAACAAAGATAATAGTGTAACGTAACATAATGATTGTTTTTAATTAGTAATGGCTCTATGTTTAAGAGCGATTTGATTATCAAATCTTTACAATGTAAATTTCTTAAAATACTAATTAGTCTATTAACTGTATCACTAAGATTGTTAACTCCATTACAGCATATCATGTGTTTTTTGTCTGAATTGATTAAATTAGAACTACCTTTATAAAAAATGCCAAACAATACTTAAAATAAATGAAGAAAAAAATCAAAGTACAGGATTGTCTTGTGAAAAATGTAGTTATTGATTTGGCTAATAGTCTAGGTATAGATTATGAAAATTCTAACCACGAATATTGTGTAAGACTACCAGAGGAATATGGTTCGGGATATATGAAATCTTATCAGTTTGATTTTGGAGTTGGTATTGTCGAAACGGATTATTTGCTAAAAAAAGAGTTTAATTATCAATTGGAGAAAGGAATTATTCATCCTTTAAAAATTATGTTCAATCGGGAATCTGGTTTTTATCATAAGTTTGAAAATAACGAAGAATTTCACGAGGTGCGTAGGCTTGAGAATGTAATGATTTCTAGTACTTCTAAAAACAATCACGTTTTTAAAACTCCAGCTAATACCCCTATTTGTATTTTTAGTATTGAAATCAATAGAAAACTATTTGAAGAAAAAATAGAGTTATTTTTACCTAATATGAATGAGGATCTTATTGAATTGTTCAGAGATGTAAATGGGATCAATCAATTTTACTATAAGAATTATTATAGTCTTGAGATTTCTAAATTTATTTCAGAATTCACAGAATGTGAGTTGACTGGTTTTATGCGGCAAGTATACCTCGAAGGTAAGGCTTATGAGATATTAACTCATCAACTACAACAGTACCTTGATGACCTTAACGAACCAGATAAAAGATTGATTCTACGGCAAGCTACTATTGAGAGTATAGAAGATGCTGTATCTATAATTAGAGAAGAGATTGACAGTATTGGTAATATAGTAGATATTGCAAAACGCGTGGGGCTGAATCAAAACACATTGCAAAATGGCTTTAAACAACTCTATAAAACATCGGTAAATGAATATATTAAAAACTATAGAATAGATACCGCTAAGGACTTACTTGAATCTTCGAACCTTAACATTACCGAGATTACTTACAAAGTAGGGATCAACTCCAGAAGTTATTTTACTAAATTATTTAAGAAACGTTTTGGAGTTACTCCAAAACAATACTTAAATCAAGTACGAAATAAAAAAAATAATACCAGATCAGCATAAAACGGTTAAGGTTAATAAAATATTTAATAGAATTCTTTTTATCTGTAGAATTTCACTATTTAAAAAATATTAAACTAATCAAAAGTGTTATTATATGTTTCAAAATTGTTAATCTGTTTACTCTAAATCTAATTCCTTTGCTCAAAACAAAAAATACGGCAAAGAATTTAGAAACAGAATGCAAAAAATTGAGATACATAGCATAGATGGTGCAGAGATTTTAGAACAATTAAATATTCATTTGAAAGGTGAATTAACCGATCAATGGGGAGAATATGTTTTAGAGTTTGATAATGAACTAGGAAAAGGAATTGTACGCAGTATTGCCTTTGATTGGGGAGTTTCTTTGGTTGACTATGATGTTAGTTTTGTTCAAGATACTAAAATTGTATTCACTATTGAAAAATCCAATCCCATAGAATTCATTTTTATATCTGAAGGTAAACTCGATTATACGAATAATACAGGGGAAAAACCATATACTTTTGAACGCTATCAAAATATAATAATATCTACTAATAAATTCTCTAAAGAGACTTATGTTTTTTCAAAAACCACAGCTATCAAGGTTAATTTTATTTATGTCTTACCAGGTGAGTATACCAAAAAAAAGAATAATAATTTATCATATCTAAGCAAGAGTTTATTTTCTGCTTTTAAGGAAGAAAATGAAATATCACCATATAAACATTATGGTAATTATAATCTAAAGATAGCCGATCAAGTTAAACAATTACAGGAAAGTTATGAAAGTGGTATTGTACGTACACTTTCGATCGAGGGGCAACTCAATTTGATTTTAGCAATGCAGATGCTGGAACATAATAACTATGAAAATGGTTTAGCATTGCCAGAGTCACTTTCAAAAGAAGATATCAAAAAGATTCATAACTTATCAGGATATATTATTGATAACATATCAGAATCATTATCAGTACAATCTTTGGCAACAAAAGTAAGTTTGAGCCCTAAGAAATTACAGCTTGGATTTAGAGTTCTATATTCTAAATCGGTAAATGAATACATAAGGCAATTAAAACTAGAAATATCTAGAGACTTCATAAAAAATACTGATGATTCTATTTCTGAAATAGTATATAATATAGGTTTTAAAAGCAGAAGTTACTTCTCTAAGATTTTTTTTGCACGATATGGAATTCTACCCACAGATTACAGAAAGAAGATCAAAACAAAGTAATGACGTCAATAAATTACTTTTTTAGGTTAAAATATATCTGTTTTTTTATTTTAATTCGCTTAAAACCATAGGTGTATATTGCTATGGGTTTTGACTAAAAGATAAAATTACCCCAATCTTAATCAGAACTATATAAATGCAGGACAAAAAGGCAATTGTTAATCTTAGGTGTAAATCAAATTTACCTACAGAAGAAATTTGTAAACTATTAGATAGGCGAAAACACCTATTGAAAAATACAAAAGGGTTAATTTCATTATTTTGTTATATTAACGAGGAAACCAATACTATTGGAGGAACTTATATTTTTAAAAATATGAAATTAGCACAACAATATCTTGAACAGTTTTTAACCGAAGGTTTTGGTCCAAAATATGGAATAATTCCGATGACATTAAAAATCGATATTGGCTGTTTGAAAGATGAAATACAAGGAGGTAATACAGAATAACATTATAGTATAGGGATACCTTGATAATAAACAGGATCAAGCATGGAATCATAAGATATATTATTCTTAAAAAACTCTTTGGCTATAGGGTGTGCTTTTAATTTTAGAGTATTGTCGAGACCTAGAATATGACTAATTTTCCTTATGTCGGCTTGTGAATCTAGCCAAATGTTACTTAAGTTATCAGGAATAAATATAGGCATCGAAGCATTAAGATTTTGGATTTTGTTTACAATACCTGTAGCTTTTGTCGTAAGGATAGAGCAAGTAATAAATCCGTCATCTAGTGTATTATAAATCCCAGCTATATAAAAAGGTTTTTTGGATTCTAGATATACATAATAAGGATAAAGAGAACCGTTATGTAAGTGATATATAAAAAAGCCGGTTACAATAATTTTACAACGTCTTTTATGATAAGGCTCTTCAAAAATTCCATTAGAATTTAAATTTTCTTTAGGAACATTTAAGGTATCTAAAGCTTTTTGAAAATCAGACCATTCACCCTCATAATTATAAGGTAGAAGTCCCCAAATTGCATATGATATATGATCTGGTTGATCCATTGTGATTACAGATAATGTTGTTTCTTGAGTGCCATCAATAACAGAATTAGGGGTGTATAACTTAGGGAATTTGTACTTAATACCTAACTCCTTTTCGATGAGTTGTCTCTCTGCAATATTTGAAACTTTCTTATGCATATATCCGAATTACATAATGCAAGTAAATAAAAATAACGTGGTTAAATTATCTCGTATCATTTAAATAATAACGCATTCAATAAGCTAAACGTTAAAATTTAACAATTGTTTGCTGATTAGCACAATAGAGGTAAGCAAATATCGAAAAACGTTAAACAATTGTGTGTTTACTAATTATTTTTGTCTTAGATGACTGATTTAACTGTTTGATAGTCAATTGTTAATTATTAAAAAGAACATTATGAGTAAAATAGAGAATGATTTGTTTGGCATTCCTTATGAGTTAAATGTTCTTAAAGAACATCTTCAAGGAAATATTACAATAGATTATGATATTCATACGCTTACTATAGAACCAATGATAGGGAACGGACAAGTACGTTACACGAATTTACAAAGTGGTTTACATACGTTCGATTTTAATTTGAAACTACATAAAGATATTGAGATTCCTATTGATTCTATTACATCAGAATCTATTCAGTTTTTGTATTGTTTAGAAGGTTATTGTTATCATCAATTTCAAACTTTCGAAGAAATCACACAAATTGAACAATTTCAAACCGCTGTTGTACATAGTGATAAAGGTTTAGTCAGCAAAATTATTATTAGAAAAGGTGATCATTTGAAGTTTAATATCATCTGTGTAAATAAGAAAAAGTACTTTGATAAATATAGTAAAGAAGATAACCCATTTGGTAAAAAACTTCAAGTTTTATTGTATGAGATAGGAAATAAATCAAAACATTTTCATTTAGGTAATTATAGCATGAAAATTGCTGAGCAATTAAAATTGTTATTTGGAATCGAGCATAGTAATGAAATTTCTGAATTTTTATCACAAAAGGGAAGGTATTATCTTGTTCTTGCAAAGCATATTGAACAGTTTCAAGCTGAAATTGAAAACACATCTAATACAAGCGGACTTCTAAAAAACGAGTTGAAGTTGATTTCTGAAGTTAGTGATTATATAAAAGAATATCCAGAGGTGCAGCACAGTATTAAAACCTTATGCCTAAAGTCTGGACTTTCTCCTGCAAAGTTACAAGAAGGTTTTAAGTTTATATTTGAAAGGACCGTTTCTGATTTTGTTAGGAATGTACGAATAGAAAAAGCAGAAAAACTCATTAAAACGACAGATTTAACTATTTCAGAAATTGTATATTCTATAGGGTTAACTAGTAGAAGTTATTTTTGTAAAATATTTAAGAAAAAATATCACTGTAGCCCAAAAGAGTATAAGTCTAAATGATGAGGTGTTAGTCCCCTATACTCAATATCTTTGATTAGTATTTTATACTATAAGAAATTATTGTATACTCTTATTCTTTGACTTATACATCAAGAAACTGGTACAACAAAATAACACATATAAAAAAAGAAACCACACAGAAAAAGACTACATAATGCCCCCCATTAAGACTCTTGCGTTTTTTAGTGTTTTTTTACGCTTAATTCTTGTGATTTCTTTTATTTACAAAAATCCCCAGAAAACTTATCTATAATTTGAAAACAAATAAATTTCCCAGGTAATTTTTTTATTATAACTTAAATAGAGATAAGTTAAATATTATTTTAGGTCTTCTAAAGTTCTTATACCAGACAAACCACTAACGATTTTATTTTTTTGTGTTGTTAAAACAACTTGTGTACTTGGAGGCAGAGAAGTTTCAGAGAGCACTTCATTATATTCTTTTATTGACGCTTCTTCACCCCGTATAGCTTCTTCTAGCATTGCTTCTTCATTGTCTCCAGAAACTAACGATTTTATATCCATCCAAGTTCTATGTAAATTTCCGGTAATACTACCTCCTTTTTCAATTTCTTGCCCAAAAGATTTAATTTCTGTCTTTAATTCATGCCCAAAGTCATAACGTTGTTGAGCCTTTTGGTTAAAGTAGTTTTTTAAAGAAGAATGATTTACATTTTCTGAGGCCTTCTTGAAACCTTTTTCTGCATCGTATGTCTTTTCTAATAAATTATTTAACTTGTTTCCTACTTCTTCAGTATATGTTTTCATAATGTTAAGGTTTTAAATTATAGGTAGTTCTTTATAGATGTGTACCCTTTAACATCTTAATTATGTTAGTGTGGTTAGGTAATTATCCTTGTATGTTAGAATTTAGTTGTTGTCTGATTTTCTTTTAAAAGATCTTTTTGATATTACGACTATAATACCAGATGTAAACCCACTAACGAACATTAGTATTAAATGAAGCCCCATATTTCTATACTTATATCTCGGTTATTACATTATAAAATTACTGATGTTTTAAGGCTTTATTTTGTTCAAAAGAAGTAAACATTAACTCATTTACTATTTTAACATTTTATTAAAAAA
Organism: Aquimarina sp. MAR_2010_214; assembly: GCF_002846555.1. NCBI lineage: Bacteria > Pseudomonadati > Bacteroidota > Flavobacteriia > Flavobacteriales > Flavobacteriaceae > Aquimarina > Aquimarina sp. MAR_2010_214. Next base: position 2,620,449 of record NZ_PJMS01000001.1, read on the forward strand.
ATACTGATATTTGGAAGGTTTTTTGAGTTAGTTATGTAACTAACAACTTTATATATATAACTTTTGAAATGATTTAAAAAGAGTTGAAATGAGTTCATTATAAAAAAGCGGAGGCGATTCGTAATGTAGAAAAAGGAAATATGGTTTCGTAGACAAAAAATTAATGTTTTTTACACACAAATAAGCTTATAACGATTATAATAATCCCGAAAACATAGTTACATTAGGAATTGTTATTATCTAGTATTTGAGTACTTAAACCATGAGTACCAGAAGTTTTTGGTACTTATAGCTTAAATATATATCCTATAAGGGCAATTTATCGTATATTAAAAGGATAGGTTTTATTAATTAATCATGTTTTTTTTTGATGATTTAATGAACTATTCGTAGAAACTTACTTCTTAGTTATTAAATAAATTTTTTAGGGATATAAAACCTTGAGATAAGATTAATTAATAATCTTTCCGTTTTTATTAAACTCAATATCTTGTTTTTTTCCATTAATTTTAAATTCAACATCATAAAATCTACCTTTTAAATGATGATCAACTTCTTCTATTTCTATGATTTTATAATCATCAAAATCTCGCTCAATTTTTTCTTTTACAGCGTTAGGTAATTTTTTCTTTTTTATATTTCTTTCAGTTTCGATCCATTTCCCAGAAGAGTCAAAATCTGCACGATAATGTTTCCCTTTTATTTTAAAGTTAGATTCATAATATCCATTTTTATCTTTATGCCAATCTGGATCATTTTCATCAGGATATTTTTCTTTAAAAGATTTTTCGACTGCAGTAGGAACTTTTTTCTGAGCAACCGAGCTACAACTTATGGTTAATAACATGAGATATGGTATTAAAAATTTTAATGTTTGCATTGTTGTTAGTCTTTAGTAATTAATGTTTTAATGTAAATAAAGTAGTATCATTTTTCTATTATATAGAAGTGTTTTAATATAATTTTTCGCTTATAACTTTTCCTCACCTGTATAATCTGACCTGCCATATTCAGATTTATAAATTTGAACTACAATATGAAATAAACTAATTAAGAGTGGGCCAAAAATTAGCCCAATAAACCCAAATAATGGTACGCCAATGATAACACCTAATAATGTAATTATAGGGTGCACGTTGTCTAATCTTTTTAAAATATACAATCTAACCAGATTATCAGAAGAACCTACAATTAGTAGGCCATAGGTTAAAATTCCCCATGCCTGAAAAGTATGCCCCATAGAGTGTGTAATTATAAAAACTGATAATATTGCTACCAATGTACCAATAAATGGGATCATTGACCCTACAGTAACAATGATAAACCAAAAAAAAGGGTCTTCTATACTAAAAATCAAAAAACCTATTAATGCTACAACTCCTTGTATAATAGCAACTAATGGGATGCCAATGGCATTAGATCGCACCATTTTCTGGCTTTCATCACTTATAATTTTTAAATTATCTTCGTTAATAGGTATATAATCAAAAAGAGATTCTCTTAATTTTCTTCGGTTTGTAAGCATGTAGTATAGTAAAAAGTACATAATTCCGATAGAAATAAATACATTAAATGTACCTCCAGCAAATTTTTGTAAGTTTTCTGTAACCCATGAAGCAATTGCATCTGGATCCATTTGAGTACTAATATCATACCCTAGCTGGTTTTCCCAGGTATCTATACGCCCTTTTAGTGCAATAGCGATTCTTTTAGAGTTTTTAGTAACATCACCGATTTTATTACCCAACATAAATAAGGTTCCAGTAACGGGCATTAATATACCTACAAAAGAGCCGGTCATCAATGTAATCGCAGCAAGATCTGGATGCCATCCTTTTTTTATTAATTTCACCATCCACCTATGTAATATTACATATATAGTGATGGCTCCTAATACACCCGAAAGATAAGGTAAGATTTCTCTAAAAATGAGTCCACCAATTAAGAAGATAAGTAATAATACAAATATCTGGCGTATGATGTTAGGGCTAATACGTTTCACTTATAATTTTATTATTTATAGTTATATTATGATTTCTCTTTTATCAACTTAAAACCTTCAGGGAAATCTAATGTTCGTATAGGGAATGGGATATTAATGTTATTTTCATCATATGCTTCTTTCATTAACATCATGGTTTCACTTTTGGCCTTAACTACTTCTAGAGCTGAGGTAGAATTTATCCAAAAACGAAGTTCATAGTTAATTGAACTATCTCCAAATTCTCTCCATAAGAACAAAACATCATCCTTTTTCTGTACTGCTTCAAAATTAGAAACTATGGTTTCTTTTGTGAGCTTTTCGACAAATCGTAAATCTGATTCATATCCAACACCACACTCTAGGATGACACGGGATTGTGCAGTAGTTGAATAATTTTTAATTGGGTTGTCTACTACCAATTTATTTGGAATATATACCAAATTATTATCTACTTGTTTAATAGTAACGGCACGTAGATCAATGTCAATAACCTCTCCTTCAAAATTGTTGGTTTTTATCCAGTCTCCAAATTTGATATGTTTGATATAGGAAAGAATAATTCCAGAGTAGGTATTGGCTAATGCTCCTTGTAGTGCCAAACCAACAGCAAGACCAGCTACCCCAGCACCTGCAAGAATAGTGTTAAGTGCTTTATCTAAATTAAGAATACCTAAAATCAGAAATAATCCTACAATAACTACTGCTATAGAAATAAATTTTGAAATCAGATTTTTCATTGACGGTTGAAGCCTACTTCTGTCAAGTATTTTACGTGCAAGTTTACTAATGTATTTTGAAGCGATAAGTGCTACAATGAATACCAAACTAGCGATCAAAATATTAGGTAAGTTTACAACAATAGAGTCCAGCCAAGATTCTAGTTTATCATACATTTTATTCCAGGCGTTGATTAGTTTATCATTCATTTTTTTAATTTTAGTTATTTAATGTTTTTAAGAAATGTTGGGGTGGAACTCTCTAATAGTTTTAAAATAGTATGTTCTAAATTGGTGAAATAATACTCTAATTGATCATGAGTATTAATTTTACTAAATACTTTTATAGACTGATCTTCATAAGATGATACTAATAAGTGATGTATATATGATATTTACAATATATATCTTATTAATACTAGTCATAGCAATATTGTAGATCTCTAGAATTTTTTTTATATTTATATTGTGTTTAGTTCTAATTTCCAAATCCATTAAATTTTCAAAAAAAAACTATAGTCACAATCAAAGTTTTGGAATCTTTTACTGCAAAAAGATTACCATTAATGTTATGAAAGTACTTGTAGACCATACTGCTTTGGATACTGTGTTTTTAGAATAAAAATGACCTCTTCAAATATCTAAAGAGGCCATTTTGTCAACTAACCATATCTATCTGGAATTAGATATATTATTTAGTGAAAATCACCTTAGGTTTTTTTAAACCTGATTTAAAAGTATTAATGTCTTTTACATATTTGAATTGATCATTGAATACTCTGTCTGGTTTTTTACCTATAATAATATGTTTTACGTTAAGATCGGGAGCATTAAGAATTACACGATCAGATACTCTTAATTTTTTATCACCCAGATCTTGATCTAGTTCTTTTAATTCAGAAATGACATATAATTTATCATTAGCTGCAATAATCTTTTTAATGTCGATAGAATGTTCTTTGTCTGTAACTTCTGCTTCCACAGTTATTGTTAATTCTTCTTTCTCTCCAGAATTGGGCATATCGACATCAATATAAGGTACTTCAATTTCTTCTTCCTCCATGACTACTACAATTTTTGGGATCATCACTTTTTTAGTTTTTGTCCCTATATTAACATCAGCCCAATCCACATCAAATGTTGGGAGTTGTCCTGCCTCGGTATCTACATCTACATCTACATCTACATCAGGCAACTTCGTTTCTTTCTTTTGTTGAACATCACAACTACTTACTAAAAGGATAATCATCAGTAATCCTATAAAATTTTTCATAATAAAAAAGTTTTTTGTTTTAAATAATTATAAGGGCTACCTGATAATAACACATCACACTTGCTCTAATGATATATATTTATACGTTTTAAGACTGTAAGCAGCCCTTATTTGTGTATTACAAAAGTAAGTGCGATATTTTGATAAGTTGTGCGCATATACAATTTTGATTGACTGTTTTGCTAATGGTTTTGTGTATTGATTTCTAAGCTTAAAATTTTGAATTGCGTTAATAATAATAGTATTTAAGCACCGTTTTTGTATTTAAAATCATTTCTTTTAGAATTCTAAAAGAAATGAGATGGAAGACTTAAATAAACCAGATTTTTCAGGGTTAAAAGCACTTTATATTAATTGCACATTAAAAGATTCTACACAACAAAGTCATACCGAGGGGTTGATGAAAGTATCGATGAATATTATGGAATCTGAAAGTGTTGCAGTAGAATATTTACGGTTAGTAGATTATGATGTAGCCTATGGCTTAATACTGGATATGAAAAAAGAAAGAAAAGAAAAAGATGACTGGCCTGATATTTATGAGAAAGTGTTGAATGCGGATATCCTTATTATAGGTACCCCAATTTGGCTAGGCGAAAAATCGTCTGTAGCAACAAAATTAATTGAGCGGCTATATGGGATGAGTGGTGAAACGAATAAAAAAGGACAATATGTTTATTATGGTAGAGTAGGGGGGTGTGTGATTACTGGTAACGAAGACGGCATAAAACATTGCGCGATGAGTATTTTATACGCATTGCAACATTTGGGATACAGTATACCACCACAAGCAGATTGTGGATGGATTGGAGAGGCTGGGCCGGGTCCAAGTTATTTGGATAAAGAGTCTGGTGCTAAAAACAATAAATTTACCAATAGGAATACTACATTTATGACTTATAATTTACTTCATTTGGCTTCTATGTTAAAAGTTAATAAGGGGTATAATTCTTATGGTAATTCTCGAGAAAAATGGGATGATGGTACATGTTGGAGTTTTCAAAATCCAGAATACAGATAGTCGTTATTTATGAAAACTGCGCTAAAGTTTTTGAAAAAATTAAAAAGTACTATTTTTAGTAGTATAGCCTTTTATCCAGTGTTGATTAGCGTAGCTTTTTTACTTCTGGCTGTCACTTTATTATTAATTGAAAATCTAGAAGTAGTAAATGCATTTAAGAAAAAAATCCCTTTCTTAATTGTTCAAGATCACGAAACAGCAAGAACCATTTTATCTACTTTATTCGGAGGGATTTTATCTCTAACCGTTTTTAGTTTTACAATGGTAATGGTTGTTCTAAATCAGGCATCTACCAATTTTTCTCCCAGATTACTACCAGGATTAATTTCAAATAAAAGACATCAGATTATTCTTGGATTTTATATAGGTACTTTATTATATACTATTATTTTATTAATGTCTTTGGGTGCCTATGGTCCTTCAAAAAATGCTTTTGGTTTTTCTATTATGGTCTCGGCCAGTTTGGGCGCTTTATGCATAGGCCTATTCGTTTATTTCATTCATAGTATTTCACAAGCGATACAGATCCACAACATTATTAACAGGATATTTGCCAGAAGTAGTAAGTTATTGAAAGAAGAGAAAGAACAGCAAAAAGATAAAGATTTTACAAACTCTACTATTTTAAACAATAATTGGGACTTACTTACAAGCCGTAAAACCGGATACTATAGATCATTTGATATTTCTTTATTAGAAAATTCACTAAAAAAACAAAAAAACATAATTGAGATTTTGCCCTATGCAGATCAGCACATCTGGGAAGGAGAACCAATACTAAGAGTAAGAGATTCATTATCTGAAGATGAAATAGAATCGTTACATTTCTGTATGTATATTTTGTCTAATCGTCATGAAGATGATAGTGGTGTTGGCGGGATGATTAAATTAACCGAAGTAGCTGTAAAAGCATTATCGCCCGGAGTAAATGACCCAGGAACAGCTATTAACGCTATTTCAAAGCTCGGACAGCTATTATCACAAGCATTAAAGATTGAACCTAAGACTTTAGAAAAAATTTCGGGTTGTGAAATTTTGATAATTCATACTAAAATTTCTGCAGAAGAACTTATGAGAATTGTAGTGCAACCTATAAGAGAGTATGCAAAAACAGATAGCGCGGTAGCTTATGAATTAATGTCTGCTTTGATATATATATGGAACACAAAACAGGTTTGTACAAATTACCTAACCGCCATATCTAATGAAATAAAGGCACTTGAGATTGATTTAAAGACAAATATTAACAATAATCAAGATCTAAAACGTATCTTAGATTTAGTAGAATAATTTCGATGAAATAATACAATTATGGAAGCAGAACCTACATTGATTTGTATCCCCGATATTAGTGGATTTACTCGTTTTATGAGTTCTACAGATATAGAACTAAGCTCAAAAGTGATTCCGTCACTTCTCAATAAAGTGATTTACGCCAATAAACTTGATCTCAGGGTTTCAGAAATTGAAGGTGATGCTATTCTGTTTTATAAAACCGGACGGTTACCTACCTTTACCGAATTAGTATATCAATGTGAATTATTCTACACTGAATTTTATAAACAATTAAAAATATTACGTAAAAAGTACAAGCATGAAAAAGGAGGGGATAAGATTCCTGAAATTTTGGGCTTAAAGATTATACTTCATTACGGAAAACAAATAAGTGCAGTACCTATTGGTAAAAATATTAAATTAATGGGTGAAGATGTGATTATAGCCCATAGACTGCTTAAAAACAAAATTCCGATAGAAGAATATATTTTACTTTCAGAAGATCTACTGTCAGAATATAAAGAAGAGACAATCGAACGTAATTTCAGGTGGGGCGAGTTGCATGACCGTGAAACCGAATACCAACATATTGGAGAAGTTAATTACCGCTACATTAATTTGAAGCCTATATTAGAATAAACTTTTCTTTTTCCTTCACTATTGACAATTGAGTTAAGATAAATAGTAAATGAGCAAAAGAAGCCGTTTTACTTGAGATATCTTTGTATTGAACAAAAGGAATACTACTTCTTTAGTTCAATTTCAATAAAAAATTAATCTTAAAAAATTGCTATGAATTATTTGAATATGAATGAGAAAAAGCTTTTACCAGTTGTATTAGAATTAAATATTCTACTTGCAGATTATAATTTGTATTATCAAAAACTAAGAGGTTTTCACTGGAATATTTTAGGAAAAAATTTCTTTGACCTTCATCATAAATTTGAAGAATTATATAATGATGCTAAAATAAAAATTGATGAAATCGCAGAGCGTATTCTAACATTACAGCATCACCCGATAAGCCAATTTAAGGAATATATAAAAATGGCTACTGTAGAAGAAACTATACCATTAATGAAAGATACAGAGATGGTCAAAGAATTATTAGAGGATCATAAAAAATTATTAACTCAGATGAAGGTAGTGTTAACGCACGCAAATGAAGCAGGTGATGAAGGTACTATTGATATAATAGGAGCTTATATTAGAGAATTAGAGAAGCTAAGCTGGATGCTTAATGCTTGGTATAAGAATACAGCTGACCAATTAGATACTAGTTTGATAAAAGAATCATAGAAACAACAAAAAATAATAACCATTTAAAACTTACAAAATGAAGATAATTAAATTTGTAATAACACTACTAATAACTTTTTCACTTACAGGAGCCGTAGCCCAGGCTAATAAAGAAATTTTAAAAACTCGAATCACCAAAACGTATGAATTTAAAAAGGATGGTAAAACTATTCCTTACCGAGTGACTGTATATAAAACTGCAAAATCTGAGGTTGTGTTAGAAAAAGCTGATAAAGGAAAGTTAAATCAAGATAGAAAAATCACTCCAGAACAAGTCACTAAGTTAATTTATGTAGATAATGACATGTATAGCGATTATGATAAATATATTGTATTGCGTTATACCAAGGACGCTAATGATAGTTTCGAATTAAAGCCTACAGATAGAGGTTTTAAAGTAATAGTTGATAAGAAAAATGTAGAGTATATTTTTGGAGAAGGAGTGTATTTTGTAAATAATGAAGATAAAGATTTCTTTTTTGTAGATGAATTTGACTCGATTTAAAAGCTCTATCCAAGTATAAAATCAAATAAAACTCCTAGACTAGGAGTTTTATTTGATTTTATAGGATTCTAAGTTTAATAATACTTTTTTTTTAATGTATCTTAACAAGATATTAGATTTCAGAACATAATTAATTTATTTTTGTTTATTATATTTGATAAAAAATTAAACAAAAATAAATTCACAATCATTTTAAAAAATGTTAACAAAATCAACAACCGCCATAGAAATTAATATCACTGCTAAGGATACAGAAGGAACTGTTAGGCAGATTCAAGATGTTATAGGAGGGAAAATAGAGGAGCGGTGGGGAGAGTATACACTTATAGTTAATAATCTTAATGCACATGGATCAATTAGGTTTATTACTTTTGATTGGGGAGTAAATTTGTTAGAATATGATATTATATTTCATAAAGAGTTTATGTTGATTATGGATGCTTCAGAGTATAACCCTATTCATTTTACCTATTGTCTTACAGGGCATTGTGGACATCGATTTGGATACCAAAATGAAATACATACTTTAGAACAGTTTCAGTCTGTTATTGTTACCAGTCGAGATGGTGGATATAATTATGGTTATTTCCCGAAGGGAGAAAAATTAGAAATTAATGTAATACAAATTGCCAGAAAAAAATATTTAAAAAAAAGGCTTAATAATGTATCTCAGCTCAATGAAAAACTGTATCGGGTTTTTATGGATGAGGATCATGAGAAAGCTTTCGCTTATTTCGGAACGTTTAATCTAAAACTTGCAGATCAGATAGGAGCTTTGCGCAAAATAAAGCAAAAAGGGATGATACGAATTTTAAAGATAGAAGGTATGGTCTACCAAATTTTATCTACACATATCCAACAACATGATCGTGCTATAAAAGAAAAAGTATTACCTACAACACTTTTAAAACGAGAATTAAAATTAATTAGAAATTTGGCAAAGAAAATTATTAAAGACGTAGCAAAAGATTATTCTTTAGAACAACTGTCAGAAGAAACTGGGTTATCGCAAGCTAAGCTTCAGGAAGGATTTAAGTTGTTGTATACTAGGACGGTAACAGAGTACATTCGCCATGTGCGATTAGAAGCTGCAAGAGATTTAATAAGAACAACTGATATGAATATCTCAGAAATCGTATATTCTATTGGATTTAGTAGTAGAAGTTATTTCTCGAAAATTTTTAAAAAAAAGTATGATATTAGCCCTAATGATTTTAGAAACAGAACCGAATTACCTATTGGGGAAGTGATGGGGGTATCATAAAATATTATTTAAACAATCTTTTGATCAGATAAAAGATTCCATATTTTTTCACCGCACTAAGTAATGTCGAAACCCATTGATATGGTTGTAAATCTTCTTTAAATTCAGATTTCAAAAGTTTTATTTCTTCAAGGTTAATTTGCCTTTGCAAATTGAGTTTTCTCAGGTCTTGTTCTATTTCTTTAAAAGAGGTATATGTCTTATCCATAGGTTTGTTTTAATCAAAAAATTCTTGAGACATTTTTTTGATAATATTTTTATCAATTTGTTTACGTGCAAGGTATCCAATTCCTGTAACGACAAACAATGCTACTGCCATTAGGAGGCAAGCTAATGATGAATTGCCAATGAACTGCCCTAACCAGATAGCTCCAGATACTGTAAGAAAGATCAGTCCTAGAAAAAGCAAGCCGCCAATTATGGCTAACTTGCTTAAAAAGGAAAATGCTCTTGCTAACTGCTGAAATGCTTTCAGTTTATAATATTTCTGAGAAATCTTTATATAAGATTCACCTTTATCTACGGCTTTATTAGAAGTCTCATGTATAGCATCAAAAACTCCCATTATGATTTCTGTAGTTTTTTATTTCTTGCTTTTAACTCTCTAAGTTTTTTTTCAAGAGTAGTAATCACATCATCTGCCTTATAACTTACATCGGATACCAAAGATTCGACCCTGGTGTCTAATGTTTCTTTCTGTGAAGAAACTGTGTCTACAATTTTGTGTTGTAAATTTGACGCTTCTTTTGCTAAATGATCTTTTGTCGTTTGTGCTTCTTGTGCAATTCGCTTTCTTGTATTGCTGCCTTTGTCAGGAGCAAAAAGAATTCCTAAAGTGGCTCCTATAGCAGTCCCTGCCAAAATTCCTAGAAATGTGTTACTATCATTACTCATTGTATTGTCTTTTATGTTTTTAAAATTATTTACTACAAATTTCAAAAAAAAATAGTGTTTGGCTTAACTCAAATCATATGGATGTTAACGGAAATGATTTTTGCAAACGAATTAATATTTAAATGGAAAGCGTTAACCTCATTTCACCAAGGTAAATACCTTTATAGTTGATAAGATAAAAAAAAGTCAAACACAGTAATTACTCAATATCCATCTACAGGGAGATTAAAAGAAATAAAACCTTTTAGGCATACTATTCTAATCTAGGTAAAGCAAGGAATGTCTGCTTTTGGTGAAGAAGTTATTTGGTCCTGTAGCAATTGTTATTAAGACAGAAGGCCGAGAAAATGCTTTTGAGCTAACAAAAATTTCAACTTTTAGCCTTGGCACAATGATCTTTACTGAAAAATATTGAGGTTGTAAGAAAACAGATAAGGGATATACAAGATAGAGCTTTTTTGTAAATGAAATTTATAAAGAAAATATCACTGTCAAAACACCAATGACTATTAGAATGGGTAAGTTACAAGGTAATACCTCGGTGTACTCAAGAAAATTTGAAGTATTCGCTACTCTTATTCCTGCGATTGATAGAGTTTCTAAATGGTCAAAATCTTTTGAGTCTCAATTGGTATTCACAGGTTAGAAATGAATGATTTTACTTCCAACAAAAACCCTATGTTTATATAAACATAGGGTTTTTGTTTTTCAATTTATCAAAATAGCCTTTAGTATATAACTTTCGAGAATCTCATAATGCTGTATTTGTGCTTAGGATTTCCCAATAAGACATTTCTGAGTAATTGGTACATTTCCTTTTTTCATTTTGGGTTTTCCAATAACTGATTTCAGTTTGAAGTTTTTTTGAGTTTTTGTTAGTTTGGGATGTTCCATTTTTATTGGGCATATATTATAAATTCTTGTTTTTATTTGGTTGATAATGTAATTTGTTGATGTGTAGACATTTATATTGTATGCACCAGTGCATTAATATTATGACGCTCTACTAGTCTTTCGGTGAAGGCTTTGTGCCCTTTTGGAGCTAATAAATGAAGTTTTCCTCGTTTCATCCCAGCCATAAAACTTAAAACTTTCCACTTTACGACTAATTTCTTAGCATTATTATTTTTTAAAGCAATATCAGAGTAGTGCTTAGCTCCACCATAGGTAGTAAATGATAAATCTGCTCGTATTTTTTCATTAGTAGATTTGCTGGTAAAGACTTTTGGATCTTCATAACCTTCAGCAATAGATTTCACAATTTTTGTAGGCTTTTTTTCGACCCAAGAAAGGGCTTTCTTGATATATCTGTTCTTTTTCATAATTTAAATTTTTAATATTTCTATTTCATAGAATCACGTCTATTTATAGCCTAATTAAATTGTAATTGCTTTTTTGGGCTTCATATTGATCTTAACTTTTTTTCGAATACCTCTTAGATATGCCTTACTTCCAAAAAACTTTTTTCTAAGTCCTGGCCTTTGAATATTATTTCTGTTTTTCATAATAATTTTTGTTGTTGTATCTACCTACAGTACCAGTACTAATGCTAATGCATATAAAGCGATTGATACAGTAACTAAAAGAGTTAATGATTTAAATAATCTTTTTTTAAATTTCATTTAGAGAGGTAATTTTTAAAAATTATTTTATCTATGAATAGCATACCTACTGGCACTCGGTAAATCTTTTAAAAATTGAATAAAGGGGGTAAAGTAAATTTTGAGATATCTGTAATAAATTTGCATAATTAAGTGATTTTAGTGTGAATAAATTCGTGTTTAACTTTATATAAAAGTTGTTATCAAAGCCATTATAAAAACAAAAGTTGAAACAACTGTTAATATGAGTAAAGAGCTTTTTCGATTGTTATCCAAAATATTTTTTTTTCGATTAATAATTGATTTTTTTGAAAAATGGATATGTAAAATGCAATATCATTATAATAATTGTCAAACTTTGAAACTTAAAATTTTGTCTAATTATTTACTATTGAATTCTAAATAGGCTTGTATGAAAGTCAATAACTAAAACTAAATGCAGGACTGCATCAGAAAAGATTAAATGTTTTTTTAGAAAATATTGATTCCTCAATCATACACTAGTAATATAAGTTCTAAGATAAATTTGTCAAGTGCTTTAACGTGGTTTAACCTTATTAAGAATTATTTAACATAAGTAGTGTTAAAAATAAAACTTATGTGTTAATGAAATTAACAAAAACAAATTCTATTTTTTAATTTAATTTTTATAAAAAAATATAAAAACGAGCGAATTTTATTTAAAAAAAGCTCTCTTTTTATTAAAAATCATATAATTTAAGATAAATATACTTTGTTCGAATGTGTGTTTAGGGTAATAAGAATGTCTTAATAAGATCATAATTTTATTTCTAAATGCTTGATAAATTCATATCCCATATCAAAATAACCTTTTTATAACGAATTGAAAAAAGTTTAAATCACTTCAATATATAATCTTAATAGAATTCATTCCAGGTACTAAAAAAGCACCAGCAATGATTCCTGCACGCACTCCAGCAATGATGTTTGAGTATGTTATATTCCTGTAAAGAGTACTGTGCCTAAATTATTGAATCCTCTTACGGAACACTACTTAGAACTAATCTAGTTTTTTTACGGATTAAAGAATTTAATAATTTTTCAAAGGTTGTTTTTCAAACGTATTGGTATTTAAGACGTAGACCAAGCGGTAAACATCCAATGTCTTTTTTCTAACCTTCTCATAAACTGGGTAACAATTTCTTCGGTTACTGTATCTCCAGAATCTAAAGCTGCATTTAATACATCTAATAATGAATCGTGTAATATTCTAAAATCTTTAAGTACTTCTTGTACCATGTCCAAAGGAGCTAGGTCATCTTCTAGTTCCTTGATATTAGCTAGACCTATATGCTGTTGTAAAGTGTATTTAGGTTTTAATCCAAATACTCTAATTCTTTCTGCTATGGTGTCGGTTTGTGCTTTTACTTCGTTGTATTCTATTTCGAATTGTTCGTGCAATTCAAAAAAATCACCTCCTTCTACATTCCAATGAAATGTTCGTAATTTGTGATATTGTACAATATAATTAGCTAAAAGTTTATTTAGAGCGACCACGATTTCGGCCGTTTCAAGGTAAGTAAAACCTAATTTTTTGTATGCTTTTTGTTTTTTTAATGTACTTTCCATAATTTTCATATATTTACTGTTATTTTACTATCTGTCCTTCAGATAGTATAATTTTAGATTCAGGTTTGGTTAATTTTTCATATTCTTTTACTAGTGTTTTAATTTTTTATAGGACTGATTTTAAGGTGTATACGCTTTTAATTAAGCATAACGACGTTTAAGATTTTGATTTTAATTTCAAGTAAATAAAAGTCGGTAAACATCTTTAACACTATTGATGTTAATGTTAACTCATATAAGATTTACCGAATAAAGTAGGGATGAAGAAGTGGATTCAGATATGTTAACAATATTGGCTAAGTTCTAATTAGAATATGTTTTATCTTTACTTTATAAAAACGGAGAAATGATACCAGAAGATTTTAGAGATTTTTTCATTAGTTCATCGGCTTTGGTTCAATCAGAAATTGTTTCCACATTATTGGAGATCTCTACTGAGGGTTCAGCCCTGATTGATAGCAATCAGAGTAAAGCCATAAGCTGTCCTCATTGTAAGTGCAATAAAATTAAGGCTAATGGTAAGCTCAAAGGAGTACAGCGCTATGTTTGTAATACTTGTCATAAAAACTTTAGTGAAACTACCGGTAAGTTCTGGTACAACCTCAAGAAGAAAGACAAAGTTAATCGTTATTTATTCTGTTTACTCTCTGGATATAGTATTCGCAAGAGTGCCAAAGAAACAGGGATTTCTATTCAGACTTCTTTTGATTGGAGGCACAAATTACTTGTCTCCTTTGGGAGCGTAAGTGTGGATGAATTCCAAGGAATCCTAGAGAGTGATGATCTTTTCTTTGCTTACTCTGAAAAAGGGAATCGAAATTTGGATCGTCCTGCTAGAAAACGTGGCGCAAAGGCAAGTAAAGCTGGTCTCAGTAATGAAAAAGTAGCTGTGATAGCCAGTTGTGACCGATCAGGGAACAAAGATTTCAAAGTAGCTACCAGAGGTCGCATTAGTAAAAGTGACTTGGAGACTATATTACAAGGGAAGTTGGCTAAAGTAGAAACCCTTTGTAGCGACAGTCACAGAAGCTATACTGCATTTGCAAAAGACAAGAAGGTAGCACACAAAAAATTTAATGCTTCGAAGGGTCAAAGAGCTGTTGACAAAATATATCACGTACAAAATGTGAATAATATGGATATGCGTCTAAGGAAATTTATGGAGCCCTTCAATGGAGTGGCAACAAAATACCTTCAGAATTATCTGAATTGGTTTTTAGTCTTAGAAAAAATAAAAAATTCAACCAGTAAAATGGCAACCGTAGCAGCTATAGCCTTTGCTTCCAATACTGCCTGGATGGAATTTAAAAACATAGTAGTAAATAATATGCTTTTTAGAACTTAGCCACAATATTTAATCATTGTCTTTTTGATTATAATATAGTTTTAGAGCCATTTTTTTCTTCTGAAAAAAATAAGAAGACCAACAAATAAAGTTATCATTATACCCCATAAGATATAATAGGCATTTTGATATTTGAGTTCTGGCATGTGATCAAAATTCATTCCGTATACACCAACTATAAAAGTTAAAGGAATAAAAATGGTAGCAATAATGGTTAGGACTTTCATTATACCGTTCATTTTATTACTTATAGTGGTCATGTACATATCCATAAGTCCCCAGATCATTTCGCGATACACATCAATATTTTCATTAATATGAATAATATGATCATAAAGGTCTTTGAAATAGTCTATATGTTTTTCTTGAATAAGATCAGTTTCAGATTTTACAATTCTTCCAATGATCTCACGCAGTGGTAAGATACTTCTGCGAATTCTGAGAATCTCTCTTTTTAATGACTGGATATCCTGAGTTATCGTATCATCTGGTTGTTCTACAAAAAGTTGCTCTTCTAGAAGTTCTACTTTCTCACCCAAATCCTCAATCACTACAAAATAATTATCAAAAATAGCATCTATCAATGCAAAAGCAAGATAATCAGCCTCAGAGCTTCTGATTCGACTTTTAGCATTAGTTATACGTGCTCGAACTGGTTCAAAGATATCCTCCTCGGATTCTTGAAAAGTAATTACGTATCCTTTACCCAATACTATAGAAATATGCTCGATTATAAATTCTTTATTTTTATTAAAATACATCATTTTAAGTACCAGGAAAAGATAAGTGTCGTATTCATCGATCTTTGGGCGTTGATCGGTATTTACTATATCTTCAATAATAAGCGGATGTAAACCATAATGTTGACCGATTCGAGTAATTTCGTTTGTGTGACTTAAACCATTAACATTGATCCAGGTAATGTGTTCGTTGCTTTTAAGAATAAAAGTTTTATCAATATCATCAGTATCTTTAACTTCAAAAGTATCTTTTGTATAATTCTGAATTTCAATTTTGGTTGATAGATGTTCTTTTTCACCAATATAAACTACTGTACCGGGTGCTTTCCCCAGACTTTTTGAGGATTTAGGTTTTTTAGTTTTTTTATGTACAAGTCGGTGTTTTCTCATATTACAGCGGACAACATTAGTTGTAAAAGTACTAAAAGATATTTTACAAAAAAGGCCATTTCACTATTCTTTCCAACTTAAAATAATGTAACTTTCTTGGGTATTTATTAAGACTTTTGCTTATTATGAAAAAATTAATTATTTATTTTGCTGTATTGCTTTTTTGTATTGCTTTACCCAATTGTGTAAAGCAAAATCCTAATAAGGAATTAGAACAAGGAATTTTAAAAGAAAATAAAATACCAGAAAGCGATGATGGGTTCAGTTATCCTATTAAGAAAGATGTATATATTCCTATCTATTCAGATATTTATAATAAGACAAAAGATTTTCGATTTCAGCTTACTGCTACACTAAGTATAAGAAATACAAGCCCGAAGGATACACTTTTTATTAAAAAAGTAGATTATTATAACACGACTGGAGGTTTTGTGCGAGGATATATCGAACAGCCTATTTATCTGAAACCTCTTGAATCTATTGAATATGTTATAGAAGAAGAAGATACTGCTGGAGGAAGTGGAGCGAATTTCTTGATTACTTGGGGGGCGAATAAAACTATAACTCCTATTTTTCAAGGAGTAATGGTCGGTGTGTCTGGTCAACAAGGGCTTGCGTTTACCACAGAAGGAGTAATAATATCTGAAAGTGAATAATTATTCTAGGTAATCTTTTGTAAAAATAGTATTGGATTCTCGGTTTAAATCATCCCAATAGTCTGCTTTTAATATTTCAAATTTTATAGCGGTCAAAGTTTCTTTTTCTCGCTTCTTTACATATGTTACATCTTCCTCATTGTATAATTCTTCCAACTTTTCTGGGTCATCTATAATTTCACCTTTACCAAATAAACTTAAGAAATAAGATGATTCTGGCTTACTGTAGATCAATGTTGCTTCGTTAGAGATTAATAAATCTTGGTTGCAAACACTATATTTATCACTTAAGAACCATATATTCCCCTTATTATCAAATTCTTTAGTCTGTAATAATGAAATATGAGGTGGTAGATACCCTAATTTGGTAATCAAAATAGCATTTTGTATTTCTTCTATAGTATTTCTTATATTATTTTTAGTTACTTTTACCATATTCTTTTGCACTACTTTTTTTACAGTTTTTAACTAACTTTTCTTGATCTTTACTGGAAACTCTGGTATATATCCAAACATTTTTATTTATAGTTGTTTCTTTTTCTGCTTTTACAATAAATTTTTCAAAATAATTTAAACTCATTTCTTACTTTTCATTATGTCTATACCTATTACAGCTAATTTGTATAGTGATTTAATAATGCCTACTGCTGCTGCAGTTAAACCAATCCATCATAAGAACGTAGTTTGTCAACTGTCAAAACCTTTACATCATTTTCTTGTTCTTGTGTTTCCATCTACTTCTATATTCGTTTTCACAACGAATATAGAAAGGTGAATACCAGTAATATTACAGCTTGAAAATATTGTCTTTATCCAGAAAATATGTTCTTCAAAAAGACACAAATAGTACAATCAAAAAATTGATTTTTTCACCAAAAATGTCCTTTTTAGTGAAAATCAAGACCATATTAAGACAATTTTTGAGCTTGTCTAATTTGGATAATATTTGTAGGAAAACAAAAGAAAACATCGACTTATTTAACTAAACTGGTTAAATAACGAATCTATCACAGTACATGACAAAAATATAATTAACTGATTTTTAGTAAATTATATGAGTAATTGGATCTATTTATCTAATGAAGAAAACCAATGTTATCACTAAAAATAGTGAATTAACTTCTGTTCTTAATACTCATTTTCAAGGAAAAATAAATCTAGCTCGGATAAAACTAATCGCACTTTTTATAAGTAGCTTATGTAAAGTACAATCTGTAACCTTCGATAAATTAGCAAATGCGTTTGACACTACTGCTGATGATAGCTAAATTGGTTTTTAACTTATTACCCAAACAGGATAAAGTGAAATTAACTATTGATCGTACCAATTGGAAGTTTGGACAAACCAATATCAATATATTTATGTTAGGTATTGTTTATAAAGGTGTTGCTTTTCCTTTACTTTTTACCATGCTTGACAAGAGAGGAAATTCCAGTAGTCAAGAACGTATAGCACTAATAGAAAGGTTTGTCAGATTGTTTGGAAAAGAATATATCGATTCTTTAGTTGTAGATAGAGAATTTGTTGGAGAGAAGTGGATAGGGTTTTTGAACCATAATCAAATCAGATATCATATTCGTATCCGTAATAATTTTATGGTCTATTTGCCCGATAAGAATAAACAAATAAAAGCATTCTGGTTGTTTAATAATTTAAAAGTTGGGCAGTATAAACATTATGATAAAATCGTATCTCTTAATAGAGAGTTGTGTTACATCTCAGGATGTAAATTACACAAAGAAAGGGGAATTTCTGATTATTATATCCTTTAACAAACCTGAACAGACTAATGAATATTACAGACAACGATGGCAGATAGAAAAAACACACCTGAATATAAAACCAATCCAAGTCAAAAAACACGGTAGAAAAGCTAGGATGATATTCAAATATGGACTTGACTATATTGTAAATGTATTATTAAACACTCTAAATCAATCAAATATAAATATCAACCAATTTTTGTCATGTACTTAGAAATAAAAGCTTTAAGAAAAGAGTTGATAAAGATTCTTAACGCTACAGGTTTGTGGGATAGTAATGTTAATATAATTCAGGTTACTGATGCTAAAAATAGTGTATTAATTTAGAACATTAGTAAGTGCTATTGATGCTCCTACAGCTTGGGATTTACGTGTACATGTTCGTAAGAAATTAATTTTATTTCTACAAGAAAATTACCCAGAAAGTATTCCTATAACTCTTGTATGTTTGAATAATGATTCTTTGAAAGAATAATTTTTTTATAATCTACAAGCATTTTTTCTTAAAAACATTATCGTAATTTACACATGGAGAAGAAGATTAATAATTAACTTACTTTTTTTCATCATTTTTAAACAATCTCTTGCATGATTTGGATAATGACCTTCTTCATAAACAAGCTCTAAAAGTTCAGCATTATTGATTATTTTTCCATTCAAAATAGACTCTTGATGTAAATTCCTGCGAAGTTGACCCCTATATCAGTTGGATTGATGAGATTTTGGTGGATGATATAGAGCTTATCCAAGAAGAAGTATTTCAAGTATGGGAAGTAAAAACGATTTTTGGAATTAGACAAAGAGTAGTACCATAGTTTCTTAATGGAAAGTACTAGAATCCGTGCTTTTCTGTAATTACTAGTACTGAACTCATTTAAAGGTTTTTTAGAATGAAGTGGTTTAAACTTTTTTCAATTCGCTATAAAAATGCCCTTTTTCACTCAATTTTTGTCTTTTTCTTACTTCGTAGCGCTGCTATGAAGCGCAATCCCGAGTACTCGGGACAATTGATCAAAAAAACTACTATTTTTCACTAGAATCAAAAAAGTTTAAACCACTTCAATATAAAAAAGGGTTGAATACATTTGTGTTGCACAATATAAAACATTCAACCCTATATACCATAATACTAAGCAAAGATATAATAGGATAAGGTTTTAGTGTTAATGAAAGTAAATAAGAGTGTAACCCTTATGAAGCTATTAATGATGTAGAATAGGTTTTATAAAATGTGTATTCGTTGTTATCTTATAGAAGATAGCCTTTTATTAAAGTTAAATTGGTTAAAATTAACCCACAATCTTCTGGCAAAAAGTTCGATAATTGTCCCATCTTCAGTAGAAGCTGTTTTCTTGGAAAATTGACATTATTACAAGTAACATTATATACCTCTTATTTATTTGATAGAGAAATTTTTCCTATAGGGATGAGCTACAACTATTCCCTATAGGAGTGAGCTACAACTATTCCCTATAGGGATGAGCTACAACTTTTCCCTATAGGAGTGAGCTACAACTTTTCCCTATAGGGATGAGCTACAACTATTCTCTATAGGGATGAGCTACAACTTTTTCCTATAAGGACGAGCTACAACTATTCTCTATAGGGATGAGACACAACTATTCTCTATAGGGATGAGCTACAACTTTTTCCTATAGGGATGAGCTACAACTATTCCCTATAGGGGCGAGCTACAACTATTCTCTATAGGGATGAGCTACAACTTTTTCCTATAAGGACGAGCTACAACTATTCTCTATAGGGATGAGACACAACTATTCCTTTTTAAGCAAGTAGTTAAAAAATGCTTTTATTTTTTATTCAAATAAGAAAAATATGCTTAGAAAAACTATTTTCAGTTGATAAAGAGCCTTAATAAGGTTAGTTCATTGTTGGACAGAAATAAAGCCTATAAAAGCTCTTAAAATAACTTTTAGGACATAGTTTATGGTTATTACTCCATGCGGTTTTAGATGATACTTCCTAAACTTCTGATAAAACAAACATAAAGCGATATCTCCCTTAAAAATATTTTCAAACCTTTTTTTACTACAGTTTTCTAGTGATTAATTAATAGGGGGTATAAATTGGAATATCCTGTTATCAAAAAGACGAGAGAGAATTTATATTTTATTTAACAATATTTTTACACAACGATAGCATACCAATTACAAATAATTAAGTCGCTTTTGGACTTGGATATATGAATTGTTTTTCTGAAATTTCTGATATCTTCATCGTCTTATCCAAGCATTAGCGAATTCATATTGAAAATTATTTCATCAAAAAAATAATAGATATATCTATAGATACCATAATATCTAAACCACAGAAAATTCTATAATCACAAGAAAATATGAGAAGAGAAACAGTAGTCAGAAGAAAAAAACTTCAATAGAGAAGTCACCAAAAAAAGAAACAACTACAATACATAACTTGTGACACCTGACTTCTGACTTTTTCATTTTTCGGTTTTACATTTTACATTTAACATTGTTGTTCTTGCATCATGTACAGCGCATATATTTTGGCATACATCATAATTTCTTTTGGGCTATCATTTAACAGTTTACACATAAACTCACCAATATCGATATCCAATACTTTTAATATGGTATATAATACTTTTGGTGGTATGTCGTTTATGTTATCTGGAAGCATAGAAATTATATTAAAAAAGGATACAGGAGTAACCTTATAGTGCATAAGGGGTATGTACACAAACTCAACTTTATTGTAATATGCTAATTACTCCTGTTTTTCCTTTTTGTTAAGAGTTATGATTATTTATACTGCTATGTGCAGAGGGCGACCTGCTTTTATAGCTTCTATGCGTAACTTTGACTTTTTTATCATTTCTGCTACTTCTAGCGCTGTGCTACCATTGTGATACTTTTCTTCTATCCAGATACGAAGAAGAAGTGCATAACCTCTATGTTCTTTTACACATTTATTGAAAAGAGTAGGGTTTATCGACAACAATTTAAATACTTTCTGTTCAAAAGGTTTTTCTCTATGGTTTTGTATTGCAACCGGTAGACTTGTTTTCATGTTTTTTTATTTTGGCATGGTCATTTTACATTTAATAGCTTTAGAGTTTAAAGACTTCCAGCTTCGGACTTTCGACCTCAAGCATCTGACTTCTCACTTCAACATTCGATATTTTATATTCCAGCTTCGAACCCCTCACTTTTACTTTCACATTTTACAGTTTTATATTTTTACAAAGACATCGTGGTACTTTTGTATCTTATTGGAAATAAGCATCGTATTTCCTATAAGAAAATTACTAGCCCTAGCGTTGCTATGCTGTTTAAATAATAAAGCTATGTCATGCTTACAGGTTTACAGCGGCACCCGACATCTTTGATTGGGGTAATTCACAAACTCAACTTAATCTAACACCTTAGTTACTTAGTACTTAGATTGATTAATATCATTTTACAATATAATTGTCTTCTGATCCAATAAATAATCTGTAATGCTTTGTCTTTAGATAGACCCTTCTTGAAAAGTCGAATAACCCATTGATAAATAATTTTCTCATAACATGTTTCTTTTTTAACAATGGATTCCATAAATTCATCTACCTTCATATTTAACGATTGGATGATGAATACGAGATATTCATTACGCCTCTTATCTAATTCTGAATGGTTCATATGTAGTGATTTAAAGAAGGTTTATTCTTCATTGACATTTTGCCGGATCTGCTTTTTGTATTGTTCAATAGAGACTTTATTCAAAAAGTGGTCAATTGCTGTTATACGTTTATCATTAAGTTTTCGTTCATATTTAAGAAACTTCTGTATAGTTCCAGAAGGAAAACCGATTCGCTTATCCAGCCCTACACCATTGATAAAATCTTGATTTTCTTTTAGCCATAACTCTATTGCTAGTCTTTTTATATGTTTCATACGAATGCATATTTAGGATGATTCATTACAAAACAACAATTGGGATTACGTTAATTTCTTTTATTTTATTCTCATACCTTCTGGTTTCAAAATCTCCAAAATCAGCTGTAAATCTTTCAGAATCAATTTTGCTACCTCTGTGTTTGCCTCACGTTTTCCTTGTGCAATTAGAGATACGTATCTACCAGATTTACCATATTTTCGCCCAATAACGGTATGAACGCCTCTAAGGGTTTTCAATTCATCATTAGTAAAATTTTGCATACATTTGTGATGTTCTGATTTCGGAACAAATAATTTATTTTTAATACTTTTTTCGAACTAATTTCATACAAAGTACTAAAAAAGTTTTGACAAAACCAAATATTACATGAAGATTAAGGCTGTTTTTGAACATATTTCAAAAAGTGAAGGCATATCAATAGATGATGTTGCTAAGAAACTGGGCGTAGCTAAATCTACATTATATTATAGTATTAACAAGGATGAGTTATCCCTAAAGTTGAAGAAGCAACTCAACAGAATTTATCCTGATTATGAGTATTTAATCAATGTTGAAGAGATTGAAGATTATGACTTGAATAAAGTGGCTGATTTTGTGATAGCAAATGAAACTAAGCTATTAGAAGTAGATAAGTTCCGATTATGGCTACAAACCAAAGTACAGGAAGGTGTTATTGAAGTACTTTCGATAAATAAAGAAGGTAAATAAAGGGCTATCAGGTTTTTAACCATAAATCAAACCTAGCCGCCTTATGATATCATCCTCACTAAAATATATGTCCAGTCCACGATTCAAACGATTTGAAATCATTTTCTCAATTTTTTTCTGATTTTTTTCTGATTCTTTTTTCAGATAAGTTTCTATATCATCATTAATCTGATCAATTAAATCATCAGGAATAAGTCCTTTCTTATATTGGTTCTTAATTATTTTCTTTCTATCCTTATCGTCCATCATTTTTTAGTTTTTCAATTTGATTGGTATAGTCCTCTACAAACTCAGCTTTATCTTTTTCTAAGACATATTTATTCTTCACATCATTGACAATAAAACGCAGGAGTACATGCACATTTGAGCGCATAGTCTTATCCTTATCATAATTAACAATGAAAATAGAAATTATGCTACCAACAATAGAAACAATACCAATTGCCCAATAATATAATTCTTTAGGAAAATCCTGACGATGCCATAATGTCCAGACAATGAAATACGTGGAAATGAACAGAAATAATACGATGGATGCGCCAACTATTCTTTTAATCTTCTTGTCCATAAGGACAAATGGGTAAACATAGATTAATAACAACGCAAAATAGAACATAGAGATAGGTTTACCTATCGCATACCAAAATTTACGAATATTGGTAAAGCCAATAAATTTTTCACTTATTTCAATAGCTTCATATTGTAATACGTAGGTGTCTTGAGTGATTTTGCCATTATCTAGTTGTTGCTTTAAGATTTTAAACTCAGGGCTTTTCTTAGGGTAAAGAATATGTATAAAAGGTGCAGTACATGCAAATACTGCACCTAATATTAAAATTGTTACTTTAATTTTAGTCTCTATCATCAGGTTCTTGAATGTCATCTTTGTCTTCCATGAATGTATCCAGGTCAACAGAGGTATTTACTTCTATACCGATTTCTTCATCTACGGTTTCAGAAGTACAACTCGCAAATGTAATTACCAAAATAAAAAAAAGAATGTTCAATAAAAATGATTTTGCTTTCATAATAAAAAAATTAAGGAATGTTACGTGATAAATGATTTTTATCGTATTTAATTTGCTGATTATCAGCAAGTAGTAGGTGTGATTAACTTTGATTGCTAAAAACCTTTTTAGGGTTAAATGAATGGTTTTATAGCGAAATAGGGGATATTCCCCCATGTTTTAAATTAAAAATACGTTTAAAAAAGCAGATCACTTCCGAAAACTAAAAATAATTGATTTAAAACCCTAGAAAGCAACAAGTTAAAACCACATCAAGTGTAAGGCATAGCCATAAATTAAAAAATATTTTGATAAAGTGATGAAAATAGAAAGGAAGGAATTATTAGTAAATTTGATTATGATAATGTAGATTCATATAACCATCGAAGAACTAAAAGAATGAGCAAAAGAAGATGTTAGAAGTCAACTAAAGTCTTCTAATCATTATGGAGAAAATTGGATAATCTAGGATGTAGAATCAACTAAAGTGTAGATAAATGATGGATTTTGTAATAAAAGACAATTTTAAAGATACTTATGATTTTGAGGTGCGTTTGGCAACTATGAATGAAATAACTAACCTTTCGGGATATCTTGCCAAAAAGAAATGGCACGACTATAAAAAGACTAAAAATTCTCTGGGAGTAAAAACGACCAGAAAAGAAGCTGTTGATTTTTATTAAGAAAGAAAAGACTATTATTCTTCAATTAATAGGTGATAAAGTATTGGTACAAGACTATAAAAAATTCGATATTTCTATTTTTGTTTTAACTATATCCAGGAGCATGATACCAATACGATATTACCTCATGACCTTCAGAGTGCTACAAACCAAAAGAGGAATGGAGAAAGTAGAACCTGATGATGCTATTTTTGATCTTAACTGTCTTAAAAGACGATCATGCCATAAAAGAAAAAGTAAATCGGGTATACATGACTGGCCAAAAAATGAATCTGTACAAAAAGCAATTGAGATTAGGGAGTATTTAAGAGTTAATCCAGATGAAAATAGAGATCGTGTTTGTCATGAATTTGGTTTATCAAAAAACAACATATTATAGAACTCTAAAGTGGTTGGAGGAGAGAAAGAATTGAAAGTTTTGACTTTATTACAACTATTCTTGTGAGACTAAAACAGGGTATAAGTAGTTATTGGTACTTTTACTGTTAAGACTTAATCTGTCTATTTCTATACATCAGTTTAATCATTAAAATAGATTTGTTATTTAACCAGTTCGGTTAAGTAAGTCGATGTTTTCTTTGTTTTCCTACAAATATTATCCAAATTAGATAAGCTCAAAAATTTTATTATGTAAGGTGTTGGTATTTAGTTAAAAACAGATTCGTCTTCCTGAAAAAAAATGATTTATTTTTCTGTTTTTTTTGTGGTTATTTTTCATCTTTTTTTGGGGAAGCAAGACACTAAGCGAGTAAATTTAGAAGGAGAATTTTCAGTAAAAGATATGTTTGATACGAAAAAATTAACTTTTTTAATCAAAATTCAATTTAATAGTTTGGTTTTTAATGTATTAATACCATGTATTTAATCTAGAGAATTTCTCGAGGTTCTACCTCGGGGTTACAAGAGGAAAGTTTGAAAACGGATGGTTTTCATTAAACTAAAAATAAATTTTTTTCCGCTTGATACCTCGATGGCTCTGCTTCGGGGTTGTTCATTAAGTTTTTATCGTAAAAAACTTATTACTCAAAAATGGCTTATATATTTAAGTTGATTAAGTAATCAGCAATATCCCAACCATTTTTCTTTTGATGGATGGAAGATTTTTTTTCTAAAAGATCAGATATCTGATAATCTACCTCTGGATAGAGGTTTTTTATTTTGTTTTTCCATAAAGTACATCCTCCTAAGTCTGGAAATAAGATTGCCTGTCTACCCTTTAAGATCTTTGTGTTTTCGTAATTAAGGTTTGATAAACTGCCTGTGGCGATCCAAATAAATTCAGGAAGAAACACGCTAGCTATTATAGCGGTTTTCTCACTTTCTACAATAGCTATTGGTTTTTGAAGTTCTTTTGCTATTAGGTGTTCTCCAAAAAGACATTGCTTAAGGTTGTATTTTTCTACAGGAAGCGCTTTATGTACCCAACTAATATGAGAGAATGGTTGTTTAATGCGCTTACCAGTTTTAGGATTATACAACATAATTTTACCACTTCTGATATTACCCAATCGATCAACTTGCCAGAATACGGTAGCTCCATACCATAATTTAGAAGTTCCTATGTGATACGTTTTAATAAGCTCTTCTGTAGCATCTTCTCCAAAAATATTTTGAAGAAATATCACAAAATTATTTGCAAAACCTTTTTGCTTGCTTTGAATCATTATCTTCTTAGGAATAGTATTTATGATCTTTTCGGTTTTTAAATTCTTTACGTGCACAAGTGGTTTTTCTTTGAATATTTTTTCTGTGCCCGACTTATCTTCAAAAAATTGCTTAGGAGTATAATGATATCCGCATTTTACTTCTCGATTACAGCGTCCAACTTTTTCTCCTACATATGTATGATCTTCTGTGTCTATATATCTTGAAAACACTGTTTTTTTGCCACAGTTAGGACAGCTAAATCTTGATTTAATACTTGTGTAAGGTTCTAATGTAAATCGATATTCCACAATAAAAACAATTTAGTTTTACCTACACTTTCTACACTTGCTACACGAATCCATTACAAATCGTGTAGCAAGTGTAGAAAGTGTAGGTTATATTAATTACTTTTTTTATGTGCATAAATAGCCATTCCGTAGTTTTTGCGTTGTATTTTGAATCCTAGTTTTTGCATCTTTTTAGAAAATGCTTTTTTAGAATCAAAAGTGTAATTACTTTCTATGCAAAATCCTCTATATTCGTTAAATAGGCTTGTTAAAGGCATATCCATAGCTGGATTAGATTCATAATTGGTATCATCCAAAAACATAGTCATAGTATCACTTTCTCTTTGATATCTTAAAATTTCATTTCTAACTATTGGGCTATCTGTAAATTTTCTGTTTTCTAATAACCTGTTTGTTCCTTTTAATACCCAATTGAAAACTCCAGATAATTCATTTTGCACAATCCGTTTTGATAAGTCAGGGTCTTGTTGTGATATTGGGATGGTAACTCTAAACGGAAGGATTAGGAACCTCCTAAAGAAAGCATTGTTATTTTCTACATTCTCTGGTAATTCATTACAGTTAAACATAAATCGAGCATAATCTTTGATCAATTGAGGTTTGCCAAAAGGTAATCTGGCTTCTACAGGCTCTCCAGACACCAGTAATTTAAATGTATTTGTTTCTAACTTTCCATTGATCTCACTAGCGTAATTTAGTAGCTTATTGGTTAGCATAGATCTATAATATCCTTTATCCTCTGTTAATGACTGTAGAGAATAACTCGTAAAATTCTCTTCTCCCAATAATGCATTGATAATATCGAATAGTACACTTTTCCCATTTGCCCCACTACCATAGGCTAATAATACTTTCTCTAATTTAAGAACACTATTTTTAATAAAAATATATCCAAGATATTCTGATAAGACATCTTGTAATTCTTGTTCTGGTAATACTTTATCAAGATATTCTTGAAATTGTGGAGCTGTAGCTTCTTTATTGTATGAAAAAGGCAATTGATAGGTGAGAAAGTCATTTTTATCAAAGGGGCGTAAAACTCTTCTAAGAGGAGAGATTTCAAAAGTACCATTAGCAAGGTTAATTAGAATGGTCTTTTGGTTCTTTCTTAATTCCTTTAACCTGGCATCAGATAAAAACTGCTTATACATTTCTCCTTTGAAAGCAAAGTATTTAGCGTGAAAACGATTCATCTTTGTTTTTAAAGCTACTTCACATAAAAAGTCTTCAAATTCCTCTTGTGCAATTAATTGCCAGTATTCTCCATTATAAACGTATACATAGTCATATTTTCGGCATAAATGAAATCCAATAGACATTGCTTTTTCTAATAATATTTCAATAATGGAAACTAGGAAATGAACTTTCCTTGGTTTTTCATTATTTGATAACTCCGCATATTTTCTAAAATCTACTTCTTCGATATGTCTTAATAGTTGATTAAATATGTTAGGTAGTTGATCATGCTCTCTATTTTCTTTTTGGTTATGAGCAACTGTCAATAACTTATCTGTTTCTTCCAGAATATCATCGATTTCAATTGTTGATTTATTTCCCCCCATAAGATATTTGTGTTATGCTTTTAATACTTTGATTGATAAATAACATCTTCAAGTAAAGGAGGTTCTCCCAGATGATCGATAATTATTTTTACTTGCTTGGGGGTATACAACCCACCACTATAACTACCGAGCTTCCTATTAATTTTCTTGATCCATTGTCGGAACGTATATGGGGAGCATTGGTATGCTTGGTGCAAAACAGTTTTAGAAACTGCTTTATAGCGTTTATTTGTTTTTCCTATGGTGCCTGACATTACTTGGTAAGATTTAAGGATTTGATTAAATCCTGATTATGTAATTTATCTAAGGTATGCGTATTGTGTTTAGGGATTTTGTTATTAAGTAATTCCTCTATAGTGCAATTGAAATAATTAGCAATCAAAGCCAATTTATCAGCCGATATCTCTAAACGCTCTTTTTTTGTTACGTATAGCCACCTTTCAAAGGTTCGTTTGCTAACCTTGCAAGCGACAGGTAGTTTTCTCTTAGCTATCGTGTATTCATTGTAAGGTAATCTCTTCAAAAACTTTAAAATGTTATACTTTCTCTTATTTGTATTCATCTCTATGGACATAATTGTTGGTTTTTTTTGATTTTAAATTATTGATTTTTAAACTTTTAAATTGTTTTAATATGGTTATATAAGAGGTGTTTTTGTGGAAAGTTGCAGTAAAGTTTTAGTTATATATTAGACAAATTGTAGTTAAATATTTGGAAAGTTTATGTAAAATTTCGTAATTTTGATGTGTAGCAATGAAAAACTTGATTAAAGTTTCATTAAAACGACATATTTATACAATTAATTTCATTTTCATAGTGTATTTACGACATAATTTTGATGATAAATATAATTATATAGACATAAATATCAAACCGACTTACATTATTTTTACAAACTTTTACATGTATTACTATGGCACAGCATAAAGTAACCCAGCGAATTTTGACTATAATGGATATGATTATTAAGGAGAGAGAACATGTTAAGTCCAGAAGTGCTATGGCAAGAAGTCTTGATTATTCGCCACAGTCTTTTGATAAAGTAACCAATGATGATAGAAACTTTCCTATTGATGTGATACATAGATTCTTTGAAAAATATAATATTAACCCAAGCTTAGTATTTAATGACGAATTATGGAAAAGACATAGTGTTGACAATCACGTTTTGTTTCAATCTAACACAGATGGAGTAATGGAAACTTCATTTTATGTTGATATAGAAAATACTATAAGGGTTGCAATGATAAGTATTGAAAATGCTAAAAGGTATGCCATAAAAAACCAAGATGAGGAATATATAGGGAAGCTATCTTTCATGTCATTCCATAATTCAGATGAAGAATATAGAAGTCTGAGAGGATTCCAAATAAAAGGGGATGATATGGAACCTAATTTTTTTCACGGGGATTGGGTATTCGGACTTAGAGTAAGAAAGTTTACAAAAATTAGATTGAATAGAATATTTGTAATAGTCCTTAAATATGAAGTGGTAATAAGAAGGATTACAGCATTTAATGAAGAAAGTAATAGCCTAACAGTTTCTATGGATAATCATGCATATCCAGACTATGAAATTTCTTTAGAAAATGTATTTGAAGTGTGGGAAGTAGAAAGTGCTTTAAAAAGTAGATTTCCGATGCCTAAATAGATATTTAATGGTTTTAAAGTCTTGTAAATCAAGTACTTAAAAAGTAGTCAGTAGTAGTCATTAAAAAGTGAGTATTTTGAAGTTAAAATTACTTTTTTATAAACTCTTTGTTTTACTGGTCAATCCCAATGTTTATTGTATATTACTGTCATTAATAACGTCAAATAATAGTATAAAAATATGGGTAAAGTCGCAGGTTCAAATCCTGTCATCCCGACGAATTGCCTTTTGGTAATGTAAAAGCACTGTTAATTATGTGATTAATAGTGCTTTTTTTGTGCAATCAGATGATACCAATGGAAGGGTTCATAAAGCAGAAACTATCTGTACTATCAATTTCAAAGCTTGGTACTATCTCTCATACAGATCATGACTGAAAAAGATAAACTTTATAATGAAGCTATTAAAGAAATTGAATCAACTAGTGAAGCGTTAATGTTGAGCTAATTTTTATATGTATTATTAAATAAATTATTGATAGAAGATTATCTTTATTGCGTGATAAGTAGTCCGTCCATAGCTGTATTACCATTTAAAAATATGAGTTCTGACAAGGAGAATGAATATTTTTGTGATGGCTTAACCGAAGAGATTATCAATGCATTGGCACAGATAAAAGGCTTGAAAATTACATCACGTACCTCTTCTTTTTTCTTTAAAAATAAAGATATACCTGTTTCAAAAATAGGGAAGGACTTAAATGTTTCAATACTTTTAGAAGGAAGTGTTCGATTATCTAAGGATACCATTAGAGTTACGGCACAGTTAATTGAAATTCAAGGTGATTTTCATTTTTGGTCAGAGACTTGGGATAGAAAACTTGAAAATATTTTTACTATTCAAGATGAGATAAGCTTATTGATTGCAGATAAAATCAGAGAAAATTTTGGTCATTTTGAAATTAGAGACAAATTGGTTGATAAACAAACTGATTATATAGAAGCGTATCAATTATATTTAAAAGGTAATTATCATTTTCAAAAATGGAATCCCGAAGATTTAGAATTATCAAAACAATATTATTCTAAAGCTTTAGAAATAGATGCGAACTATGCGCAATCTAATTTTGGATTAGCTCAATATTATACAATGATGGCAGGTCTTGGGTTTTTACCAAAAACTGAAGCGTTTAAAAAAGCTAATAAATATATAAACAAGGCTTTAGGATTGAACCCTCAGCTTCCTGAAGTTCATTATGGATTGGCAAGTATAAGCTACTGGTATGAATGGGATTTTAAAAAAACTTTTCAACATCTCAATAAAGCTTTAGAGATGAACCCAAACTTTGCACCTGCATATATACATTTGGCAGTTCATAATTGCACTTCAGGAGAACCTCAAAAAGCATTAAAACATATAGAGATAGCTATAACTTTGGATCCTTTATCATCTGAAGTATATTTTGCAAAAGGATATATTTACTATCTGATAGAAGATTATCAAACTTCTATAAAATTTTTAGATATTAGTTTAGAGTTAAATCCTTTCAATTTATTAGCAACCATTATAAGAGCCTGTTGTTGGATTCAGCAAAACAAAATACATCAGGTTATAGATTATTTTACTTCAGATTTACCTGCAGCTGTTGATAATTCAACTAAATATGGAATCTTAGGTATGGCATATGCTATTTTGAATGATTCTGAAAAACTTGAAAATTATTTAGAATTATTACATACTGAAATTGATAAGATGCAAGCAGAAAGAGCGCAGTTTTTTGTATTCTTAATTCAAATTCTGTCAAATCAAAAAAAGAAAGCATTAAACTGGTTAAGAGTAGCTATTGAAACAAAACCTACGTTAATGTTACTTTTGTTTTCTGACCCAATGTTAAATTCGATAAAAGAAGATATTGAATATAAAGAAATTATAAAAAATGTTTTTCCTTTAACTATAGAAGTTGAAAAAAAAGGGAAAAAGAGAAAAGAACTGCTGTCAAAAGAACAGACTAAGGAGTATGCTCAAAAATTATTGAATCATATACGGCAAGATACACCTTATCTAAATCCTGATTTAACATTAAAAAGTCTAGCTTCTCATTTAGAGATTCATCCAAATCAACTGTCTTGGCTGATTAATCATGAATTCAATAAAAATTTCAGTGAATTCATTAATCATTATAGAGTTGAAGCTTTTAAGCGTATTTCTAAAGACCCGAAAAATTCTCATATCACGCTAATAGGTTTGGCTTTTGAAAGCGGTTTTAATTCGAAAACTGTATTTAACACCTTCTTTAAAAAAGAAACTGGGATGACACCAATGCAGTATCTCAAACTGTAGATTTAGAGTATCTCTGATATATAATAATATTATTAATGGATTTCAAACTGGTATTAATTTGTTCGCATTTATAATTCGGAACTCCCAAATAAACTCTTCAGTATATTTTTGTTAAATAGTAATTAAGTCTACTCTATACAATTAGAGTAATTTGATAAATCAAAAAGTGAAAATATAATAAAATGAAGAAGTTAAGTTTAAGTGTAATTATTATTACGATGCTATTTATGAACATAAACTGTTCAGACGATGACTTACCAAATGAAGCAGATAGTGCTTATTTGAACTATGAAACTAAAAGTGAATTAGAACTCCCTTTTAATGAAGAATGGTGGGTGTTTTGGGGAGGGCGAAGTGTAAGAGAAAATTACCATGCGGCACTAAAAGAACAAAGGTTTGCCTTAGATATTGTGCAAAAAGTTGATGGTAGTACCCATACAGGAAAAGGATCTAAAAATGAAGATTATTATTGTTTTGGTAAGCCTTTAAACGCTCCTGGAAATGGAAAAATTGTTGAAGTTGTAAATGATATAGAAGATAATATTCCTGGGGTGTTTAATCGAGATTTCCCCACTGGTAATCGTGTTATAATTGACCATGAAAATGGTGAATTCTCAATTTTAGCACATTTTAAAAAAGGGTCGATAATAGTATCAGTAGGAGATACAGTTGTAAAAGGACAAGAATTAGGTAAAGCAGGAAATAGTGGAAACTCAAGTGAACCACATTTGCATTATCATTTACAAACCACTGCTGACCCATTTAATGGAGAAGGATTACCTGCTAAATTCCTAAATTATTATGCCGATGGTGTTTTAATTGAAAAAGGAGAACCAGTAAGAAATCAAAAAATTAAAAATGATAATTGACAATCATAAAATATGAATGAACAAAAGAAAATAGAACAAGAAATTGTTGAAAAGCAAGATCATCTCAAGCATTTATTATTTGAGGAAGTTAACGATGCTTATATAGTCTCTCTTAATGATTCTTCGGGTTATGCTGTAGTAAAAGGATATGGAAATACAGTTATTGATGCTATCAACGATTTACATAGCGGATTAATTTAGAAACCAAAAACACGTTATATTAAAGAAGTGAAGAGATACATTTTCTATTCGTTCTAAGTAAAACACAAAGAAGCAAGTTGTTAACCATTATTGTTTTATCAAGCAGTACACCTTATTTGTTTATTATGAATTTATATGGTGTTAGATCCTGAGTATTTCTTTGCACGAGAAAGCCTTTGGTTAAAATCATCAGCATTCTTCCAAAATAGAATGAATTGTTGATATGCTTTTTTAGTTTCTATGGTATCAGCTTTTAATGTTTCCAATGCCTTGGCTAATGCAAATTGTACATGACCGTTCTTTGGACGCAACTTTAAAGCTTCTTTATAAGCTTCAATTGTTTCATTCAATTTACCCTCTTGCAGATATACCCATGCCAAAGATTCGGATACGGGTCTTGTATAGTGTGGAGGTTCCCAATATCCAATTTCTTTTTCGGTGATGCATGCTTCTTCTAGTAGTTTAATCGCCTTAATTGTTTTTCCTTCTTTATAATGTATTAACCCCTCTAATTCTTGTGCATTTACAGCTAAAATTTTTAAAGCATATCTATAGTACCAATCGGCAGAAATCTTAGAAGGATTATTTTCTAGATCGTTTTTTGTTTTTAGTAATTGTTCTAAATTTATAGATGCTTTTTCTATTTCATTAGATTCTAGATGAAACATACCTTCTGCATATTGTTTCACACCTTCAAAATATGCAATGGCTTTACTATTTCTCCATGGTATTTTTTGGATAAGAGTATCAATGCTTTTTGTAGCTTTTTCCCATTCTTCAAAGCGTATATGGAATCTAGGAATAGATGTATAGGCTCCAAATAATATATAACCACTTCCTCTAGACATTAATCGTGCTCTATCTATAGCAATATTACTTATTCTATTTGCCCATTTCAGCCCTTCCTTATACTTACCGCTTTCAGCACAAGAAGCCACTAGGTAATCTAGATTATGTACATAATTCCAATTGTTTATAGAACCAATTTTTGATGTACTCATGTATATGGAGTCTATTGTAAGTGAATGATAAAAAGCTTTATTTGCCAGATCATATTCACCGATCCTATAATAAATATGCCCAGGCATATGAGTTATATGCCCCGAGGCTGGAGCTAAACTAGAAATAACCTTAGCGCTTTCTAAGGCTTTTTCTGGTTGTGTGCTGTTTTCTATAGCATGAATCCAATAATGATGTAAAGCCGACGATTTTGGATATGTTAGCATTACTTCTTTTAGCAATTCTTGCCCTCGTAAGTTTTCTTTTGTTGGGATACCGTTAGGTAAATAGGTACTTACGCCACTAGATAAAAAACTAGCATAAAACAATTTGGCATTAATTTGATTCGGATATTTTACCAAATATTCTTCCATTTTCTTTTTATAAGCGTTTTTACCATTTTTAGCTAAAGCATTGTAAGCTGCTATAAAGTCATATTCATAGGACTTAGCATTTTTTGATAATTGAACTGCTTTGATAGAAGATTCCTTTTTTAAATCTCGTAGTTCACCAACTGTTTGTGATATAGATTTAGCTAACCCCCAGTGCATCATTGCATTCTGGGGGTCAAACTTTAATCCTTTTTTAAAAGCTCTAAAAGCTTCTACATCCCAAAAAGCATGTAAAGCATTTATGCCTTGATTAAAATATGCTTGAGCAGAATCATTTTTAGTAGATATCTTCCAACTACTGTTTCCTATATTTGTAAGTAGCTTAGTCTCTGGTAAATCCTGGAATTTTAAAGATGCTCCACTACTACATAGATTGATTAAGGAGAAATCGGTGTCTGAAGTGTTTACAAGATTAATGTTCTCTTTATTATTATCAAGATATCCTGATTTTTTTATTGCATATCCAATGAGAAATAAAACAATGAGTGTCGAGATTAATATTCTAGAAATTTTCTTCATAACCGATCTTATTTTGATGCTATATATAATTATTAGTTTGCATTTATAAGCTTACCACTACCACTAATACTTGTTGTGATTTCTGGAGTTCCTTTATAATAGGCGTTCCCACTACCGCTAAGACTAAGATTTAGATTGTCTAATACATGTACTTCACTACTACAGCTACCAGAACTACTTATATTACATGTCTTTGTTTGTATAAGAAATCCATTAAAATTACCAGAACCACTCATACTAATATCTAAATTTTTTAGCATAGAAAATGTGTCATTTACATTAATATTACCACTACCACTAATTTTTACGGTTAGGTTTTCTGGGCCAGTAATATTATTTAGATCGATGTTTCCTGAACCAGAAATCTTAACGGTCATATCATTTTGATTTTCAAAATCATTTACTACAATATTTCCAGAACCACTTAAGTATATTTTTTCTATTTGAGGTGTAGTGATATTAATTTTTAGCTTAGAGTAATTGTAACAGTTGTTTTTTAGTTCAATGCTCCATATATCGTCTGCAACGTTTGTTTCCATTTTTTCGATAATATTGGGGTACCCTGTTATACTAATTTCCTTTGTTTCTCCTTGGGTTATGACAACATTGCCGGCAATTGCCATATCAATTCCCTTAAAATTCGGAACGTTAATTTTTTTGGTCGTTAATGTCCCTTCTCCTGTTGTACAATTATCATCATCAGATTGACAAGAAATAAGGGATAACCCTATAAGAAAAAGTATTACATTACTTGTTTTTAATAGTTTCATATTTACGTTTTTATTATATTAATTTTTAATTTGTTACCAGTTTATTGTTTTCTAATTTTTAATCTGTTAGATATAGTTATTTTGGTTTAGAAGTCTATTTATTATTCTATCCCATATGTGTCAAAAAGGTGTTTTATAGCTTTTTCTAATACCAAATCGTTTCTCGCACTAATATCTTCTTTTGTGTTTTTAATATGGATGTCTGGAGCAATTCCAATACCTTCTAAACTCTTTCCATTAGGCATTAAATATAGTTGTGTAGAATATGCATATGTCCATCCATTAGGTAGAAATCGCACTAAACTTTGATCAGAATGATCCCCGGCTGTTATGTCTCCAATATGAGTTACATGATCAAAAGCTTTCAT
Source organism: Aquimarina sp. MAR_2010_214 (assembly GCF_002846555.1). Lineage (NCBI taxonomy): Bacteria > Pseudomonadati > Bacteroidota > Flavobacteriia > Flavobacteriales > Flavobacteriaceae > Aquimarina > Aquimarina sp. MAR_2010_214. Next base: position 2,656,651 of record NZ_PJMS01000001.1, read on the forward strand.
GTTTAGTGTAAAAATTTCTGCTCCACTAACAACATATCTATTTGTGAGGAGGATTACAGGTTTTACATACTGCTCATTTCCTTCTGGTCTAGTAAACCATTTCTTTTTTGGATCAAAATCATTATGCTCTATACCATTTCTTGTCTGTACAGTATAAATAAAATGCTCCCCATCAGCAAAAGCACCTGCAATACGGTGAGCATAATCATCATCACCACCATTATTATTTCTTATATCTACAATAATAGCCTGATGTTTTTTTAAATCTGCAACGACTTGATCTATTGTGGAAGGGTTGTCTCCTTCAACATCAGAAAGGTGTATATAACCAATATCTTTATTTAAGATTTTTCCAAACGTCAATCCTATTTCAGAAGTTTTAGAATTATATTCTTGATACTTTGTTTGGATTAGTTCTAAACTAAACTCTTCTTTGGCTAGATCTATTTTAGAACCGCTAGATTCATAATATCGATCCTTCACGGGATCTTTGAGAATAACATGTCCATCATCTAAATGGTCTAGCAAATTGGTAAATGTTATCCATAATTCATCATTTGTCGTTTCTGATGATACCTGTGATCTATAGGTATCATATAAAATATTCCAATCAATTTGCTTTACATTAAATAAGGCATAGCGTTTATCGAAATCATTCCAAAGTAATTCAAAATTATTTTCAGGACTATTGATTTCATCCTTACCGATAGCAATTTTTTCACAAGAAAATAAGATACTTGTTATAAGGAGTAGTATAAAAATATAAACTGTACTTTTCATGATTAGAAATTATAATTAATGCCTATTGCTAATTGATTTTGAAGCTGTCTTAATATGTGGGTTTTGGATGCTTTTTGATAAAATAATTGATATCTCAAAAACAAGCTAAATTCTTTTGATATCAGGTATTGGTATTTTGCATTCCAATTTATGGCATAATACTTATTGATAGTTACAAGATTTCCATCGGTCAGTAATTTTAGAATACGATTTTCATTTTCTTGTAATTTTTCATCAAAGCTATTATAAGGGGGTTGTACTAGCAGTGTTGCAATAGGTATACTGATTGAAGTGTAGAGTGTTTGCTTTTCATTGATTGAAAATAAGATGGCTGATGCCAAATTTATACTATGGGCTGCTATAAAAGAATAGGAATCTTTATTATTATAATTAGTGTAATTAAAATTAGCTTGCAATTCACCTCCTAAATAAAGCTTTAGCATATTGTATTCTTTTGCTTTTTGGAGGTATGATATATTTATGTTTCCAATAGTAAAATCCGAATCAAATTTAGTAGATGCATCGGTTTTAATAGTTGTATTGTAATAATCAACCAAAACACCGAATATATTTTCATATGCATTTGATGTTCTGGTATATGTTAAACCATAAAATATACCTTTATGAGTGTAATTTAAAGGAGAGTAATTAGCATCATTTAGATAACCAGAATTTAATCCTGTAGTTAGACTTAATGTGTTTTTTGTGAAAGAATTGTTGTTTTCTTGCGCCTCTATATGGCTTATAATAATACAACATACCCAAAGCATTATAGTTTTAAATTTCATGAAATAATAACTATTTGTTTTTGATTAATAATTGTTATGTTTTTGTTATATAGATTAATAGGTGCAACAAAACTACATATTGATAGTACAGGGTATTCTATATTTTAAGAACCAAAAAGTACTACTGGAAGGATTGGTACTTATTCTTTTATATGAGATTGATTTTTTTGATACTGTAAAGGAGTTAATCCTATTTGTTTTTTGAAAATTCTATGAAAACTTGTTTTGGATTTAAAACCACACTCACTCGCCACACCCCATAGGGTGAAATTTTTATCTGAATTAGATGTAATTCGTTTTTTAAATGCTTCTATACGATGATAATTTATGAGTTCATAGAAACTTGTTTGAAGATGTTGATTAATGAATATTGATAATTTTTTATCGGTAATAGAAATTTTTGATGCTAAATCAGCAAGAGTTAATGAATCATTAAGGTAAAGCTTTTGATACTCCAAGACATCTTTCAATCGGTTTTTGATTTCTATAATTTCAGATTGGGTAAATATTTCCTTTTTAGGTTTTTCGGTCAATTTAGAATTGGTATCAAGTGTCAATTCTTTATTATCTATTAAGTAAGAAGGAATAAAAATACTTGATTGAAATAATCCATGATATCCTAAATAAAAAATGATCAGTGAACTATTAATCGCAAGAATATAATCTTCATCAAAACCTAAAGGACCAATTGTTAGTATATAAGTTGATAGTCCAATATTGATTACCTGATATGCTATTAAACAAATTAACATCTGTTTTGCCCATGAAAAATTTTTCATATCAAGATTAGAATAATAGGATTTTACTATTTTTTGATGCTTCTGAAGTTTTTGGAAAGCTTTAAGGATATAGATTAAGAAATAAAAACTCTCTAATACAAACAGTTCTTCCCAAATAGATTTAATAAATTTTAAGTACTCAGAAGTATTTCCATCATAAAAATTACTGACCATTAAAGGTATTGTTATACATATGATATTAAGTAAGAAAGGAAAGAAATGTGCTATTGTATTTATTCTACTTAGCTTAATCGTTTTAAACAGGGATAGTGTATAAAAATAGAATAGAGGAGCTAAGAGATATCCAGCACCTTCAATAATAAAACCCGTTATACGTATTAGATACTTTACGTTATGCACATTTGCATAAAAATTGACAAGAGAAACAAAAACAACAAAGAAAATGGTTAGTAAAAATATTGAAGATTGTTCTTTTTTCTTTCGAAATAAAAACAACATAATAAAAATGATAGTAACAATCCCTGCTATTAAGATTACATCAAAAAACATAAATTTTATGGTTATTTCTGTTGATTATTTCTTTAAAAAAAGTAATATGAAAATATTACTTTTTTTAAAGATTGATATGACCAGAGTTTTTTGATTATTGGTGAATTGATTATAAAAAGTCTATTTAAAAAATTCTGTTGTTTTACTGAAATTTTTAGGATCAAATAGTTCTTTGTCTAAAGAGGTATGTGTTTTTGTGTTTTCGTAGAATTCCTCTAAATATAACTTTTTATCATAAAAAACAATTAAGCCGCCTTCTATCCATTCGTCTCCAATTTTTTTGTAGTCAACATAACGAACATCTCCATATTTTCCGTTATCTCTTAAAGAAATATCTCTAACCATATATAAATGTTCTTTATCTATCCAAAATTGATCCGACTTGTAATCTCCTTTTTTCGCTCCAACGACATATACAGGACGATTTTTCCATGTCATTTCATAAAATAAATTTAGATTAATCTTCAGCTCATTTTTCACAATATCTATAGTTTTTTCTGGAGATTGAACATAAGCATCATGACATATAACAGTCCATATATTATATTTATCTACTTTTTCTTTTGTGATTTTATTTTCTTTGATAAAATACAAATGTCCTTCATCATACATAAAACCATTTCCAGTTGAAAAATCTCCAAACCTAAAATGTAATTTTCCTGGCCTAGAAATCGCTTCATGCCAATATATATCTTTTGTAACTTTACCTAATGTATCATAGAAAATCGTTTTTTGATCAAATGTTATATACTTACTGGCAGTTTTGTGATGTCTATTATATATAGCTTTGATTAGACTTTCGCCATCGTTTATTGTTTCTGTTTGTTGTATGCCTTTACATGACAATAGGCTTATTAATAATATAATACTTGTTGTTATTCTAAAATTCATATTTTAAAATGCTTAGATTGATTACTAAAAAAAAGAAGCTGTATTTTTCTTTTGTTTTTTAGGCAATATTAAATCTAGAGGTTGAAATGTGTTGTTAAGGAAAGTTTAAAAAGGCTTCTGATTTATAAACTAGGAGAAAATAATCAAATTATGATTGGCTCTTGAAAGCAGATGGAGTAACTCCCGTATGTTTTTTAAAAGCAGTATAAAAAGCTGATGTTGATTTAAATCCGCTTAACTCTCCAATATGTTCTACAGTATAATTAGTATCGTGAAGTAAAAAATGCTTAGCTTCATTAATCCTATACTCATTTATGTAATTTGAAAAGTTTTTATTGAGTGATAAATTTAAAATTTCTGAAAATTGATGAGGTGTAATATTGAGAAGTTTGGCCAATTCTGGCATTTTTAGATTATTATTTTTAAAAACTTTTTCTTCTTCTAAAAAATATTTTAATTTTTGAATAATTTCATTAACCTGCTTAGTATCGGATGTGGGGTGTTTTTTTTGCCTTCTTTCTTTTTTTAAATTATATAGAATGAGCATAAGAATATAAAATATAAATGAGAAGACAACTGCTCCTGCAATATATGAAGTGAATTTGAAGGATACATACGAAAACCATATCAGAAAAATTCCGACATAAATACTTACACTCCATACTTCATTTTTAGAATTCTTGTGTACTCTATTTCGAAAATTATCAAAAGTATTTTTTAGAAGAAAACCACTAATTACCAAATAACAAAACCATTGAAAATTAATAATGTTAATCAATTTCGATATTAGAATTCTATTATTTTGGTAATCTTCTCGACTACTTAAAAAATAGAGAGAGAGTACAATAGCAGGTATTAAATGTAAAGTATGTTTCCATTGTAGTTTTTTAATTTTTCCTGTATTAGTTTTAATATATAAAAAAAGTAGAGGACCGATAAGGCTACATGCCATAACACCTATTAAGACAATTGTTATAAGTATATTCTTGTCAAAAAATAACAAAACACTCTTGCCTATTCTAATACATAAAACTAATAGAAGTGCTCCTAAAAATTTATTTGAAAACTTATTTTCATTAATAAAAAAAAAGAAATAGGCAGCCACAATTAAGCCATTAAAGACACCTAGTAGACTAAAAAAAAAGAGTAATTCTTTGCTGAAATCCAACACTAATAATTTTTGAAATTCAAAAATACAATAATAGAATGGTATTCTATATTTAGTTACGATTCTTTTAGATTAAGTGGCTAGTTATAGTATAGCTGTTATATTTTTAGTTCAGGTAAGAAACCTTATATATTAAAATAGATTATCAGAAAGTAGAGGTGAAAGAAATTTTATAATATTAGATTTTGAGTCCGATGTGTCTACCAATTTCTTAAACTTGATTTTTGAAGTTTTTTTAGATCTATTCTTAATCAATCTATATGGTGTGTAATTTCACTTCTTTTGATGAGAATAAACCTATCTAACTTAAAAAAACAGAGATGTCATATCCCTGTTTTTTTAAGATTATTTCACTTTTGTTATGAAGATTATTTTATAACAGTTTCTTTAAAAACTATAGTTTCAAAAGTAACTTTACCTCCTGCTTTACCGTCTTCTTCTTTAAGGTTGTTTTTAACAAGTTCTCTTCTTAAATGTATTGAAGCTTTTCCTGCTTTTAAACCCTTTAAAGCATCTTTGCTAATCACTAGTGATGTTGCTCCAACTTCAAAAGCGTTGTTAGTTCCACTAGATTCGTCTCCTTGATAAACAAGAGCTGATATCATTTCACCAGGTTTTAGAGGTTCTCCTTTCCAAGTAATTAGATTATCTTTCTTAAGGTCAAGGTTCTCGTGCCCAGATTTAAAATCGATTTTGGGAGCATCTGTTAGTTTAAAAGTATTATTGAACACCTTTTTTTCATCTTTGGCATATGTGATTTTTACATCTAATAATCCTTTTTTATTACCCCAACGGTAAAAGTAATTATCTGCGGTATTAAAACGATCATATTTTGTTCCATTAAATTTTACACTTGATTTACCTTTAAGTTCAAGTCTTACTCCTTTTTTATCAATTCTTCTAAAAGTAGCCTTGGCTACAGTTTCTTTCTTTGTGATATTGTACCTAACAAGATAGTCTTGAAAGATCGAAGTTTCTGGTGATACCTCGTCAGAATTCTTTTTTTCACACCCTGTGAAAATAGCACTTCCTGCTATAGCTGTACAGATAAAGATTTTTTTAATTAATTTCATTTTTTTAGATTTAATTGTTAATATTTAATTGTTAAAAACGGAAGTCGATCCCTATATTCACAAAACCATTGTAGCCATAGCCTGCTTCAACAAAACCTCCTATTTTTTTCCCTATTCTAAGTCCAACAGGATTGACCTGAAAAGCAAATCCATATTCTGAATTTGTGTTTTTATTAATTTTATAATGTAAGCTCGTAATACCGGCAGAAGCATTACTATACAATTCTAAAAAGTCATTTTTTACGAAGACATATTCAAACTGTGGCATGACTGCCAAATAATGAAGATGACCAGCATTCAACTTGTTTTTATTATCACTATCTTCAAATTTTACATATGATATTCCTCCACCTATTTTAATCCTGTCGCTTAAATATCTTTGATAATTAAGATGAAGCATACCAAATGTTGAGATTTTAGAATCATACCCTTTGTTATCCAAAGAAGAAATTAGGATCCCAGAAAAATCATGAACTAATTTCAATGGTATTGCGTCACTGATAGATAATCTAAGCTCATTTTTCCCTAAAGAAGAATCTTGAGCTTTTAGTTCATTAAATCCTATAACACTTATAAAAATGCTTAGAAATAAGATTGAATTAATTTTTACTTTTTTCATTATAATTAGGTTTAGTTTTTATGCGTATTCAGTACTAACACGAAATAATTTTGAATACCCCTATTTTTATTTTTCTTTTTTCTTTCTTTTGTATTTTATTTTGTTAATTGTGCAGAATGAAAGAGAGAATATTATATGATAGCTTTAGGAAATTATTTGAAAAGCATTACGCTGAATTATGCTCATTGGCCTATAATTATCTTAAAGACACCGAAAGGAGTAAGGATATAGTTCAAGAAGTATTTATTAAGGTATGGGAAAAGAAAAAAGATTTAGTACAGGAGTCCAATGCTCATTATTATCTTTTCACAGCAGTAAAGAACAATTGTATCGATGTGCTTAGAAAGCATAAGTATACACTCTCTCTAAGTGATGATGCTGTAGCAAACAAAGTAGCGGATGAAGAAACTGATACTATAGAAAAAAAACAGAATGAACCAACGACACAAGAGTTTATTCAAAAAGCCTTAGATGAGTTACCCCCAAAATGTAGAGTTATATTTATGATGAGTAGACTAGATGCTATGACCTATCAACAAATAGCAGACAAACTAGAGATATCTGTAAAAACTGTAGAAAATCAGATGGGTAAGGCGATACGGATAATGCGAGAATATATTAAAAGGCATGATATACCAACAATATTAATTCTTATTGTTAAATCTATGTTGAAAGAGAATAGGGGTTTTTTAATATAAAACGTGTTAATTATTGATGGGAGATATAAATAAAATACTTGCAAAGCATTTTTCAGACCAACTTACGGTAGATGAAGAATCAGTATTGACCCAATGGAAAAAAGAAAATCCAGAAGAATTCTTAAAACTGGAATCCATATGGAAAAATACTAAGATAACAGACCATAAAAACTTATTTGATGTTACAGAGGCTTGGACAGTGCTAGACGAGAAATTAAATAAAGAAAGCCAACCTAAGGTAAGAAAACTGAATACGTTTAGTATAAAAAACTGGAGAATAGCGGCTTCCTTTGCAGTGTTGATCGGGTTATCAATTTCTATGTTATGGTTTTTAGATCCTAATATAACAATGCAGACGTCTCAATCGGTAAAAACAATAGTGCTGCCCGATGGATCAAAGGTCACGTTAAATAAAAACTCAGAATTAAGCTATCCTAAAAAGTTTGATGACTCTAAAAGAGTATTATCTCTTACAGGAGAAGCTTTTTTTGAAGTTACTCCGGATGCTAATAAACCATTTGAGGTATCTGCTAATAATGTATTAGTAACGGTTTTGGGCACCTCATTCAATGTAAGATCTAAAGATGATAATTATACCGAAGTCGTTGTTGAAACCGGAAAAGTTTCAGTCGACACCAAAACCGATGGAACCCAAAAAATAATACTCACCCCTGGGGAGAAAGGAATTTATAAGAATTCGCAATTAGGTAAGGAAAATAATAAGGATAAAAATTTTATAGCCTGGAAAACAGGTATCTTTGTGTTTGAAAATGAGCCTCTTAACAAAATTATAATACGATTGGCAGAATTTTATGATGCTTCTGTTGTTGTTGAAGGTAATGTATCTCAGTGCTTTGCTTCTGTTGTATTTGAGAATCAAACATTAAATGAATGTCTTAAAGAATTACAACTGCTTTTTGGTTTTGAGATTCATCATGAAGAAAATAATGTCATTAAGCTAAAGGAAATAACTTGTAAGTGATAAAAAAACGAAATTGGATTATTGTAATCCTTTTATTATGTTTCATAGGTAGTTATGCTCAGAGTGACCCAGATATTTTATTAAGGGAAATTTATGTAAGCAACCAAGAGACTAATGCTTTAGAAATACTTCAATTAATAAAAAAGGCGAATATAAAATTAGCGTATAGCTCAAATGATACTGATTTAGATAGAGAAGTATTGTTAAACAAAAATAAGTATACAGTAAAAGAACTTTTAGGTTTAATTATAGCAGATAGTGACCTTAGGATAGTTGAAAGAAAAGGAAAAATACTACTAACATCTCAGCCCATCCATTCTTCTAATAAAAATACAATTAGTGGTTTTGTAAAAGATGCAGATTCAAATGAAGTACTGATAGGAGCAACTATATATATACCAGGTACTGGTAAAGGGGTGGTTACCAATTTTTTTGGTTTTTATAGTTTAAGTCTTCCTAATGATAATTATGAGCTAGAGACTAGCTTTGTTGGCTTTAAAAAACAAAAAATAAAAGCAGATTTAACAAGTGGTGATCTAAAACATAATTTCTATTTGAACGCAGACTATCAATTAGATCCCGTTACACTCATTTCTGATTACGATACAAAAAAGTTACATAATAAAAGCAATAAACGTATTACCAAAGAAGAGATAGATAATGTTCCTGTTTTATTAGGAGAGAGTGATCCACTTAAGGTATTAAAATTGGCTGCAGGGGTATCAGGAGGTGTAGGTAGTTCAACATTACTGAATGTTAGAGGTGGTAATTCTGATGAAAATCTGGTTTTACTCGATGGCATACCTGTATATAATTATAATCATTTAAGTGGTATAGTTTCTATATTTAATACTCATGCAATTAAGCATGTCGATTTTTATAAGGGGCAGTTTCCTGCTCAATATAATGGAAGATTGTCCTCTGTGATCGATGTCCGCACCAAAGATGGACATATGAAAGCATATCATGGTAATCTAAGTTTAAGCCCATTGACTTTTTCAGGATCTTTAGAAGGTCCTATTCAAAAGAATAAATCTTCTTTTGTTTCCAATTTTAGAAGAAGTTCTGTGGATTTAATTAATAATTTAGGATCCGAAGGTTTAGGCTATTATTTCTACGATTATAATTTTAAAGCCAATTATTTATTTGGCAATTCAGACAGGATTTACCTTAGTGTTTATATAGGCAAAGACAATTTGAAAGTGAAAAAATCTGAACTTTTTGATAATCTTAGATTAAATTGGGGTAATCAACTTGTTTCTTTTAAATGGAACCATGTTTATAATGCTCGCGTATTTCAGCATTCGAGTTTAACGTATAGTAATTTTGAAAATAATTTTTTGGGTAATTTATTTGAGAATGGCTCTAGTGAAGATGAATCCAATATCAATTCTAAATTAGGTAATCAAATTAGGGATTTCAGTTTAAATACAGAAATAGAATACTATGCTTCAGAAAAAATTAAAACTAATTTTGGGGTTAACCTTAAATTTCTACGATTTGACCAATCATATTCTAGATTTAAATTAAGTGAAGTTTTAGCATCTAATCAAGAAAGAAACAAGTCTATGAATTTTGATGTTTATATAGAAAATAGGATCAAAATAAACAACAAATTTCTAGTAAAAACTGGTGTTAATATGACCAACTATTTTTTATCTTCAAAAGTTTATAATTATTTTTTACCTCGATTATCGATTTACTATACTCCGGGCACAAAAAATACTTTTTTTGGTTCATTTTCATCGGTTTCGCAGTTTAATCATGAAATTACTTCTGGATCTTATTCTTTGCCTAATGAATTACGAGCACCAAGTACAAAAAAGATACCTCCTAAGCGATCAACAACTTTTGAAATAGGGTATAACTATGATTTCAACAAAAAGGATAAATTAAGCGTACAGGCATATTACAAAGAAATAGAAGGTGTACTAATTTATCGTCCCGGTCAGAATATATTTAATAATAACCTGGCATTAAATTGGGAAGATCGAATAGTTTATGGAAAAGGCACCCGAAAAGGGGTAGAGCTCGAAATCACTAAGCATCTGGGAGAAAAAGTAAAATTGACGACTTCTTATACACTTTCTAAGGCCGATAATAGGTTTGATAACATCAATCAAGGTAACCCATTTCCTTCTGCATTTGATTATAGACATGTTTCGAGTACTTCTGTTAATATGAACTTTATTAAAAATATATCTATCACTTCAGTATTTAACTATAGTACAGGAAAACGAATAGGCATTCCTATATACAGCTACACAGATTTTGATACTGCAATAGATGTTAATAACTCAAATGAGTCTTTAACCCTTCTGGCGCCTTCACCTAACTCACACCAATTATCAGATAACTATAGTTTTGATATTGGGGCTACCTATAAAAAGAAGTATAAAAACAATCATGTTCTAAATCTAGGTGCCGGTATTTACAATCTTTTTAGTAATGCCCCACCATTATTATCCTATGCAACATTAAGTGAAAACAATGATAAGATAGAGTTGATACAAATAAAATTGGCAAAAATAATTCCTTATCTAAGTATTTCTTATAAATTCTAATAAAAATGAGAACACATCTTTTAATACCGATTACCATATTTCTATTCCTAATGAATTCTTGTAAGGAAGAATCTATTGAGCTTCCAGTATTTGAAAAAGAGAACAAAATTGCATTAATTGGAGAGCTAAATCAAACAGATCCTACTCAGATTGTCTTGGCAGAGGCCGGAAATTTAACAACTGGCTCCCCGATAAAGGTAATTAAAGAAGGTAAGGTTGTTATACTAGACACCGAAGATAAAATAGTAGATGAATTATACTATGATAAAGAAACAAAAAAATGGAAATCAATAGGATTAAATCAAATAAAAGCAGGTTTAAGGTATAAAATTAGTGCTCAATTAGATAAACAAGTAATAACATCAAGTACTTTAGTACCGAAACCTATTGATGTAACAATTACAAAAGTTACAAAAGAAGTATCAGAAGTTTTTATCGAAATAAATATAGAGAACCCTAATGAGATATCTGTTTCTTGTACAATTGCGATACTATCAAAGATAAAATCTATTAATGATCCATTTCCTACGGATGGGTATTCAAGAACTCCTATATATACAAATGATGAGGAAACAGATAACTATCGATTTAATGAGTTTACCCCTCCGTTTAATAAAGTGTTTTTGCAGGTAAAAGAAAAAGCTAAAAAAAGAATACGTATTTCTGTTAAAAAGAATGATTTAGATACTGAATTTGATGATTATTTTCTTTGGGTTAAGTCTATGGAAAAAAACTATTATAAATATTTGTATGATTATGAAATACAAAAACAAGTACTTACATACGCAAACCTACCACAGTTAAATAGTAATATTACTGAAGGAGTAGGGTTTTGGGGAGGATGTTTTAAAAGTTCTCAAAAAATAACATTTTGAAACCATTAAGGGACGGACCTTATGATGCGTTCAAACTAAAGAGGTGTTTTTATAATTGTTTGAGAGCTTGCTCTACACTTTGAACAGGTAGTTTACAAGCTCCTTCCTGGCAGACATAAATAAAAGTTTCATTTTCTATATACTTGTCTTTAAATACAGGAAGTGTACTTTCTTGAGTACTTGCCACAACGATAGCATTCGGGATATAATAAGAATTAAAAATATCAGCTATTGAATCTGCCTTTTTTCCAACAATTACAATCTCATAAAAAGGATAAACAGTATGAAGCTGCAAAGCACTCCACTTAGAAAAATCTTTCGCATTGTCCTTTAAATAATCTGTCATAGAAGATAACATGTGCTTTGATTTTTTTGTGAGCTTGTTATCATAATTTAGAATTCCTAGTTTTTTCAAATTATGACCCATAACTGCATTTGGTGATGGGATCACCCCATCATCAACTTTAATTAGTGTAGAGATCAATTTACTTTCTTTGGTATATTTAAACATCTTAGTAACCGAATCTGCAAAGTGTGTATTAGCAATGGTATGTAAAGTATTTGCACGATCCAGGTATTTCGTTTCCAGAGTTACACTATATAAATTAATAGTTGCATCAATAAGAAAAGCATAATCTTCTATAAAACCTTCCTGCTGCTTATCACCTTTTTTAAAAGTATGAACCAGAAAATCGTTTCTGGTATTGTTTTTATTAATAAAGTCAGAAAGTGTGATGGCTTTGGTTAAATATTCTTTATTTCCGAAAGCTTTGTATGCATCAATAAACCCATTAATCAATAAGGCATTCCAAGAAGTAATCACTTTATCATCAATGGCAGGAGATATTCTTTTCTGTCTTTCGTTAAAAAGTAACTGTTGCCATTTAGTTTTTAGAAGAGACAACTTCTCTGGTAAAATATTATTTTGAGCACTAAATATACTGTCGTTAGTAGACTGCTTTATAATGAAAGAAACTTCTTTTTCTGAATCATCAGAAGCTCCTAAATCATAATATGTAGAAAAAAGAGAATAATCATCTTTTAAAATATGTTGTAACTCTTCTTCTTTCCATTGATAATAGCTTCCCTCTTTACCTTCACTATCGGCGTCTATTGCCGAGTAGTATCCACCATGCTGACCTTTCATTTCATGTTCTAAGAAATTAATGGTCTCTTTTACGATGGTTTTATATCGTGCTTTTTTGAAGATTTTGTAGGCTTTAGAATAGAGGGTGATCAATTGAGCGTTGGTGTAGAGCATTTTTTCAAAATGAGGAACTTTCCAATATGGATCTGTACTATATCTATAAAAACCACCTCCTATATGATCATAAATACCGCCAGATGCAATTCTGTCTAATGTATTTTCAACGTGATTTTTGATCGTATCATTACCTGTTAATTTTGCATAATCCATAAGGAACTCCAAACTATGAGCCTTGATGAATTTTTGATTCCCGAGATCTCCTCCCCATTCAAGATCCCATTTTTTTTGCCATTTTTTCACACTTAAATTAAGAGCGTCTTTTGACAAAAGTGAACTGTCATTTTTGGGTTCGATTACATTGGTCGCATGTATACCCGACGCAATTTTATCGGCATAATCCCTTAGTTTTTGAGGATCAGTTTGATATAAGTTAATGATTTTGTCTAGCACTTCTTTCCACTGTTCATTGGTGTGATAAGTACCTCCATATACCGGTTTTCCATTCGGAAGAATAATAACATTAAGAGGCCATCCGCCACTGCCTTGCATTAATTGAACAGCAGTCATGTACACATGATCCAAGTCAGGGCGTTCTTCTCTATCAACTTTGATATTTATAAAATGCTCATTCATTATCTGAGCGATATTTTCGTCTGCAAATGTTTCTTTTTCCATAACATGGCACCAATGACAAGAAGAGTAGCCGATACTTACAACTAATAATTTATTAGTTGTTGCCGCTTCTTCAAGAGTACTATCACTCCAAGGTCTCCAATCAACAGGGTTATGTGCATGCTGTAATAAATACGGACTCGTTTCATCAATCAGTTTATTGGTATATGCATGGTCGTTTTTTGATGGAGTATCCTTGCATCCAAAAATAAATAGTAATGAAGTGAAAAAGGTAAATTTTAGAATTCTAGAAGTATTTAGCATTTCGTTACAAAAAGGTATATTTAGACCAAAATACAATAATTTGTAAAATATCTTCAAGTATGATGCTTTAGAGATTTGTTTATGATAAGAAATGTATAGTGTAATCTGTCATTTTATAAAATAATTCAGGTTGTTTGTCTTTAAAAATATGCTGTTTGGAGGATAAGTTTATAATCAAAAAAAATGTTCCTTATTTTCAAAAATCACAAAAAAGGAAGGACTAATTTTTAAAAATATTATGCGGAATATATTTTACTTCATAGCGCTAATTTTGCTGTTTTCTGGGTGCTCAAAACATCAGAAAGAAGATAATGTCGTTGTAGAAAAGAAACCGGTTGCAACACTATTTGAAAAAGTTTCAGAAACTCATAGTACTATTAGTTTTAAGAATAAGGTTGAAGAAACATTATATTTTAATTTTCTTAATTATTCATATATCTATAATGGAGGGGGAGTTGCTGTAGGAGATATTAATAATGATGGATTAGAAGATATATATTTTAGCTCTAATCAAGGAACTAATAAACTCTATCTTAATAAAGGAGGTTTTGTTTTTGATGATATTACAAAAAATGCTGGAGTTACAGATGATCAAGGATGGTCTACTGGTGTTTCTATGATAGATATTAACGCAGATGGATGGTTAGATATTTATGTATGTAAGTCGGGTGCACTAAGGGATGAGAATAAAAGAAAGAATAAATTATATATCAACCAAAAAAACGGAAAATTTATAGAACAAGCAGATCAATATGGTTTGGCTTCCAGTGCTTTTTCAACTCAGGCTTACTATTTAGATTTTGATAAAGATGGGGATTTAGATGTATACCTATTAAATCATAGGCCAGATTTTAATAATAATGTGAATATAGACCCAAGAATTCAGTTTAATTACCTTCCCGAAAGTAGTGACCAGCTTTTTGAAAATAAGAAAGGAAAGTTTATCGATATTACTCAAAAATCTGGACTATTAAATAAAGCCTGGGGACTTAGTGCATCTATTGGTGATTTTAATGAAGACGATTGGCCCGATGTTTATGTAGCTAATGATTTTTTAGAATCTGATTTTCTATATATCAATAATCACGATGGCACATTTACCAATACCATCCTTAACACTTTTGATCATATCACTGCAAATAGCATGGGGTCTGATTTTGTAGATATAAATAATGATCTAAAACCCGATCTGGTAGTTTTAGATATGGTATCAGACGATCACAAACGAAGCAAAGAAAATATGGCATCGATGAGTACCGAAAATTTCAACGAGTTGGTTGAAGCAGGGTATCATCATCAATACATGTCTAATGCGTTACAACTAAACCTGGGGAACGGTGTGTATAGCGAAATAGGGCAGTTATCTGGGATTTCAAAAACAGATTGGAGCTGGGCTCCTGTATTGGCAGATTTTGACAATGATGGATTTAACGACCTTTTTGTGACTAATGGTATTCTTCATGACCTTTCTAATCAGGATTTTAGAAACAAAATGAAAACCAATATTCGTAATCGAAAAAAAGTAACATTGGATGAAGCAATTGGTATGATGCCTTCTACTAAATTAAGTAACAAAATGTTTCTTAATAAAGGAAACCTAACATTTTCACCAGTTACCGAAGAATGGGGATTACAAGAAAAAGTGAATTCTAATGGAGTTGCCTATGCTGATCTTGATAATGATGGAGACCTTGATCTTATCCTCAATAATCAGATGGAAACTGCCAGTATCTATAAAAATAATCAAGAAAATAATTATATATCGATTACACTTTCTGGTAATGATAAGAACCCAAAAGGTATTGGTGCAAAAGTTAGTATCTATACCAAAAACCAGCAACAGTTAAAAGAAAATTACCCAGTGAGAGGGTTTCAATCTTCTGTAAGTCAACGATTACATTTTGGGTTGGGGGATGTAACCACAATAGATAGTATACAGGTACAATGGCCGGAAGGGAGATACGCTATCCTTAAAGGTGTAAAAAGTAATCAATTGCTTACAATTCATAAAAAAGAAGCGGAGCTAGCTACAAAGAGACCTAAAAAACAACAAATAAATACACCTGCTGTGATTAATGCTTCTCAATTTGGGATTCATTATAAAAATACAGAACGTAGTTTTGATGATTACAAACTACAGTTATTATTACCGCAAAAACAAAGTGAAAAAGGGAGAGCTCTTATTATTGATGATGTAAATAACGATGGAAAAGATGATTTCTTTGTAGGAAATGCCAAAGGAGCACCTGCAGCTATCTATATCCAAAAAGAAGATGGAACATTTAGAGCTTCTAGCACTTCAGTTTTTCAGAATGATAAAGAATTTGAAGATAATCAGGCATTGTTTTTTGATATAGATAATGATGGAGATCAGGATTTGTATGTCGCAAGCGGAAGTTATGAGGATCAGGAAAATAGTAATTGGCTTATAGATAGAGTCTATACAAACGATGGGAAAGGTAATTTTACCAGGGATACTACATTTCCTAAGGTCAAATCGATATCTTCTGCCATAGCTGCATCTGATATCGATAATGATGGAGATCTCGATCTTTTTATTGGTGGAGGAGTAGTCCCAGGTAAATATCCTATGTCATCACCTTCATATGTTTTAAGAAATGATCAAGGAAATTTTGTGAATGCAACCCATCAAATGGGTAAAGGATTAGAACAAATACACATGGCGAATGGTGCAATTTTTTCAGACTATGATAAGGATGGAGACGAAGACCTTTTAGTGATAGGAGAGTGGATGCCCATTACCATTTTTGACAATGATAAAGGAGTATTGGTTAAGAAAGATATAGATGCATTACAAAATACCTCAGGTTGGTATTTTACGATACAATCTACCGATATTGATAGTGATGGGGATACAGATTATTTGATAGGAAACATGGGACAGAATACTAAGTTTCACCCTACAAAAGACAAACCACTACATATTTATGCCAAAGATTTTGATCAAAATAGAAAAGTAGATATCATTCTAAGCAAAGAATCCAAAACAGGAATGTTACTACCAGTGAGAGGAAAACAGTGCTCTTCTGAGCAATTGCCTATGCTTAACAATAAATTTAAAACCTATAAGGAGTTTGCAAATGCATCGCTTTCTGATATTTATGGAGATCAGGATTTGAGAGAAGCAACTCATTATACGGCTACCAATTTTAATACTGTTATCATGCTCAATAATGGGAAAGGCGATTTTAGTATAACATCATTACCTGTACAAGCTCAGTTTGGACCTACCACAGACTTTATTGTCGAAGACTTTAATAATGATGGAGTAGAGGATGTTTTTGGAGTAGGTTCACTATATGAAGCCGAAGTAGAAACCATACGCTATGATGCCAACAAAGGATATTTTCTTTACGGAAATAAGGAAAACAATCAAAAATTTTCTATAAAATTACCTGCATTACAAGGACTACAGATAAAAGCAGCAGAACGTATAATGATCGGTGATAAAAAATATATCCTTCTACTATGTAAAAATGAGGAATTAAAATTATTACCTATAGATTTTTAAACTCTGATTTGATATCATACGCTTCATTATAGCTTCAAGTTTTAAACATAAAGATGGATTGCCTTAGTTATTTAGATAAGAGATATATTTGCCAGAGTAAGTATACCTAAGAAATGATTTAGTAAAATAGCTTAAAAATGGCGAGAACACGTATTGGTACTAGAGCTGATATAACAGGAATTCTTTCACTTCAGGAAAAGAATCTATTTAGTAATTTGACCGAAAAAGAACGGGAAACAGGTTTTGTAACCACTCCATTCACTACTAATCAAATCAGAGAGATTATAAAACAAAACGGAATTTTTATAGCAGAAAATGATGATAATGGGATTGTGGCTTATGCTTTTGCAGGAAATTGGAAATATTTTGAGCAATGGGAGATTTTTAATGTTATGATATCTCGTTTTCCAAAATTATCATTTGAAGGGCACCCAATTTCAACAGAAAATAGTTTTCAATACGGGCCGGTTTGTATTGATAGAGGTTATCGTGGGAAAGGATTATTAAATTTGATTTTTGAAGAAATGAGACTTGAATTTGTAAAGAAATATCCAATTAGCATGACCTTTATAAATAAGGTGAATATTATTTCTGAAAAAGCACATACTAAGAAATTAGGGTGGAAAATAATAGACGAATTCGAGTTTAATAACAATAGTTATATCGGACTCGCTTTTGATATGAAAAAATCGGTGTTGTAAACTTATAATAGAAGACATGGATCCAATTGATAAATTAATACAGCATTTTAGAGAAAGTATTGTTCTCACAGATCACGATGTCCACTGCATTAGTGAATGTTTTCATGTGGTAACTTTAAAAAAGAAAGAAGTTCTGTTGTATACAGGAGAGGTTTCTTTACATATGAGATTTATAGTAGAAGGAGCTCTCAGAAGTTATTATATGGATGAAGAAGCCCGAGAACACATCATCCAATTCGGAATAGAAGGCTGGTGGGTTAATGATTTATATAGTTACCTTACGAGAACTCCGGCCAAACAGTTTATCCAGGCATTAGAACATAGTGTAGTACTTCAAATTCATAGGGATGGATTAAACCAATTATATGACCAAGTACCAGCAATAGAACGTTTTTTTAGGCTTAAATTTGAAAAAGCATATGTTGCCTTACAAGATCGCACGCTCAACACCTTAAGTAAAACAGCAGAAGAACGATATTTTGAGTTTCGTTCAAAATATAGAGATATCGAACAGCGTGTACCACAATATATGATCGCTTCATATTTAGGAATGACTCCCGAATTCTTAAGTACATTAAGAAAAAAAACTACACTGTAATCGGTTCTTAATATACCTTAAGATTTTTAATGTCAAATAGTGGTTAGTTTGTACCAAATAATTTTAAAAACGGTACAAATGAAAAAAATCCTTGCATTTTCGGGAAGTAATAGTCCCAAATCGATCAATCAACAATTGTTGATTGCTGCAGTCAATAAAGTCCATAAGCATAATGATGTAAAACTCATACAATTATCAGATTATATAGTTCCTATATATAGTCCGATCATTGAAGAGAAGGGTATTCCAAAACCAATAAAAGAACTTTTTCAGCTTTTTACAGAAGCAGAAGGGTTTATGATTGCTTCGCCAGAGCATAACGGACTTCCTTCATCTTTTTTCAAAAACATAATAGATTGGCTTTCAAGAATCGATCAACGATTTTTTGGAGATAAACCAGTAGTGTTAATGAGTACTTCTCCCGGAGTAACAGGAGGAGCATCACATCTTCAGATTTTAGAAAAACTCTTACCAATATGGGGCGGAAAGATATCTGGTATATATTCTTTAGGAGATTTTAATAACAAGTTTGATATAAGCAATTCATCAATTCTAGATCCATCAGAGAACGCAAAACTAGACAAGAACGTTAAAACACTAATACAATAAATACATAATCACTCTTAAAAAAAAATAAAAACATGAAAAATACAGAAAACAGTAGCACAGTAGTACATGATTATTTTAATGCCTTTCAAAATGGCAATATGGATAAAGTCTTAGATTTGTTTCATGAAAACTGCCTGATCGTAAGTGTACGTGACCAGGAACGTAAAAAAGAGCAGCTTCATGGTACATATAGAACCAAAGAAGAAGCAAAACAGTTTATTACCAACATCGTTAATTTATTTACGACCAAAGAATTTAATGTAGAAAGAGTAATCTCTGAAGGAAATGTCGTTTTTGCAAATGGAAAATTTTCACACGAAGTAAAAGCAACTGGTAAATTATTTATAAGTGATTGGGTCCAGTTATGCATAATTGAAAACGGAAAAATTAAAGAATATAGATTTTATGAAGATTCGGCAGCTTTTGTAAAAACTTCACAAAACTAAACTTTATGAAGGAGACCATAATAAATCACCTTTTCGAGTTTTGGGAATATATAGGAGCCCAAGGAAACTTTTTAAATAGAGGTGATGGGTATACCTATACAAATCCCGAAAAAAACTCCTGGCCCAATAAAATTTTTGGGATAGATCCAAAGATAGTAAATCTGGAACAACTTCATACAAAAATGAAGAATGGGACTCTACCAAAATCATTAGGAGTAGCCGAAAATGAAAATATAGAAAAACGATTACTACAGCACAATTTTGAGCAGCAATCAGTGGTAAAAGCAATGTTTTTAGAGACTTCTAAAAATACAGCACCCTTAGATGATTTTGCTACGATAGAATTAGTTGATAATGATCAAAAGGCAAAAGTATTTGCAAGAGTTTCATCAAAATCATTTGGATATCAAATACTACCAGAAACTATAATTTCATTAGTTAGGCACCAAAAAAAAATACGTCTTTTTTTGGGTAAACATAATAGTGAATATGTAAGTTGCGGAATTATATATCATGATAAAAATGGATGTTCTGGGATACATATGATAGGAACACTACCAGAGTATAGAGGAATGGGGTTAGGTAAAATTATGACCAACAAACTGTTGTTTGAAGCGTACAGAAACCTAAGTGATATTGTTGTTTTGGTAGCATCTAAATCTGGTGAGAGAATTTATTCTAAAATTGGATTTATAACTGATGGAACACTAAAAAGTTATACTGTTAATAACTAGATGTAGCCTCATTTTGCTGTACTATACCTAGTTTTTCACCCTTAAATTGTGATAATCTTTGACATGCCAGATACTGAAATAATACTAAAAACAAGATTTATCAAGAAGAAGAGGTCAGTCATATTATGACATTGAAAAGCTAAACATAGCTGATAAGTTCATCTTTTTTTAATATATTAATACTCTATTAATAATTAAAACTAACAATATGGAAATAATCGTAACAATTGTTATTGGAGCAGTAGCGGGTTGGCTAGGAGGTACCATTTATAAGGGTGGTGGCTTAGGTCTCATTGGTAATATTATCGTTGGAATCGTAGGTAGTTATGTAGGATCCTGGCTTTTAGGGAAATTTGGGATTCATCTGGGTACTGGTTGGATCGGTGCAATACTTACAGGAGCTATAGGAGCGATAATCATCCTGTTCTTGATCAATTTAATAGTTAAGAAACGATAATCAATATGCTTACCTATTTTGATTATATAGTTGTATAATCGATAAAAGGGTAAGATAACTTAGATACTAATAATACTATAAAAGCTACCTATTTGGTAGCTTTTTGCATTTTGTATAGGTAAGAAGTTTAGATTTTGTAGGTAATAATATACATAAGATATACCAAATGCTTTTCGGTAAATTAAATCATTATAGTATTTTAGATGAAAATAGCAGTGTAATAAACGTTTATTATACATTTACAAACGATTGTAATTGATCAATTGTTATTATAACATTGTTACCACACATTTGAGAAAAACGAAATGAATAGAATAATAACGATACTGATTTTAGCAATTTGTTTGACAAGTTGCTCTGACAATAAAATTGAAAAGAAAGGATTTCAAGTAAGCGAAATTTCAGAAGATGAAAACGGACAAAAGATTGTCGGGCTGAATATTGACTCTCTAAAACTTGAGACACGACCAAGAAATGTACTGCTGACAAATAATCCTGAACACAGAATTTCACCAATTTACAAAGTCAATTATAACAAGAAAAACGAATCTTACACAGGCTCAAACTCTTATCACACGAATTGGAACAGCGATTACGAAGACGGAAACAATTGGAATAACAATTTTATGCCTGGATTTGAGGCTGTTTATGGATATAATTTTGTAAATATTTCTCACTATAATAACCAAACGAAAGAGGAAAACAAACTATTTGAAAAACCAGTACTAATCAAAACACTTTACTATCCTGCTTTCACAAAAGACACTCTGAATTTTGAATCTGTAAATCGAAAATATTATATGGTTTCTGTTTATGACGAAGATTCTAATAAAGATGGTTTTATAAATGTAAAAGATTTGAGAAAATTCTATCATTTTGATATTGAAGGAAAAAACAAACGGAATTTAATTCCTGCAAATTATTCCGTAATGAGTTCGGAATATGATTCAGCAAATGATTTTATGTATGTATTTGCAAAATCTGACAAAAACCAAAACGGACAAATGGAACAGAATGAACCGACAGATATATTTTGGATTGATTTAAAGAATCCAGAAAATGTCGGAATTCAATATAAAACGAAATAAAAACGTGTGGTAACAACGTATAAAATTAATTGCTTGGTACGAGCCTACTTACGAAAACCCTCGCGGATTTTCTATTCGGTTTGTATTTGCTAAATTCGTTGCTAAACCACGCAACTAATCTTATACAAGACCGTTAGCAAACATAAAGAATCAGTGAGCAAAATATTTATTCTGAATATATTATTGTGTTTTTCATATCTGAACGGAATCGCTCAGATAAATAAAAGTGAGTTGTTCGGTTTATGGACAAAAACTAAAATTGACATGAAAGATGGAAGTCAGTTTGTTTCTTATTATCCTTCTGACAAAAGATATATAGAATTTGATTTTAGAGAAAATCAGTATCTCTTTAACATCTATCCAGCGATACAAGGAAAGGAAGCTAATTATAGCTATGTTTTAAACGGTAATAGAATAATTGTTTCCCAAAATTTTGAATACGTAATCGAAAAGCTTGATCAGGAATTACTTATCATTGTTGAACGAATGGAGGGTCTCTCTGATGACAAGCTAAAAAGATACTATCTTACTAGAAAAAGTACTTTAAGAAATCAATTTGAAAAAAAACAAAATGATTCAACTTTGAATGCCACTCAGTTTTACACTCCAAAATATAAAGGAAACCTAACCCTGGATTTAAATAAAAAGTTAAAAAAACAATTAGGTATTGTATTAGCATCAGGAACCTTAACTCTCCAAGTTAAAACCAAAACTTCCATAACAACAGTTTCAAACAGTGAAAGCACAAATGATAAATTAACAAATTCTATTATTAAAACTTTAGAAAAATCTTTTAAAAAATGGGACTTAAAAGGCTTCGAAGATTATAAAGAAATAATTATTCCATTTATAATTTCTGTTAAGAATAAAGGTAGGTCAAGAATATGTAAGATTAAGCTTTTTTCTCAATCAATTGATGATCTTAATGCAGATTATGGAAAACCTTATGAGAATATGACTGAAAGCGGAAAATATTTCGATCTTGGAATTAAATCATACTCCGAAAGTTCATATGAAAAAGCAATAAAATACTTTTCTAAAAGTATTGAATGGGATCACTCCTTTATTGATGCTTTATACAATAGAGCCGCTTCATATTATGCAAATAATCAACAAAACTTAGCTTGCAAGGATTGGCAAAGATTGACACAACTAGGACAAGTAAAGGGTAAAGAACTCATGGATAAGCACTGTAAATAACAAACATTTTGAAAAAAAACATCTTCATAAAGGCTTTAGAGATTGGGTATAATAATCCTAAAGGAATCTCATACAATAAAACTAAAGAGAATTTGAATTATAAATTTGATTCTGACTTAGAAGAATTCAATTTTAAGTTATGGTTCTATCATAATTTCTTCAATGATAAAACAGAACCAAAAATTATTTCTCACAAAAATTCTTCAAATCCTGGTTATCAAATAACATTTTCCTCAAGACATCAATTAGAGCCATTTGACAATGATCTCTCTTTTCTTAAAGGAGAAGCTTTAAATAAATATATTGACTTTTTAGAGCTTGAAAGAACAAGAAAATCATCAAGAAAGGCTTCTTGGTTTTCCTTAATAGCAATAATTTTTGCAGCTATTGGAATTATAGTTCCTCAATATTGTAATAATAAAACATCTGATCAAACCAATAACAATATTGATCCAAAACAAACTAAATTTGAAAAAATCCTAGGAAAAGAAAATAGTGAAACTTTAGATTATCTAGTTTCAAATTTCGAAAATGACTTTTTAAAAAATCTATACCCAAATCTTGAACTTGAGCAAGCTTATAAAAGATTCTTAACAGAATTAAAGGATAATAAAACTGATCATTGGCGCGAAATATCTAAAAAAAGTAAAATCCGATTTCAAAAAAGTAAATTAAAGCTAGAAATCTATAGTTATCCTGATTCTGTATGGATTGAAAAAGACACTGCAAAACTGACTTTAAAAAGCTCACCAATGATTAAAAGAAGATACAAATACTTAACTGAGGATGGTACATTTGAGTATCGAAATTCAGAATCATCCTTTAATTACAAAAAAGGTGCGAATATTGATTCAATTATAGAACTGCAAAAAACTTGGAGAGATATAAATTATGTCGGTAAGTTTTGGAAAGCGTTAAAAGAAACGGGAAATGACAATGATTTTATCATTAAGTATTTAGATATGATTAATGTGGCTGGACCAATTCAACCTGAATTGATGACAAGGGAGATGTTAGATTTTGATATAGATTATTCTGACTACCTGATTAAAAGAATAATAGTGACAGAATTCGCATACTAAAGTACGTTTGCTAACACCAAGTATGTGATCATAGCAATTAAGTGATAACCTAAAGATTCTTGTATATTTGCTATGGCGCAAAGATTTTATGATGAGAAAATTATAAAATCTGCGCAGATAAATCGATGGCAAGGTAACATTTTGCTCTGCTACGACACATACTTATAACGTTAGCAAACATTTGAAAAAATTGAAATTAAAATATTCTGAATCTCATCCTTTAAAATCCTATGTCTTGAATGAACAATTCTTGACAAAAACTGAATTTATTGACAAGTATGAGAATTTTCAATGGCTGGATTTACTAAAACTTCAGCTTAGTGCGAATGAAAATCAAATACATTGTTCACCTTCATTGAACATAGAAGATGATAATGGGAATGGAGTATTTGTGTCCATTGTTGGAGAATTAAACGAATATGAATTCTATATCTGCTATAAAAGACCTATAACTCGAAAAAAGAAAAAATGGTTTGGACTTGTAGAATATGACTATTACGACAAGAATTTTTGTAGTGTAATTCCAGAACAAACAAAACAAGACGGACTTAACGCGTTTATGCTGTTTTATGAAAAGAATTACGAAGAATTGGAAGAAAAATGGGGATAAAACATTTGCTAACATCATATATAAAATCAAAGCAAAGTTTAGTGCTAGATCGAAAGGTCATTCCTTTTTGCAGTGGCGCTAGATTTTTATAAATTGAATAAGAAATAAAAATGCGCAGATAAATCGATTGGTTCAGGCTTGCTTGCCTTGCTCCGATTCATATATTTGGCGTTAGCCGTAATTTACAAGCACAGAGAAGATAAATGACCGAATTATATAAAATCGATGAATTAAAAGAGCTTGAAGACTTCCTAAGAAGTCAAAAAGACACAGACAAACTTAGAGAAACACTTATTTCGGAATTTTTGAAATACTCAGATTACAAAAATGTAACTGATTGGAATAAAGCAGTGAAAATTTGCGAAAGTCTTGCAATTATAGGTTGGGGAAATT
Organism: Aquimarina sp. MAR_2010_214; assembly: GCF_002846555.1. Lineage (NCBI taxonomy): Bacteria > Pseudomonadati > Bacteroidota > Flavobacteriia > Flavobacteriales > Flavobacteriaceae > Aquimarina > Aquimarina sp. MAR_2010_214. The sequence continues at coordinate 2,681,971 of NZ_PJMS01000001.1, forward strand.
ATGAACCTTTGGAAGCCCTAAGAGGAAAGTTCTTTAATGGAAACCCAATGACATTCTTTCTGAACAAATTAGGTGAATGCAGATTTGTTGATGCAATTTGGTCAAAACGAAAAACAGGATTTACAATGGAGCAAGGCAGGACTTCCTACCACGTTAGTCCTAACCAAATAGATGAAAAAGAGACTATATTATCTGAATATGAAACTAAAGAAGATATTCAAGATTTAAAAATCGAAAGTCAACGAAATTGGGCACCTAAAAACCCTATTTGGATAGAACGAGGAATTAGTAATTGTTATGATAACTCAAAATCCGTTATAGAAAGTATTCAAAATGAACTACAGCCTACCTTGAATACAAAAATGCGACCAGAAAAATATGGAAATTCAATAAATAGAATAATTATAAACAATTCTCATAGTTTTTTCGATAATGCTCATTGTAAGACCAATTATATTATTTCAAAAAGCGAAAAAAAAATATCAAATCAAAAAGCTTGGGAAGAATTACACAAAATGTATCCAAAAGAAGAAATTGAACAAAACGGATATTACTTAAGAAACAGATTTGAATATGGACCTTTTAGAAAAGATACAGGTAAAGTAAAAGCAAATATTCATTTTGAAAAAGAATTTAGTGAACTGAATCATAAAGAACAAAAGGAAAAATTTAGTGAATACACCTTGGTTGTACTGAATACTATAGTTGATAAATTAAAAAAGAAAAAGTTGAACTATAATTTTGACTTGATGCTCGAGGACTTCTCTTCAATCTTAAATGAATGGAAGCAGAAAAACTACGGCTAACACGGTGCTATAAAACATAGCTAATAAGTGCTTAACCGAAAGGTTTGTGTATATTTAGAAAGTCTGCCAAATTTTTAATTTGAATTTAAAATAAAAAAATTAAATCAAAATATAAAAATTTAGCTCCGTGCTAAATCGAAAATGTAGTATCTTTTTTCACGCTACGTTTCATACACTGAGCCGTTAGCCTATATTATGAAAAAAAAACATATCGCAATATTAATAATTGTCTTGAACCAATCATTGTCTTTTGCTTGTAGCTGCGATTGGGGAGGGAATTTTATAAAAGCCTCAATATATAGTGACGTGATTGTAAAAGCAAAAGTAATTCAATTCAACTTTCATCTACCAAATGGGAAAGTTTATACAAATCAAGAGGAACTCAATAAGTATCTTAAAACGAATCCAGATTTCAAACCAGTCAATATTGGAGCAGCAATGCTAGTCGAACTCATCGAAACGATAAAAGGAATTGAGCAAAGAAAAACTTTCGAAATTTATGGAATGAGTGGATTGGATTGTAGACAAAGCCTTCACATTTTTGAGATAGGAAAAGTATATATCTTATCAATTGATAGAAGTAAAAAAACTAAATATACTCCGCCAAATGAAGACGAAGAAGATTATATGATTGGAGGTTGTTCTGAACATTCTCTTGAATTTATTGAGGAGAAAAATAAAGTAAGAGGTTACATTAAGAGACATTATTCAAGGCGATTGATAAATTACAATTATAAAAAGCTTCTGAAAAAAATAACATAGGCTAACACCAAGTATGTGATCATAGCAATTAAGTGATAACCTAAAGATTCTTGTATATTTGCTATGGCGCAAAGATTTTATGATGAGAAAATTATAAAATCTGCGCAGATAAATCGATGGCAAGGTAACATTTTGCTCTGCTACGACACATACTTATAACGTTGTATGGAATTAAAAAATGGAGGACTGGAAATTAGAAAGAATTTATATTTGGTTAAGAGTTGCAAGCATAATTGAGCCGGAAAGAAATGTGAAGTTTTTTGTTGATAAAGAAGATAAATTACTTTTCAATCTTATTCAAAAAAATGATGAATGGTCAATGGTTTTGAATTATGAAATTGAAGTTAACTATTCTGAAGAGGATATTCTGATTCTGAAAGAAAAAATGGAACACGTAAAAAAGGGTAAAAGTAGGATTATTGAAATTCCGAAATTAGCGCAGTCTCATATTGATGAAATTGAAAAAACTAAGCTGGATTATAAATCAGGGAATAAGAATGGAATGGATATATGGGAGCACGAAAAAATAGTTTATGGAAATCCAACTGACTTTGTTACTAATTGGTTAAGTGGAATTGGAATTATAGTTGAGGATACTAAACTGATTGGATAATTAAAATAAAGGCATACAACACGATATATGATGTCATAGCTGATTAGTGATTAATCGATTAGTCCTTGTATATTTATAAAGGCGCAGTGATTTTAAAGCTGAAAAAAAGGAATAAAATCTACGTAGAAGTGTCCAAGGTTAGGTAACAATTTTCCCAATTACGACACATATATTAAACGTTACCTGTAATTACCAAAACTATGAAATTCGAAGAAGCATATTCTAGTGAGTTAAACGATTATCTAACACCTTATGAAGCTCGAGATTTATACTTCAATGAAGAATCTGATTTTCATTCAGAAAAACTATCTTTTAACTGTCCTAGTGAAAAATGTCGAATTCCATTAACTCCAGTTGCTATTTATAGACCTGACAAGACAAAAACCAAAATACATTTTAGAACTAAAGTAAAAGAAATACACCTTTCTGAATGTGAATATTATTATGACTTAACAGAATATAATGAAATATCTGAGAAAAATAATAAAGTTTTAAATCAACAAAAAAACACATTATTACCTACAGAGTTACAATTAGAAAAACCGATAAGAAAGAAATCGGAATATATAAAGGCAGAAAATTCAGAAAAAACATTTGTAGAAAAAAAAGTAAATCTAAACCTAATTAATGCTACTAATTCGAGAAGAAAGACAAATAGTAAAACACCATATTTAGAACATATTATAGATTGTTATGAGGGTTTCCCTGAAAAAGAACTCAAAAATCACTCTTTAACAATTGGAACAAAAACAAAAAAGTTTTTTTATTGCTTTAAGAAAATTGAATATTTCCAAGATGAAACAGGTTTAATATATTGGGGAGAAATCAAAAATTTAAAGAAATATGGAGAAAACTATAGAATTGATTTTATAAAAAAAGCTTGGGTTAATAAAAAACCTATTGCAATATGCATTTATATAAAATCAGAAACTATTAATGCATATAATAAAAAAGAACAATTTCTATCAGTATTAGATTATTTGACAACATTTAAAGATAATATAAGATGTTATTTTGTTGCATCATACCCTGAACTTAAAACTATTAAAAGAGACAACAAAGCCCCATTTAATACATTTGATGTGAAAATTGAAAACTTAGAACATTTAGTATTCCGTTTTGATAAAGAAATTGAAGAATAAACAACAATCTACAAGGTTAGAAACTAATTTGATGTAAACACCTAATCTTTAACTTGTGTAAACCATCTATCTTAACGAACATACACAAAAGCAAACTAAAATTCAATTATAATTCTTAACCTTTTCAAAAAAAAATCTATTAAAAAGTAAGAAAGTCGCAAAAAAATTTGACTCTAACGTTACGTCATACCATAAGTTTGTATTATAAATAATTATTCAATGCAGAAATATACAGCAAAAGGGTTATCTGATATAGCAGGTGTAAGCGTACGAACCTTGCATTATTATGATAAGATCGGATTACTAAAACCTGCAATACGTACAGAGGCCAGGTACAGATTGTATGGAGAAAATGAGTTATTGAAGCTTCAACAAATTTTATTTTTCAAAGAACTCGATTTTCCTTTAAAAGAAATTCTAGACATTTTAATCGACCCTGAATTTGATTTAATAAAAGCACTTGAGAGTCATGCACAGGCCCTTGTTTTGAAGCAGAAAAGAATTTCTGAAATGCTGAATACCATTGAAAAAACAATGTTAAACTTAAAAGGAAAAAAGATGATTACAGATGATGAATTATATGATGGTTTTACAAAGGAAGAAACGAATAAAAATCGCAAAGAAACCATCGAAAAGTACGGTGTGGAAGCATTAGAAAAAAGTGAAGCGTATCTTAAGAAACTTACGAAAGAGCAACTTGAGGCTTTAAAAAATGAACAAAAAGAAATCTTCAAAGCATTATTTGAAATTTCTAACCAGGAACCTGAAAGTAAAACGGTGCAACTAGAAGTAGCTAGACACTATAAAAACACCAGAAAATTTTGGGGAACTGACGGTTCTTCAAATTCTCAATGGAGAGACTATAAAGGGCTTGGTGAGCTTTATATAACGGATGAACGATTCACAAAAATTGATGGAAAAGTGCAGCCGGATTTTGCTATATTTCTTTCAAAAGCAATGACTTATTTTGCAAATTCACAGCTGAAATAATTAAACATGGTGGAAGAATACTCAATTGTAAAGTATCTTCCGCCTTTTTTTGACAAATTATAGAATACACATTTGTTCATTACTATCACAATAAAGATACTATATTATGAAAAAAATTATTTACTATGTTGCAAGCTCATTAGATGGTTTTATTGCAGGAAAAAATGATGATATCAGTAAATTTATTCTTCAAGGAAGAGGAGTTGAAAAATATCAATCTGACCTTACCAAATTCGACACCGTAATTATGGGACGTAAAACTTATGAATTCGGTTATCAATATGGGCTTAAACCAGGACAGCCTGCTTACCCTAATATGGAACATCATATCTTCTCTAATTCATTAAAGATAGACAATCTCTCAAAAGTTGTTAAAATCGAAAAAATAGATACCGATAGAGTAAACGAAATTCGACAAAATGCAAAGACTGATATTTATCTGTGTGGTGGCGGACAATTTGCAGGTTGGTTATTGGAAAATGGCTTAATTGATCAGTTAAAACTTAAGTTGAATCCTGTAGTATTAGGAAGTGGAACAAAATTGTTCGGAACTTCATCGACTAATGAAAGTTGGGTGCTTACTGACAAAGAATCCTTTTCTGATGGCCTCCAAATATTAACTTATGACAAGAAAAGATAAAAGTACTAGTCACAACAATGGATATAGTTACTTGGAGTTTTAATGCTAAGCCCAAAGTTTTGAGCTATTAAACCAAATCCGTCAAATCCTTTAGATTACCCGACAGAGAAATGTGAAATACAAACATTTTGTTCGCTTTTATACGTTTTAAAAATTATAAATTAGTGTAGAAAAAGTTGATGACCTGGTAACAATATGATCTGCCATGACATATATTAAACAATAGCCACAAGTTAATGAACAAACTAATTCAAATGAAAAATAGTAAATCAAAATGATATGGAAGTACTAAAAATTACTTTGTTCTTTATTTTTATTATAAAACCTATTTCTATTATAGCTCAAGAAAAAAACGAACATTTTTTGATAAAGACTGAATATTTAGTTTCCTTACCTAACAAATACAAAAATGATGTAAATCAAAAATTCCCAGTACTTATTTTTTTACACGGATCAAGGGAAAATTCAAATTTATCAAAAGTGAAAAATGATTTTTTGCCTTTGAGATTCGCTAAAAATAGAAACTTACCTCTAATTCTTGTTTCCCCTGTAAATTCTTATAATAAATGGAGTGTTGACCTCCTTAATAAGTTGTTAGATGATGTTATTGATAAATATAATGTAGATGAAAATAGAATCTACCTTAGTGGTCATAGCCTAGGAGCTTGGGGTGCTTGGGATTGGGCCCAGGAAAATCCTGAAAGATTTGCCGCAGTTGCACCTATTTCAGGTTGTTCCCGTGGAGATATAAAAGCCCCATGGAAATTAAGGCATCTTCCTATTTGGGTATTTCACGGAGAAAACGATGAAAATACAAATGTAAATTGTAACATTAATACAGTTAAACGGATAAACAAATACGATGGAAAAACAAAAATTACGATATACCCTGATGTTGGTCATGATATTTGGGAATTACCATTTGCAAAAAACAATCTAATAGAGTGGTTATTATATCAAAGTAAAACTAAAAATATTCCAAAACGTAGTCAGTTAGATCCAAATATTTATGAAAAATATACTGGCCGATATACATTTGTTGATAATATAAAAGACACGATACAAGTTATTTATATGAATAATAAATTACATTTAAAACTTCAAGACAAAAATCCAATTTCTTTATCTTCAGAATCAAAGACTAAATTTTATGTAGACCCAGAACCTTGGGCGGGCATTGAATTTGTTATTGAAGATAATCTAGTGATTGGATTAAAACTACTTGAACACAAACTCAAGACCTATTCTAAATTAAATAGACACCATTAGTATAATCCAAATAAAGTCGTGAGTTTTAATGTGAAAATATTTCTTAAACAGCCACACAGCATGTATATTCATCATTACCCACAATAAGATTAAACAATGAAATTTTTAAACTACGAATAGTTGCTAAAACTATAGTTATTTCTCTCACTACACTTTGTTTTCCTAAGGCATGATCTGGGAAAAGACAGTATTGCAATTTTTGTATCCGGAGGAGGTAGGTGTCAGATAGGAAATGAAAAATATATTGAACATTTAGACTTTTGCAATTATAGAGAATGGGAAAACAATACATTTGAGTTTGAATATGAAATTATAGGTGATACACTAACCACAATAGGAATTGAAAAAGTAGAGTCCCTCAATATAGATCGTTTTAATATAGAACAGTATATTCGTTTGAAATAGAATAAGATTTTTGTAGAATGTTTTTCAACTTAAAATAGGTAGAGTAAAATAATGAATAAAACTCAAATTTATCTAATACATGGATATACCGCCTCCAAAACCTCAAATTGGTTTCCATCATTTAAAAAAGAATTACAAAGCGCAAATGTAGAAGTCACTATTCTTGATATGCCTAATTCGAAAGCCCCTCAATTTTATGAATGGGCTAATTATATGGAAAAATCAATACCGAAGTATGATGAAAACACTATTTTTATTGGACATAGTTTAGGTTGTGTAACGTTATTAAATTATTTGAATACTAATCGATTAGGCGCTGTTAAAGGTCTTTTTTTGGTTTCGGGATTTGTAGAAGAAACACCTATTCCCGAATTATCTCAATTTGTGCAACCAAAATTGGATTATGATTATATTAATAATCTAACACAAAATCGCATAGCCCTATCTGCAATAGATGACGACATTGTTCCTTATGATTATTCAAAAAGAATGGCTAAAAAGTTGAAAGCAACATTTATTTTATTAGATGAAGGCAAACATTTTATCGATAGAGATAACTTTATCGAATTTCCGCTTTTAGTTACTGAAGTCAAAAAGTTAATTGATTAAGAAATATAATTAAAATGTCTCAAAAGAAAACAATTAGCGATTCTTTGCATCAAACTATATCATTAGAAAAAGGCAGTTTTTTTCTTCAATATGGGAAACCTTGTATAAAAATTGGTATGTTGATGAATGGAGTCATGAGAGGGTTTGTTTATGATAATGACGGTAACGAAATTACCACTCATTTTTATCAAGAGAGAGATATGATTATTGGTAGTTTTATACCAAAAACCAATGTAGTGATGTCTGTTGAAGCTCTAGAAAAATGTGAAATCTCTGTAGCAGATTATTCAGAAGTCATGTCTTGGGTCAATAAAGACAAAAATATCACCGAAATAATAACAAACGAGTTTCAGAAACTTAATAAACAGTTACAATCAAGATTAGTGTCTCTGTTGAATTTGAACTCTGTAGAAAAGTATGAACTCTTTTTAAAAGAATATCCCAGTTTAATCAATCGAATTCCACATTATTACATAGCAAACTACTTAGGCATTACACCAACGCAATTAAGTAGAGCACGAAAACAATTTATCGACAAATGTAAATGAGAAAAAAAATACGTATTCGTTCTTTTGTATCAAGAAATGATATAAAAAAGATACAATATGGAAAAGCATTTTGAACTAACAGACGAAGTATTTGAGAATCAATTTACACAGTGTACACTTAATCCAGAAATTTTTAGTCATGAAGCCCATTTACGACTGGCTTGGATTCATATTAGTAATCATGGAATTGAAAAAGCTGAAAAAAAGATCCAAACTCAGCTACAGAGTTTTGTCGAATTTGTAGGAGCAAAAGACAAATACAACAAAACACTAACTATTGTCGCGACCAAAGCAGTGAATCACTTCATGAATCAATCAAAATCTGATAGTTTTAAAGATTTTATAGTTGAGTTTCCGCAGTTAAAAACCAACTTCAAACAACTCATCGGTAGCCATTATAGTTTTGATATTTTTAATTCGGAAAAAGCAAAAACAGAATTTTTAGAGCCTGATGTACTTGCTTTTGATTAAAAAGCAGTAAGATGAAATTAGGATCTATGTCGAACTGAAAAAATAACATCTTTTCAATGCAGATTAATTTACTTGATTAAGTAACATTTTACCTAGTTAAGACATATACCCATAAATAGTTGACATAAGCACTTAATAATATGCAGAAATCATCTTCATCTCTTTATAGAATTCGAAAAACAAGTTGGGGTATTTGGGTACAAATTTCGGCCAGTGTTGAAAACAGTAATCAAGGAGATAAAATATCCAACAATCTGTTTTTTGAGTATAAAGCTAATACCACACATTTAACAGATGTCGAAATTGAACTTTTAAAAGAAGGTCTTACCTGGGTAAGTTCAATAATAGAAATGAAAATTAATACTCCAACCAAAATAACTCTCAATAAAATAGAACTAAATCATTGCGACTATCAAGTTGAAGGAATGTTTTACGGAATTGCATTTTGGGCATCTGAACATTTTGGGTTTGATTTACCCGAATATCAATTTAATTATGATAGAAAAAAGAATAAGTATATGTTTCCTGATTTAGATGATAAATTAAAAAAACTATTCACCACATTATATATGAGATCAGAGCAATTCAGTTTCAAATAGAGGAGAGGTATTTTGTAGCAATGCTAAATTTTTATGAGTTTAATCAGAAAGAAATAAAGGATAAAGTGATCGGTTTATGACCACTAAGAACATTTCTCATTCAGAATATATCACACAAGGTATATATCTTTTTGCTACTTTAGTGTAAGATCAAAGAATCTCTATACTAAAGAGTCATCTTGTATTATATAAACTAACACCGACAAGCAAAAATATGAACCCAATCTCAGCCCTATTAGAAGGAATAAACAATCAAAATTTATGGGATAAAGAGTTGAAACTGGATAGGAATGAATATTTAAAAGTAAAAGGAAGTATTGATACTAACGGATATCTGGTTGTCGATGGTAGTTTAAGAATTTTTGTGATAGACGAATTTGAAGAACACACTATTCGGTTTGGTTACAAAAATAATTTTATCGCAGCTCTCGATTCATTTATAAACGAAAAACCATCTGATTTTTATATTCAAGCCCTGAAAAAAACGACTCTAAAGGTGATTAACAAAACTACCCTTATGAATTTTATATGGTCTTCTCCAGAAAATACCAAAATGTGGTATCAGATTTTTGAGAGCTTTGTTTTACAACAAATGGAAAGAGAAAGGGATATTTTAACCACCTCTCCCGTAGAAAGATATAACAGAGTTTTGAAACGTAGTCCTCAGTTATTTCAGGAAATACCAAACAAGTATATCGCATCCTACTTACGAATGACACCTGAAACACTTTCGAGAATCAAAAAATCTTAATTTCAATCAATGTTTTAAAACTTTAAATCATTGAGTTTTGTATAAAAAAACAAATGAAGATAGTATCAAAAGATTTACTACAGGATTTGGTAGAGAGAACACGAAAAAATATAAATGAAGCAGAAAAATATAATCAGTTATCAGTAGAAAAACTCAATTGGAAAAATACATCAGAGAGTTGGAGTATTTTAGAGTGCCTGGAGCACCTAAATTTGTATGGAGACTTTTATCTTCCTGAGATTGAAAATAGAATGCTAACATCGAAAAGAAAAAATGCAGCTATTTTTAGATCAGGTCTTTTGGGGAATTACTTTGCAAAAATTCTGCTTCCCAAAGAAAAATTGAATAAAATGAAAACATTCGAAGATAAAAACCCGATTAACAGTGATCTGGATAAAAAATGTATTGACAGGTTTATAGCGCAACAACACAAGACGTTAGAATTATTAGATATAGCAAGAAATAAAGATCTAAGTAAGATTAAAACATCGATCAGTATTTCGAAATGGATAAAATTAAAATTAGGAGATACGTTTAGAGTACTTATTTATCACAATCAAAGGCATATCGTACAATGTAATAAAATAGTGAACAGATCATGATTATAGCGAATAGGGGGGCAGTACTTAATTTTGAAAGATTACCTGTTTTTAACCTCCTATCATCTTAACTTGATAAAAGAGCTATTTTTTATACTTTCGTTAACAATATATGTGTGTTTATTGTAATTTTAAAGAAACATAATAGATGGGGACTTACACTAGAAAAACACCTTTAAAAATTGATTGCCCAATGGAGAGAACACTACATGTTATTTCTGGGAAATGGAAACTAGCGCTATTATGTGAACTTAATAGAGGGAATTGTAGGCTTAAAGATTTAGAAAAATACAACCCCGAAGCTTCTAAAAGAGCTTTAACCAAACAACTAGGAGAATTGGTAGAGGATGGGATCATTCAAAAAAAGGACTATGAAGTGTATCCCAAAAAAGTAGAATACTCTTTAACAGAAAAAGGAAAAGAGCTTATTTCTGTATTAGAAGTCCTTGATGAATTTGGCAAACGATTATAAAATTTTCTTAAAAAAATAGGGGCGAATTTACCCCTTATTGTAACCGAACCAAGCCCATAGTACATTTGTTCTAAATATAAATACGATTATGAACAGAAGACTACTTGGCAATATTTTGATTGCACTACTTTTAATACTTTCAGGCTCGGGTGTACTTATGTATTTTACACCTTTTGAAAAAAATGTGGCCTCTCTTCATACCTTTTTTGCTTTAGTATTTATCTTGGCAATGGTGTTTCATATAATCAATAATAAACTACCATTATCAAATTATATAAAAGGGAAAAGACAACCAAAACTAAAGAAACTTCAAAGTCCACTGGTTTTATTAATTGTTTTGATCGTTTCAACAGGTTTGTATTTTGATACACCTATACTTAACATAATTTACAATTGGGGAAATCAAATTAGAAACGAGCAAATTGGAAAAACTGAAGAAACGTTTGATTATCAAATTATTGAATTAGATAAAACAATTGGAAATCATGAAATAAGTATAGAATTAAAAAAAGGAGAAGGATTTCAATACCCTTTATTTGCGGTTTGGGCAGAAGATGCAAAGGGTAATTATATAGAGACTTTATACATTTCAAGAGTGATTTCTTCTAGTACATTCGATTATGGTAAAAAAGTTGGAGAAAACTGGGAATCATCGATTGTAAGACGACCCGAAGCGCTTCCATATTGGTCTCATAAAAGAGGAATCAAAGCTTCTGATGGACTTTATATACCTCTAAATGGAGCACCTGATCTGGATGCTGTTTCTGGAGCAACACCTACCAGTAATTTTGTCATGAAATCAAAAACCAATTTTGATACCAATAGCAATTATAGAATTTTGGTAGAAGTAAACCAATCTTATGATTGGAATGAATATTATACCAAAGATAAGTTTCCAGAGGATAAGATTTACTCAGGGTCGGGACAAGTAGGACAACCCTCACTGGTTTATTCTTCAGAAATTAAACCGACGGATTTTAATGACACAACATATAAGATTATGAAACTCATAGGACATGGTCATCATTCTGGCAAAAATGGAAAACTATATACAAATGTATCTACCATTACCACTGCCAAAACTATTGCAGATAGAATAATATTAACATTAACTAGTCGTGCATATTGATATTTTGATTTAACAGCAATTAACGATACACTTTTTTTATTATTTCGTTATTTTTCAGAATTAGTTTTATTCCACAAAATTCAGCTTTTTGGTTTTTTCCATTTAAAATAATCCAAAGAGCAGTAGTAGTAATACAACAATTGTTATTGATGTTTAGTACAGTTGTGCGTTATCGAATAATTAAAGATTTAATTGTAATTTAGGCCTACACAAATAATCAATCAAAAAATGAGATCAATCAAAAAAATAGTATTAATATGTTTTCTTACGGCAAACTTTTTTTCTTGTAAAACAGAAAAGAAACCTGAGATCGAAACTAACACTTACAAAGAGTTTTTAAATGAACTTCACAAAAAAGGCATAACAACAGGAAACATATTAGTATACAAAAATGGAGAAGTTGTTTTTAAAAATACTTCTGGACTAAGAAGCATCAACCCTAAAGATTCCTTAACCTTAGATTCACAATTTCGTTTAGCATCAGTTAGTAAGCAGTTTACTGGTATGGCTATTATGAAATTAAAAGAATCAGGGAAATTAGATTATGATCAAAAAGTAAATACGATTCTTCCCAATTTTCCATATAAAAATATAACTGTTAAGCATTTATTGCACCATACCTCAGGATTAACTGATTACGAAAGGCTAATTGATTACAATTGGAAACCAGCAGATTCTACTAAAAAATACATTTTGGGAAACGATGAAATCATTAAAGAAATATATAGAGTTAACCCAGAATTAGATTTTAAAACAGGAGAAAAATGGGAGTATAGCAACACGGGATATTTGTTTTTAGCTTCAATAGTAGAAAAAATATCGGGACAGCATTTTAGTATATTTTTAAAAGAGCAAATTTTAGAACCGCTAAAAATGAATAACACTCTGTTGTATAAATACCAAGAGGAAGCTGATCCAAACATGCCAAATCGTGTTTTTGGTTACCAGACTGCATTAAATCAAAAAGATTTAAAACTTAATGATTATAATATTGTTAATGATGTAAGAGGTGATGGTGGCATTTACTCAACATTAGAAGATTTAATGAAATGGAATATGGCGCTTTCTAATCATACGATTATTTCAAAAGCATATCTAGATGAAGCATTTACACCAGGAAAATTAAATAATGGAGAAGAAACTAACTATGGTTTTGGTTGGTTTATAGAATCTAAAACCGAACCAAGAGTTGTTTTTCATTCTGGTGGTTGGGTTGGTTTTGGCACTTATTTGTATAATGAAGTCGACACCGAAAGCGGTTTCATTTTACTAACTAATAATTCAAATAATAATCTTCGAGATATTGTTACTGGTTTTGTTAACATCAATAAAAGTGAACCATACAAGGTTCCAAGGTTAAAAGCTGAAACTGTTTTAGCTAAAAAAATATTGAATGAAGACATTGATAGAGGTATTGCTTATTATCATGAAATAAAAAAGGATACAATAACTTATGAAGTTAAAGAAAGTAATATTAATCGATTAGGATATATGTTATTACAAAATGGCAATCTAGAAGAGTCGCTAAAAGTATTTAAGTTAAACATAGAAGAATATCCAAATTCGGCAAATGTATATGATAGTTATGGTGACGGACTATTAGAAAAAGGTGATTCTATAAATGCTTTAAAGAATTTTAAAAAGTGTTATGAGATGGACAATACTCTGGATTATGCTAAAGATAAAGCTAAGAAATTAGAAATGTTGATTCATGAAAATAAGTAGTTTTTCATGAATTATTAAGTGTGTTATCACTTAATTAAAGCGAAGCATGAGCGATAAGAAACCAGAAGTTTTGCTCTGCTATCTATTAAAGCTATAAAATGATAATCGATAGGAGAGGAGTTATATCTTGATGAATCATAAAAATGCGTTTCTAAACTATTTGATTGATAGGGATTTTCAAATAAAAAACCGAGAAAATATGATTGAGGGATTAAAAAATAAAAATAGACTAGTTGCAGAATTTGATGAAATGAATAGATTAAAAAAATTAAATGGAAAGATGTAGATAATAGCTATAAAAAATCTTCCTTCACTGATCCATTGTGTCGGAGGACTTTAACAATCAAAAACTATTTTTAGTTACATATTAAATTAATAGTTTGTAAATATTTTTTAGAGTATTGCTAGAATTAATGAAAAATCATGTTTTCATTTACTTTCTTATAATCAACTTCAGATGCTTTTCTATATTTAAGTTCTACAGTATTCCAATCTGTTGCCCACCCTTTTGCTACATTATTTAGATATACTATTTTTAGTTTATGTTTTCCTTTTTGTAGCGCGATTGAACTTTCTTTTGGGTGTTTTTTTAGTGGTGTATTATAATCTATAAGGAGTTGATCTGCAATCCATATTTGATCCTGCGTACTAGAAAAATAGTATACCCCATCCTCAGGAATGTCAACATAACCCTCAAGAAAAACAGCTTTAAAATTATCTTCTTTTACTTCGTGACCCCAATGGTATGTAGTATTTGCATCTTCAATTCTTTTAATCGTAGAAGTATGCGCTTTTGTAGTATCCTTAATGTCACTGACACTTTTGAAATTGCCTTTTGTTACTTTCATAATAAGACCTTTGGATAGTTTTTCTGTGTCAGAAGGAGCAATAGATTTTTCTTTTGTTATTACTAATGTTCTGATACCACTCATTTTTCCACTTTTTAATATTGATGCAATTCGTAGTTCGGTATTTTCTTTAAAATTTAGTGGTTCGGTATATGTGGTACTAGCTGCATTTGGATCTGTTCCATCTGTAGTGTACACCATTTTAACGGGATGTGTGGTAGAGAAGGGGATGCTTACACTATCAATAAATACAATTTTATTTGAAGTAGGCCCTTCAGGAAGAGGAATATGATAATTGATATTATAGTGTTCTAATATTTCATAGACACTATTCAATCTATTTAAGAAATCATCGATTTTTTTATTTTCTTTTTGTGACCACGTAGTTTCTGCCAATGCTATGATACGTGGATATAACAAGTATTCAATTGTTTGGTCTTCATAAGCATATTCGGTCCATACATTTCCTTGTGCACCTAAAATATGCTTCTTTTTATCTTCTTCAATTTCTTTTGGTATTGGATCATAGTGATATACTTTTTCTAGAGGAATATATCCTCCAAATGCTAGAGGTTCTGCTTTGAAATCACCTTGATAAAAGTTAAAATAACAATATTTTGCAGGAGTCATGATAACATCATGCCCCTTATTAGCAGCTTTGATACCCCCTTCTTCTCCTTGCCATGACATAATATTTGTTGTAGGAGTAATACCTCCTTCTAGAATTTCATCCCATCCAATCATTTTTTTGTTATATTTTGATAAGATTTTTTCTACACGAGCCATAAAATAACTTTGAATTTCTTTCTCATCTTTTAGACCTTCACGTTTTTTTAACTCTAGGCATTCTAAAGAATTTTTCCATTGATCTTTAGGTACTTCATCCCCTCCCATGTGGTAATATTCATAAGGAAATAGGGTTGATAGTTCTTGAATTACATCTTCTATAAAAGTGTAAGTTTCTTCTTTTCCTGCACAGAGTATACTGGATTCTACACCCCATAAGTTTCTTACTTCATATTTTTCTTTACTACAAGAAAGCTCTGGATATCCAGCCAGAATAGCAATAGCATGTCCTGGTGTATCAAACTCAGGAATTACATCAATAAACCTTTCTTTGGCGTATTGTACCACCTCTTTTATCTCTTCCTGAGTATAAAACCCTTGATGAAAACTGCCATCGGCATTTTTTCTTTTGGATCCTATCTCTGTAAGTTTAGGGTATTTTTTTATTTCTATTCGCCATCCCTGATCATCAGTTAAGTGCCAATGAAATTTATTGATCTTGAAAAGAGATAATACATCAAGTTGTTTTTTGATAAAATCAATTGAGAAAAAATGCCTTGAAACATCTAAGTGCATCCCTCTCCAACCGAAACGAGGTTTATCTTCTATATCTAAAGCCTGAATTTTAACAGGAAGATGCATTTGATTTTTTGAATTAGCATCATATAGTGGAAGGAGTTGCATAAAAGTCTGCATTCCATAAAACAATCCTTGATCAGTTTTAGCTTTTATTTTTACTTCATCTTTTGATATGGATAGACGGTATTCTTCTTTGCCAAAGTCTAGCGTACTTTCTTTAATTAATTGAATGCTGTTTTTAATGTTATTTCCATTATCTATCGAAAAAGAGTGACCTGTAAAAGGCTTCATTTTTTCAATAAAAAAACTAGCAATAACCTCAGACGATTCATCATTGCATAGAAAAGTAGTTTTTTTATTGATTTCAAAATATCCTTGTTTTGTATCCACTTTGAAAGGTATAGGGGTAATATTCAAAGATTGATTAACAGGGGATGATGAATCAGGATTTTTACAGGCTATGAATATTAAAAAAAGGAATGGTATGATTCGTAAACTCATTATTGACTTGTTTTTTGTGAAATTCTTTGCGTGATCAGTCGATTAACCAAGTGGTCTATTGGTTTTTTCACAAAACCCTTAACCCGATAACCACGGTCATCTAATATTTTTTTTATAATATCTTGCGAATAGTAGGCTACCGAACCTACAAAATGTATGGGGTATTTAGATAATTCTTCTTTGTACTGTAAAAGGTAAGTACTTATAAATTTTGAAATACCACGGTGCAAAATTTCCTCTAGATAAGCATTTCCTCGATTTCTAAAAATGAACTTAGCATATGAAGCTAAATATTTATTGGGATGATCAGCACAATATAATTCATCAAGGATTTGATTTAGTTCAGTGGGATAGTCATTCTTAAATATTATAGCTATATCTGATGGCATTTTACCTAGGAAATAATCTTTAATCAATTTTTTTCCAAGATAATTACCACTGCCTTCATCTGCCAATAAATACCCTAAAGCAGGAGATTTTTGAATAACTTTTTCTCCATCAAAATAACAGCAATTTGCTCCTGTTCCCAAAATACATACTACACTTGGTTTTTCTGTTGTGGCTTTTACGGCTCCGATGATATCTTCTTCTATAACAACAGATGTTAAGTTTTTAAATATAGATTGTAGTACGAGAGCTATTTTTTTCTTGGCATCTGTCTCGCCACACCCAGCTCCATAAAAGTAAATCTTATGTATAAGATCTCTTTTTTGTAGAATAGAATCTGCTTTTTGAATAATATTTAAGATAGAATTGTCAGAAAGCAGCAGAGGGTTTATACCATCGGTTTTAGTTTTGTGAATGAGTTCTCCATTGTTTTTAACAAGAACCCAATCACATTTGGTAGAACCGCTATCTGCAAATAATATCATTAGTCATTAGTTTATTTGTCATTTATGTATTGTCTTATTGCCGTGTATAGCATATTTAGAAAGAAGAGATTCTTATTTAAAAGCAACTTTCCCTCATATATTGAGGGAAGGTTGTTTTTTTGCGAAAATTTATCTAACAAACAATGCAATTAATTTTAAAATAGATATCTCTTAAAAGCTTCTATAGCCTCATAATCTGCCAGGCCAAGCTTATCATATAATATCGCTGTATTTCTATTTCTTTCACGAGCTCTTAACCAAAATTCTCTCGAATCCTCTCCTTGAAACATTACTCTGTCTTTTTGAGATTGATGATATAAGATGGCGTTAGTTTTTTTATTTACTTCAAGAGGACTTAATGGTACTGCCATTTCAATTTCAGAAACGTCCCATTCCTGCCAAGCACCTCTATAAAGCCATACCCAACATTCGTCCATATAAGTTTGACTCTTTAAATTAGAGAGAGCACTAAAAACTGCATCCAAACAAACTTTATGGGTTCCGTGAGGATCGGCCAAATCTCCAGCAGCATATATCTGATGAGGCTTTATTTTTTCAATAATATCTTCAGTGATTTTTATATCCTTTTCTCCTAGAGGATTTTTTTTGATTCTTCCAGTTTCATAAAAGGGGAGATCCAAAAAATGAACTTTTTCGTCGTCTAATCCAAAATATCTGGTAGCACCCAAAGATTCCATTCTTCTAATTAGTCCTTTAATTGATCGAACTTCAGAAATGTCGATATCTCCTTGGTTTTTTGATTTAAGAAACTCAATAACTTTTTTGTAAGTATCTACAGCACCATCAGACTTAAAACTATCTGCTACTTCGGCAAACTTTAAAGCTTCATCATCGGTTACAGCAATGTTTCCAGATGTTTGATACACGACATGTACATCATGTCCTTGATCAATGAGCCTTAAAAAAGTCCCTCCCATAGATATTACGTCATCATCGGGGTGTGGACTAAAAATTAAAACTCTCTTTTTTGCTGGTTGTGCTCTTTCAGGTCTGTTAGTATCGTCTGCATTTGGTTTTCCTCCTGGCCATCCTGTGATGGTATGTTGTAGTTTATTAAAAATCTTAATGTTTAAATCATAAGATGAGCCTTCAACAGCCAAAAGGCCAGACATTCCATTATCATTATAATCTTTGTCTGTAAGCTTTAAAATAGGTTTGTTTACTTCTTGGCTTAACCATGTAACTGCTTTAAATTTTAATTGTTCTTTCCATATACATTGGTCTACCAACCAAGGGGTTTTAATACGTGTAAGCTCAGAAGCAGCTTCAGAATCAAGGATTATGGTGGTATTTTTATGTTCTTGTAGAAAAGATGCCGGGATATTAGATGTTATTTCTCCCTCTATAGTTTGTCTAACTACCGTAGCCTTTTTATGACCCCATGCGAGTAATAATACTCTTCTGGACTTCATAATAGTGCTTATCCCCATAGTTACAGCTTTTTTGGGAACATTTTCTAAACCATTAAAATCGGAAGAAGCATCAGTTCTGGTTACATGATCTAGTGTGATGATTCGTGTACCCGAGTTAGGATGTGATCCTGGCTCATTAAAGCCTATATGCCCTGTTCTACCAATTCCTAAAAGTTGAAAGTCTAGTCCTCCGTATTTTTTGATTTTCATTTCATAATCAATACAATATTGATCCATTTCTGTAACAGGAACGGTACCATCAGGAATGTTTATATTTTCTGGGTTGATATCTACATGATCAAATAAGTGTTGATGCATGAAGTGATAATAACTTTGCTGATGTGCAGTATCCATTGGATAATATTCATCCAGATTAAAAGTAACTACATTTGAAAAGCTTAACTCTCCAGAACGATGTAGGTTTACCAATTCTTCATATACTTTTATAGGAGAAGAGCCTGTAGCCAGGCCAAGTACGCAAGGTTTACCTTCTTCTTGTTTTTGTTTAATTAATGTTGCAATTTCATGAGCAACAAGTTTTGAAGCTGTCGACGAATCGGGAAATATTTCATTGTGAATCTTCTCAAACTTCGTTTTTTCAAACTGTCCTACCTGTTTATATTCAATTTCCTGGATCATTTCCACAAGAGTTTGATTTGTTTTAATTGTTTTATTATTTTAAGGCTTTTATGAAAAGAGATGGAGTTGAGAGATATTACTCTATCCATCTCTTTCATAAGTATTATTTGGCTAACTCAAATTTTTTAAAAATTTCCACCTGCAATATCCCACCATAGTCGGGTTCCTCCATTATCAGCACCACCTAATAGTGTTCTTGCCTGTTCTACTCCTTGTGGGTTAGTGTTTCTTTCACTAGCAGGGAATGGCAATCTTCTTACTTGTATATTACTATCTACTGTTCCTCCACTATTATTTACTGCCACAGGGAATATTTTTGGATACCCCGTTCTTCTAAATTCACTCCATGCTTCTTGCCCATCAGGGAACATGGCGATCCATTTTTGAGTAATAATTCGCTCCAGTTTTTCTTCATTTGTTGCTCCAGAATTCCATGCAATAGTGATATTACTTACTGCGGTAATGCCATTAGATCCAACAGGATCAACATAGTCACTAGGTGTAGAGGTGTTATCGGCAATATAGCTTGATGCTCCACCAGCTCCATGCTGCTCAAAAGAAGTGGTAATTCCCATTTCGTAATTAGATTGTGCATCACCAGCTCCAGTCCATCCTCTTAAGGCTGCTTCTGCTTTTAAGAAATACGCTTCAGCAGCAGTCATTAATTGAATATCTGTAGTTGGAGTTTTATCATTGATATAAGAATTTCCTAATCTCGAAAACCCAATGTAATCTGCCTTTTGTTCCAATTCTGTAGCATATGCAGGTAATAAAGGTAATCCACTTCTTAACCCTTTTAAAGATCCTGGTGTTACAGCTGACTCCTCAAATAAAACTGGACCTCTGGCATCGTTATACCCAACTAATATTGATTCCATAGAAGCATTCATACGAACATCATCCCAACTAGAATTGAATCTTGTTAACGGATGTTCTAACCCTCCTTGAATTAAGAAATTATCGTTATTACCTGATAATAATCCTGATGCTTGAGACAATGCTTTTTCACCTTCTGTTTTTGCTTTAGAAGGATCTGTTTTAGAAATTCTTAATGCCAGACGTAATCGTAAGGTATTGGCGAATTTTACCCATTGCTCTAAATTTCCACCATAAACAAGATCAAATGCATTGAATTGCTCATTTGTGAGATCTGTAGATAAAGTAGCTACTGCTTGGTCTAATTCTGCAAAAAATTGATTGTATACTTCTTGTTGAGAATCATATTCTGCAAATGTAGACGATTGTCCATATTTTGAATATACAATTGGGCCATACACATCGGTTACTCTATGCATTGCTTCTACTTTTAGGATCAAAGCAACAGAATTTAGTAGAGGGAAATCTTTTTCTCCTCTTTCTTTAATCAGGGAAACATTATTCATCACCCCTGCAGAAGAATATGGAATATCCCAGGCCCATTGATCCCAAAAATTAATAAAAGCATAATTCGTAGTATTTTGACCTCCTGCAAATGGTCTTGGAGGAGCCATATATCCACAGAATGTATCTGCATTTAGATTATGTTGTAATTGAGTGTGCCATGCCGGAGCATACCTATATATATTTAGAAAGATAGGTCTAAATGGCCCACCGATAAAAAGAAAGTCAGACTGACTTTGCTCTTCGGTTAATCCATTAGGATCTGTATTTAGTGCTTCAAAATCATCTGTGCATGAGAGTACGAATAGCGAGATAAAAGCAGTAATGATTGTTGTTTTAATTATATTTTTCATGATATTCTATTCCTTTTGATTAAAATGATAACCCTATGTTTAATCCTATACTTCTGGTAGATGGTGCACCAAAAACATCAACACCTTGTAATCCGTTACCAGTACTTAATGTAACATTCGGATCATAAGGAGCATCCTTAGAAATAAAGAAAAGGTTCCTACCGATTAAAGAGGCTCTAACTGCATTAAAGAAACTACTTTCTTTTAGGTTAAATGTATACCCTAAAGAAACTTCGGCTAATCTAATATTAGTAGCATCATACACATATTCGCTGGTAAACCCATTTCTACCTCCAATTTGAGCGTAGTATTCTGATGCAGGAATTTGTACTGAAGAATTTGTTCCTTGATCAAAAATAGTAACGTTTCCAGTTCGATTAGTATTACCTAGCTGATCTACTACAGCTTCTGTCATACTCATTACTTCACCTCCAAATTTCCCATCAATTAAGAAACCAAGTGTTATATTCTTATAGCTAAATGAGTTACTCCAACCTAATGTGAAATCTGGATTAGCATTTCCTAAGAAATCAAGACCATTAGGTAAAGTTTCTCTTGTACTTCCATCATTAACAGCGTCAGCTTGAACAAAATTACCATCAGCAGCTCTTACTGGTAAACCTTCTGCTGTTTTTAACAATTTTCTACCATAAATGTCACCAAAACTTCCACCTTCTATGATGTATAATCCATAAGCATTAACCCCTGGATTTGTTAATTCAATAAATGGACTACTTAATCTAGAATCTAATTCTAGTACTTCATTTTTATTACTAGCAAAATTTACAGTTGTGTTCCAAGTAAAATTTTCTGTTTCTACAGGTGTTGCAGATAAAGATAATTCGAAACCACTGTTCTCAAAATCACCAGCATTTACAGAAGAAAAATCGCTAATTACACCTGGTATGATCATAAACTGATCGATAGTGTTTGTTTTGTAATACCCAAAGTCAAAACCTAAACGGTTGTTTAAAAACTTCCATTCTGTACCGACTTCAAATGATCTTTGTTTTTCCGGTTTTAGTTCAGATAATGGTAAAGTGTTTGGTGGAATGATTCCTCCTTCTCCTGTTGCTATGGTAAAGATTGGGTTATTGACAAAACTTTGAATATCTTTTCCAACTTCTGCATAAGAAGCTCTCACTTTTGCAAAAGAAATAACTTCAGGTAATTCAAACATTTCAGATACAACTCCTGTTAGACCTATTGATGGATAGAAAAAAGAATCTGAAACTGTAGAGGACCAATCATTACGAGCCGTAACATCTAGATATACCATTTGTTTAAAACCTAATGTAGAACTTGCAAATATAGATTGCACCTCTTTTAATTCTGCTTGTGTTTGGATTAACCTTATACCTGGATTGGCATTAAAATTAGAAAGTGTAAAAATATTCGGTACTTGTAGACCTCCGGTAACTCCTGAGTCTAAAAGTATTGATTTCCCGGTATCAAATTTGTTTAAACTTGCTCCGATATTGGCAGTAATATTCCAGTCATCAGATAGTGATGTGTTAATAGTAGCTATGAAATCACCATATAGTTGAAGATCTTCAACTTCATTATATAAATATCTTCCGGTTGTAGCTGCTAACGTACCATTAGTCGTGGCAAACATTTTTCTTTCAAACTTGTAGAAGTTTTTATCATAACTTCCTCTGGTTTTTAGTGTTAACCAATTATTTACTTTGTAACTTAAAGATAAAGATAATACTGCTTTTTGATTTTCCTCATCACTGGCATTTCTGTTTAATATCCAATATGGGTTTTGTTCAACATCAGAAGTAGTTCCAAACCAACGTTGCGCCATTAGATTTCTTTCTACATTAAACTCTTCAAAAACTTCATAATTACTTAAAGTTTCGGTGTCAGATCGAAAAGCATAAGCGCCTCTTAATGGGTTGAAATACAGCGCAGAAACAGGTTTGTTGTGAATGTCTTGTGTCGATAAAATAACATTTGCATCAACTGTTAGTCTGTCATCAAACAATTTGGCAGTTTCTCTAAGATTTAATGTGTGTTTTTTTACTTGATGTGTAGGTATCACTCCTTTAGCTTGCGTATTGGCATATGAGAAATACGTTTGTGCTTTCTCACCACCACCAGAAACAGATGCCGAATTGATAACGGTAGTTCCAGTTTGAAAGAATGAATCAACATTACGTTCTGTGGCTGGATCAAAATCAATTTGATATGCTACTTCATCTACTGTTAAATTAGAAGATACATCTACTTTAAATGTACCAGCTTTTCCTTTTTTAGTAGTAATCAATATAACACCATTAGATCCCTGACTACCATATAATGCAGAGGCAGAAGCTCCTTTTAGTATACTAATACTTTCAATATCATCAGGATTGATCAAGGATAGTGCATCCCCTCCATCTCTGTTTCCTGCATTATTAATATCCCCAAATGTTGAATTAGGTTGGATAGCAGTTGTGTTTAATAATGGAATACCATCTATTACATATAGTGGTTGATTATTTCTGGTAGATGTATTACCTCGTAAAGTTACTTTTACTGATCCTCCTACACCAGATGAACTTCTATTTACAACAAGTCCTGATACCTTACCAGAAAGACTATTGATAGGGTTAGCATCTTTGATTTTTGTTAACTCATCTGCTTTAATGTCTTGCGCAGCATATGTAAGTGATTTTCTGGTTTTCTTAATCCCCAGTGCAGTTACTACTACATCTTCTAATTGTTCTGCATCTTCCTCTAACTGAACATTTATTACTGTGTCACTACCAACAGTAACTTCTTTGTCTGTCATTCCTAAATAGGAAAATTGAATTACATCTCCTACTGCTGCAGTAATTGAGTAATTTCCATCAAAATCTGTCTGTACTCCATTTGTAGTTCCTTTTACAATAATATTTACTCCAGGCAGTGGTACACCGTCTGAAGCTCCTTTTACTGTACCCGTTATTTGGGCCCCCTGCCCAAAACTCATAATAGAAATAAATAATAGAGTGGTAAGGGTTAAAATTTTTTGTTTCATATTAATGTGTGTTTTTTGAATGATCTCAAAGTAGTATTTTAATTTTTTAACAAAATTTTTTTTAGACAAACGACGTTGTTTTCGTAACAATCGACATACATTGATAGATAACGGTTTTTTTGAAATTAGATATTCTTATTTTTTTTGTTTTTCTCTCCAAATTGCCTTACATTTTTCAAAAATTTATGTTAAAAAAGAGGTTTTAACTAGTAAGATTTATTGATTTTTTAAAAAGAAGGGTAGAGTGCAAAAGACTATTAAACGAAAATATCATTTATATTTTTGGATTATTTATTTTTTATTCAATGTGATTCGATGGGGGAGTTATTTTAATGATTACTGGTATTCATTAAAATCGAACCTTGTAGAATTTCCTTTACACATCATTTTAGTCTATTTTAATATTTATTTTTTAGTACCTAAATACATATTCAAAAAAAAGTATGTGTATTACGTAGTTTTCTTATGTCTCTCTCTAGGGGTTCATTATATGTTTAGGTCTGGTTTAAATCTATTGTTGGTTACCGAAGATATTTGGCCAGAAGTGGAAGGAAGGCTAGCTCCATTTGGTTTTAATCATATTGTAGCAGTGGCTATAGGAGAATTGTATGTTGTGGGATTAACCTCTGCAATAAAGTATACAGTTGACTTTTTGATTATGCAAAATAAGAATAGAGATTTAAGTGAATTGCAATATAAAACAGAGTTAAAATATTTAAAGGCGCAGATACAACCTCATTTCTTTTTTAATACGCTTAATAGTTTATATGCATTGACGATAAAAAAATCGGATTTAGCACCTAACCTTGTATTGAAACTATCTAACTTTATGAGATATGTGATTTATGATACTAGCAAAAAAAAGCTCCCTCTTTTGCAAGAAATTGATCATATTGATAATTATATTGAACTCGAAAAAATGCGTTACGGTGATCGTGTTGATTCTAGTGTTGATATAAATGGTAATATTGATGATGTAAAAGTAGTACCTATGTTGTTTTTACCATTTATTGAAAATGCTTTTAAGCATGGTCTTAAAAATAACGATAGGATGGAGTTATTAATCTCTTTTGAAAGATTTGAAAACGAACTGATATTTATATCCAAAAATAATTATGAAGAAGAATCTGAAACCAAACAACTTAACGGAATTGGGATAAAGAATGTTAAAAGAAGATTAGAAATACTTTATCCGAGAAAATATACACTTAACATAGCGCAAAAAAATAATGAATATTCAATTTTGCTTAAAATTCCTATATAATGACAATTAAATGTATCATAATTGATGATGAGCCCTTGGCAATTGAAGTTCTTGAATCTTTTTTAAAAGAATTCAAGAACATTCAAATCGTTGATACTTTTAAAAATCCAATAGAGGCATTGTCCATATTAGAACAAGGAGATATTGATGCTGTATTTTTAGATATTAATATGCCAAGGATGAATGGCTTAGAGTTTTTGAAAAGCTTGCAAGAATACCCTCAGGTTATTATTACTACGGCATATAAAGAATATGCATTAGAAAGTTATGAGTTAGAGGTTCTTGATTATTTGGTAAAACCTATTTCTTTCAATCGATTTCTGAAATCTATAAATAAATTAACAGCAAGACTTGTTACTATAAAGAAACATGAGACTTCTGTGGATTTGGTTCAACCAGCACATATTTTCTTAAAAGTGGATAAGAAATTAGTAAAAATTCTTTTAAGTGATATCCTATTTATTGAAAGTTTGAAAGATTATATTAGAGTAAGCACTCTTGAAGATACATTTCTATCTCATAAATCGTTGACTAGTATTAGTGAAGAACTTCCTTCAGAAAATTTTATAAGAATTCATAAATCATATACTATAGCTATAGATAAAGTTAAGTCTATAGAAGGGAACCTTGTTGAGGTAGGAGAAAAAAGAATTCCTATAGGTAGAAATTATGCAGCTCACGCTAAACAACGAATATTAAAAAACAAATCAAATTTATTAAAATAAAACTCAGTAATGGAACTTAGTACCTTAGATTATTCAATTATTATATTTTTCTTTTTAACTACTCTGCTTATTGGTATTATAGTTTCGAAAAGGTCTGGTAAAAGCGCATCAGAATATTTTTTATCAGGAAGAAGTATGCCATGGTGGCTGTTGGGCTTTTCTATGGTCGCTACTACTTTTTCTACCGATACTCCTAATTTGGTAACCGATATTGTAAGGCAGGATGGTGTTGCTGGTAATTGGGTATGGTGGGCTTTTTTATTAACAGGATTACTAACTGTATTTATTTATGCCAGGTTATGGAGGCGATCAAATGTAAATACAGATATGGAGTTCTATGAACTCAGGTACACTGGTAAACCAGCACGTTTTCTTAGAATATTTCGCTCAGTATATCTAGGTGTTATTTTTAATATTCTGGCAATGTCTGGAGTAACATTGGCAGCAATCAAAATTGGGCAGGTAATGCTTGGTTTATCTGCTATAGAAACAGTAGGTTATGCGGCTGTTGTAACAGTAATTTTTAGTGCTTTAGGAGGATTTAAAGGAGTGGTTTACTCTGATTTTTTACTGTTTTTTGTAGCTATGGCAGGTGCAGTAGGTGCCGCTTATTATTGTGTTAATTTACCAGAAGTAAATGGGTTAGAAAATTTGGTTTCTCATCCTAATGTAAAAGATAAACTTTCTCTGGTTCCGGATTTTGATAATAAAGAAGCATTGATTTCTTTACTAGTTATCCCACTGGCAATACAATGGTGGAGTTCTTGGTATCCAGGTGCCGAACCAGGAGGTGGTGGATATATAGCGCAGCGAATGCTCGCGTCAAAAAATGAAAATCATGCAATTGGTGCTACTTTCTTTTTTAATATCATGCATTATGCAATTAGACCGTGGCCTTGGATTATTGTAGCATTGGCTTCTTTAGTAGTATTTCCAGATCTTGCCAGTATACAAGAAGCTTTTCCTGATGTTACTCAGGATAAACTTGGACATGACCTTGCATATTCTGCAATGCTTACAAAATTACCAAGTGGGCTTCTGGGGTTGTAGTAGCATCTTTGATTTCTGCTTATATGTCTACAATATCAACACATTTAAATTGGGGAGCATCTTATATAGTCAACGATGTATATAAACAATACGTTAATAAAGATGCTACAGAAAAAGCTCAGGTAAATATGGGACGGATCGCTACAGTTATATTAATGGCATTAAGTACTTTACTTGCATTAGCACTTACCAATGCAGTTCAAATATTTAAGTATATCTTAATGTTTGGAGCAGGAACAGGATTGATTTTTATTTTAAGATGGTTCTGGTGGAGAATCAATGCATGGAGTGAGATATCGGCTATGTTTTCTTCTGGTATCATTTCGATTTTAATCAGTATACCATATATGAACGGAATTCTGTTTGGCTCAGACACGGTAGAAGGAATTTTTCCTTCATGGTTTCAGTTTCCATTAGTGGTATTAATAACGACTATCATATGGATTTCTGTTACTTTCTTAACCAAACCAGATGATGATGAGGTTCTTTATAAGTTTTATTCTAAAATTCAACCAGGAGGACCCGGCTGGAGTCGTATATTGAAAAAAGCAAAAAGCGAAAATGTTGAGATAATAAACAAACAAGAAAAATGGATGGTACCTTCTGGATTACTGGCAATGGTGCTAGGATGTGTTTTGGTATATGG